>NZ_JBEXHL010000026.1:0-144086 GCF_040607795.1 Amycolatopsis sp. NPDC005232 | reverse complement strand
GGTGCGCACCTCGTCCACCGCGACCGGCCCCTGCTCAGAGAAAGAAGGCGTCAGGACTGCTTGCCCACGACGTTCCACTCGCCCGGTTCGGCCAGCGCCAGGACGTGGGCCAGGCCGGCGTCGTCGAAGGCGGGCCGGAATGTGTCGATGCCCTCGGAGAAGTGGGCCCAGCCCTGGATGTGGGCGGGCAGGACGGTCTTCGCGCCGAGCACCGCGGCCACGGCGGCGGCGCGTTCGGAGGTCAGCGTCAGGGGGCGGCCGTCGAACTTCGCCGCGACGCGGGCGGCGCCGGCGAAGAGGACCGCGACGTCGATGGGCCCCACTTTGTTTGCGATCTCGGCCGCGACGCGGACGGAGGCGTTGTCGCCGCTGAGGTACACCGTCGGCAGGCCGGTGCCCGAGAGCACGAAGCCGATCACCTGGGAGTTGATGTGGCCGGTGTCGTCGCGGTCGCCGTCGGCGGGACCGTGTTCGGCCGGAACGGCCTGCACGGTCAGGTCGCCGCCGCCGTCGCCGCGCGGGATGGTGATCGTCTCCCAGGCCTCGAGGCCCTTGGCGGTGGCGCCGAGCAGCTTCGCGGAGTTGGCGCCGGTCAGGAGCGTTTTGGCAGCCAGGGCGTATTCCTTGCCCCTGACGTCCAGGTTGTCGGGGTGGGCGGCGTGGCTCACGAGCACGACGTCGACGTCGCCGAGCCCGGCTTCGTCGACCGCCGGGCCCTCGAGCTTGGTCAGGTAGGCGCGCGGACCCGGTTCGTCGAACGTCGGGTCCATCACGAACCTCAGGCCCGCGATGTCCACGACGGTGGCCGGCCCCCCGATCACGCCGATCCCGAACTCCTGCCGCTGCGAACTGATTCGCTCACTCACGAGCATCCCCCTTGGTGGTCTGTTCGGCAGGCGCGCTCATGCCCGCCTGCTTATCCGTTGCGCCGCTTGAAGATTGCCCCCAACCCGGGGAAGCGGCCACCGGTGAACGGGTCAGATCCCGTCGGATTCGGCTCAGCGCCAAGGCAGGCGTACGCCCATCCCGGCTCAAAGCGGGTTACCAGGACAGTTCCTGGCACCGGCGCGCGCACTGCGGTCCTTCGACCTGCAGCGTCGCGTGGTTGATGGAGTACCGGGCGGACAGGAGGTCCTGCGCCTTGGTGAGGACGGTGGACTGCTCGGCCTCGTCGCTCATCGTGAGGTGGGCCGAGGCGACCTCCATGCCGGAGGTGAGGGTCCAGACGTGCAGGTCGTGGACGTCGGAGACGCCCGGCAGGGCCGCGAGCTCCGTGCTGATCGCGCCGACGTCGACGGTGTTCGGGGCGTGCTGGAACAGGATGCGCAGCGCGCGCCGGGCCAGTGCCCACGTGCGGGGCAGCACGAACAGGCCGATGGCGACACCGATGATCGGGTCGGCGTAGCGCCAGCCCGTGGTGAGGGTGATCGCGCCGCTGATCAGCACACCGACGGAGCCGATCAGGTCGGCGAGCACCTCGAGGTACGCGCCGCGGACGTTGAGGCTTTCGCGCGCGCCCGAGCGCAGCACGAAGAACGACACGATGTTGGCGACCAGGCCGGCTCCCGCGGCCAGCATCACCGGCAGGCCCGCTACCTCGGGCGGGTCGGTGATGCGGCCGATGGCCTCCACCAGCACGTATCCGGCGACGCCGAACAACAGCACCGCGTTGCCCAGCGCGGCCAGCACCTCGGCGCGGTACATGCCGAACGTGCGGCTGAGCGTCGGCCCGCTGCGGCGCGCCAGGACGATCGCGGTGAGCGCCATGCCGACGCCCAGGACGTCGGTGAACATGTGGGCGGCGTCGGAGATCAGAGCCAGCGAGCCCGTGGTGAAGCCGACCACGAACTCCAGCACCATGAAGCCCGCACCGATGACGAGGGCGATCAGCAACGCGCGCAGATAGCGGCCGGAGGCGCTCGCCGGGGCGGCGGTGTGACCGTGTCCGTGTCCGTGGCCCATGACGTCGCCTCCCGTCGTTTCCGCAGGTCACCACTAGTGCAGGGCCTGTCGCCAGGTCCTCTTCGCAATATATAGTCGCATGCGCATATGTGCAATACAGGTAAGCCTAAGTTCACTGTAATCGGGCACACAGGCCGATACCCATCCCCCGGATGAGCACTCCCGCCTGGTGGGATCAGCGCACCAGGCGGAAGAACCCGCGCACCTGCTCGACGAGCGACTCCGGCTCCTCCATCGCGGCGAAGTGCCCGCCGTGCGGCAGCTGTTCGAACCAGCGCAGGTCGGTGAACCGCTGCTCGGCCTCACGGCGCGAGGGCCGCGTGATCTCCTTGGGGTACAACGAGATCCCCGAAGGCGCGGTGATCTTGTTCCGGAACCCCGTGCCGAAGCTCTCCCAGTACAGCCGCGCCGACGACGTGGCCGATGCCGTGAACCAGTACACGGAGATCGCGTCGAGGATCTGGCGGCGGGTCAGCGCGTCTTCCGGGTGGCCGTTGTTGTCGGTCCACGCCCAGAACTTCTCGGCGATCCAGGCGGCCTGGCCGGCAGGCGAGTCGGTGAGGCCGTAGCCGAGCGTCTGCGGGCGGGTGGACTGCTGGCCGGAGTAGCCGCGCCCGGTGCGGCCGAACTCCTGCGCCGCGGCGAGCGCCGCCTGCTCCTCGGGTGTCGCGTCGTCGAACTGCCCCAGGGGCGCGGCCGCCATGTTCACGTGGACGCCCGCCACCCGCTCCGGCGCGACCTCGCCGATCGCTCCGGTCACGGCCGAGCCCCAGTCGCCACCCTGCGCGCCGTAGCGCTCGTAGCCGAGCGAAACCATCAGGCTGTCCCACGCCCGCGCGGTCCGCTCCACACCCCACCCGGCCTTCGCCGGCTTGTCGCTCCACCCGTACCCGGGCAGCGACGGTGCGACCACGTGGAACGCGTCCGCCGGGTCTCCCCCGTGGGCGCGCGGGTCGGTGAGCGGGCCCAGCACGTCGAGGAACTCGAGCACCGAGCCAGGCCACCCGTGTGTGATCACCAGCGGGAACGCGTCCGGCTCGGGTGAGCGCACGTGCAGGAAGTGGATCCCGAGCCCGTCGACGGTGTCGCGGAACTGCGGGAACGCGTTCAGCCTCTCGGCGAAGCCGAAGTCGTAGTCCTCGGCCCAGGTTCGGCACAGCTCCTGCGCGTAGGCCAGCGGCAAACCCTGGGACCAGTCGTCCACCGTCTCGGCCTCGGGCCACCGCGTGCGGCGCAACCGTTCCCGCAGGTCCGCGATGTCGGCCTCGGTCACGTGGGCCTCGAACGGTTCCGCTGCCACCCTTGCTCCCTCCGTCGGCAAGATCAACGCTAGCAGTGTCGGCCCCGAAGGTGACCCCCTGCGGAACACCGGGCGAACCGGGGTGCGCTAAGCTGACTTCGTCGCGCAGCGATGCGCCCTTGTAGCTCAGGGGATAGAGCACTGCCCTCCGGAGGCAGGTGTCGCAGGTTCGAATCCTGCCAAGGGCACATTCTTCACGTAAACGAAATCGGCGGTTCTCACTCGCGAGTGAGAACCGCCGATTTCGTTGTGCCGTCATTGCGGCCGACTCAACTACCGCTGATCAGTTCTTCCGGGAATGTGCCGACGAGGGTGTCGGTGAGGTTGCCGATCGTCGAGAGGGCTTGCGACATGCCCGGGATCGGGTCCTGGTTGTCGCCGAGGCCGGGGACGACGTTGCTGCTGCGCTGAAGCAGCGCGATGGCCGGGACGGCGGCTTGCACGACCGTGGCGTTGACCGCCCGTGCCGCCAGGCTCGGAGTGGGGTTCGGCGGCGTGGGAACGGGCGCCGCGGCACCGGGCGCGCTGTCGCGGACCGCGGTGCCGGCCCCGACGTACTTGTCCGCGAAGTCGAGCATGCGCGCATTGCTGTCCGGCGCACTCTTCTCCAACTGGAGGTCGTGGGCCGTGTTCGGGACGACGTCGGCGAGGACTGTCGCGTCAGGACCGTAGAAGGGGCGCTCGAAGTCGGCCAGGGCCGCGGAATCCGAGCAGCTCGGGCCGAGCAGACCGCAGATGAACGGGTCGTGCTGCCCGACGACCGTGTAGACGGGGATGTTCAGCGTGCGGTCGACGTTGAGGACGTTGTAGCCGGCCAACGTCGCCAGCTCGACGAGGTTGCCGGTTTCCTTGAGCTGCTCGTCCTTCGCGACCACACCCGGGTCGGTCGAGGTCGCGTTGCCCAGGTAGAAGCCGCGGCGGGTGTCGGGGTAGCTGGTCAGGTACGCGGGGTCGAGGCCGGCGCCGGAGAACTTCGGGTCGAGTGACGAGGGGTAGTCGTCGGCGATGATCTTCGTGACGACGTTGGTGTAGTTGAGCGAGTGCGCGATGCCGGTCGGCATGATGGCGTCGACGTCCTTGTACAGGCCCGCTTCCGTCATCGTGAGGATGCCGCCCAGGCTGTGCCCGACCTCGATCACCTTGTCGAAGCGGGTGCCGGGCTTGCCGGCGCGCAGGGCGGTGATGACCTGGTGGACGGTGCTGACGTCGGCGTAGAAGTTGTCGAACGCGCTCAGCGGGTGGCTGGACTGGCCGTCACCGAGGCGGTCGATGTTCATCGTCGCGTAGCCGCGCCGGTTGGCCGCCCGCACGTAGGAGTAGGTGTCCGGCTCATACGGCAGGTCCCAGTAGTACCGCGCGTAGGACCAGCCGTGAACGAGGATTTGCACGGTGGTGGCGCCGGGCGGGACGCACAGCGTGCCGGCGATGGTGGCCGGCTGGCCGGCCGCGGTCACCGCAACCGTGACGTTCTTGCAGTCTGTGGCTGGGTTTACCGCGGCCGAGACGGGCGTCACGACGCTTCCGGTGGCCACGAGAAGGGCCGCCAGCACGGTCGCTGCACGCCGGCGCCGTAGTGAATTATCGTTCTTTATGAGCGGCATGGTTGACCTCTTTGTCATCCTGAACCATGGACTTCCGCACAAGAAACCCTCTGAAGAGCATGAAAGTGGAGGGTCTTGGGAGGTGCGGCTAGCTAGTGAACTGTGATTCACTAGCTAGCGGACAGTACCACGCTCGAGCCCGCGCGCAATTCACGTGATCGGGTTGTTCTGCCCGGCAAAGCAAGAGTGACGCTCGCCCTGCGGCGGCTTGGGGCGCGCGGGTGCGAGGTACGATCGGAAAGTCAGCCGTGGAGGGAGGTACCGGTGAAAGAGGCGCAACGGCCTCGGCGCGATCCCGCGCGCAAAGCCCGGATCCTGACCGCGGCCGCGGAGCTGATCTCGCGCAACGGTTACCACACCGTGGGCATGGCCGAGATCGGTCAGGCCGCGGGGATCGTGGGATCGGGCATCTACCGGCACTTCGACAGCAAGTCGGCGATCCTCGCCGAACTGCTGGAGCAGGTGATGGACCAGCTGTCCACCGCCGCTTCGTCCATCGTGGACGAAGCAGGCGACGACCGGCGCGCGGTGAGCGAGCTGATCGGCAACCACGTGCGCATCGCCATCCACGACCGCCGGATCCTCCAGGTGTACCACCGCGAAGCGCGCAACCTGCCGGAGAACGACCTCCGGCGCCTGCGCCGCGCTCAGCGCCACTACATCGAGGAGTGGGTCGGCGCGGTCGCCCCGCTGCGCACCGACCTGGCCGACGGCGAGATCCGCGTCCTGGTCCACGCGGCGATCGGCAGCATCCAGTCCATTTTGTTCTTCAACTCCGGCCTGCCGGTACCGCAACTGGCCGCGTTGCTGGTCGGCGCGGCACACGCCTGTCTCGGCATCGACGCGGCCTCGCCCGCGGTCGTCGTCGAGGCGGGCGACGCGGGCGAGGAATGGCCGGACGAGCAGGGCGCCTGAGCTACGCGGGTGGGCGTTCGCGCTCGCGGAACTCTGTCAGGCCGGCGCGGATTTCCGGGGAGTGCACGTAGGCCGCGAAGGTCTCGTACTCCAGGTCGAGGGCTTCGGCGGTGGGCAGGTCGCGGGCGGCGTTGGCGACGCGTTTGACCTCGGCCAGGGCGAGGGCGCTGTGGGCGGTGAAGCGGCGGGCGAGGGCGAACGCCGCGTCGAGCAAACCCTGCGCCGGCACGACTTCCTCGATGAGACCCCAGGAATGGAAGCGTTCGGCGGGTTCGAGGTCGCCGGTGAGCAGCAGGCGGCGGGCGACGTTGGCCGGGAGCTTGCGTTCGATGCGGACCGCGCCGCCTCCGCCGGGCAGCATGCCGTAGCGGACGTGGCCGTCGCCGAGGAGGGCGCCCTCGGCCGCGACAACGGCGTCCGCGGCGAGGACCAGTTCGAAACCGCCGGCGACGGCGTGACCGTTGACGGCGGCGATGACCGGCAAGGGTGAGTTTTCCCAGCGGCTGAACAGGTTCCCGGCGCGCCGCACGAATGCCAGCAGGTCCTCCTGGCCGCCGTCCAGCCGGTCGAGCACCTCGGGCAGGTCCGCACCGACGCAGAACGCGCGCCCGGCACCGGTCACGACGATCGCGCGGCAAGCCGAGGCGGCGATGCGGTCGAGCGTGGTCTCGAGGTCGGTCAGGAGCTCGTCGGAGAGGGCGTTGAGGCGGTCCGGGCGGTTGAGGCGCACGAGGGCGATCGAGTCCTGGTAGGTCAGGTCGACCAGAGTCATCAGGGTCCTCCACAAAGGACAGCGAAGCGCCGGAGATCACGAAGGGGCAAGGTTGCTCCTCAGCCTCACGACCCGTAGAGGCCGGCGTGCCGGCCCCTCAGCTTGTACTTGAGGACCTTGCCGCCGACGGTCTCGGGCAGGGCGTCCTCGAAGACGACCGCCTTGGGAGTCTCGTAGCCGCCGAGCGCGGCGCGGCAGTGCGCGATGAGCGACGTCTCGTCGGCCTCCGCGCCAGGCCGCAGCACGACGACCGCCGTCACGGCTTCGCCCCAGTGCTCGTGCGGCAGGCCGATCACGGCGGCTTTCTCGACGGCCGGGTGCCGGTGCAGCACCGCCTCCACCCGCAAGCTGGACACGTTCTCACCGCCGGACTTCACGATGTCCTTGAACCGGTCGACCATCACGCGCAGGCCGTCCTCGTCCACCACCGCGCTGTCACCGGAGTGGAACCAGCCGCCGCGGAAGGCCTCGCGGGTCGCGTCCTCGTTGAGGTAGTACCCGGCCGTGACGGTCGGGCTCCGGTACACGGCTTCGCCGGGCACCTGCGGCTGGTCGCGCAGGGAGGTACCGGTCTCGTCGACGACGTCGGAGGCGAGCAGCGGACTCGGCACCCCGACGTAGTTCAACGCGGGAGCCGTGCGTTCGTAGACCTCCGGCCACTTCGCCGGCCAGAACCGGTGGCACGCGATCGCCTCGGTCTGCCCGAAGATGCCGAGCACGACCAGGCCGGGCGCTTTCCGTTGCAGGGTCTCGTAAACGGCCGGTTCGAGCGCACCCCAGCCGTAGACCAGCACGGTGAGGCCGGAGAGATCGCGACCGGATTTCTCCGCCTCGGCGGTCAACGCGGCGACGAACTGCGGCGAGCCGGCCCACAGCGCGGTCGGCCGCTCCTCGTCGATGGCCAGGGCGACCTGGTCGGGCACCGGCCGGCGGCCGAGGACCAGCGAACCCCCGGCGAGGAACGCCGAGAAGGTGAACACTTGGTCGCCGACGTGGTAGATCATCGGCAGGTAGGTCATCACCTTCACCTCGGTCTCCACGCGGAGCCCGCGCGTCAGCGAGACGGAGAAGTTCAGCGCCGCCAGGTGGCTGGCCGAGTGCGAGATCATCGCGCCCTTCGGCATGGCCGTGGTGCCGGAGGTGTAGAGCAGCTGCCAGATGTCGTCGCCGTGGATCTCGACGTCGGGCTCGGTCACCGGCCGGCCGGCGAGGAAGGCGCCGAACGTCGGGCTGCCCGCGACCGCGCCGCCGCCGATGGTGATCGTCGCGGCGACCGGCAGCCCGGCGGTCTCGAAGGCCACCCGAGCCCGCGGCCAAAGTTCGGAGTCGACGATGGCCGCCTCCGGTTCGGCCTGGCCGATCAGGTATTCGAGCACGTCGGTGGCCAGCGCGGGGTTGATCGGCATGGCGACCATCCCGGCCTTCGCGATGCCGATCTTCGCCAGGTACGCCTCGACGGAGTTCTCGCAGAAGAGCGCGACCCGGGCGCCCGGTTCGAGCCCGCGCGCGGCCAGCGCGTGGGCGAGCTGGTTGGCGATCTCGTCGGCCTGGCGGAAGGTGACCGACGCGAACCGCTCCTCGCCGTACGCGCCAGGTCGGCCGGTGATCGCGACCTTGTCGGGGTAGCTCCACGTCAGGCGTTCGAACACGTCGCCGACGGAGGTCCGTTCCCAGCGGTTGACCGCCCGGCGGCCTCGTAACGTCGTGACGTCGATCTTCCCGAACAGGTCCACACCAGCCTCCTTGCCGAATGCCAGACGCCGCACAGCATCCAACTTGACGCGCGCACTGGCAAGACCAAAGTCACTAGCCATTCACATCGTTACCCGATCAGTGCAGCTTGCTAGGAAGCGTCGAGTGAACAACGATGCACTCACCAAATGCGCGTTCAGGAGGCGACCGAAATGCCGATCCCCGTGGGTGTCAACGTCGGCCAGTTCTTCCGCGGGGTGCCGGCGCGGTGGGACGAGCGCGTCCGGGAGATCGAGGACCTCGGCTTCGACGGGATCTGGTTCGCCGAGGCCTACGGCTCGGACGTGTTCACCCCGCTCGCCTGGTGCGCCGCCCGTACGACGCGCGTGCGCCTCGGCACGGCCGTCGCGCAGATCCCCGCCCGCTCCCCCACGGCCACCGCGATGGCGGCGGCGACGCTGGACCACCTCTCCGGCGGACGCGTGGTCCTCGGCCTCGGCGCCTCCGGCCCGCAGGTGTCCGAGGGCTGGCACGGTGTCGCCTTCCCCCGTCCGCTGGCTCGTACCCGGGAGTACGTCGAGGTCGTCCGCCAGGTCCTGGCCCGCGAAGCCCCGCTCACCTACGACGGGGAGTTCCACCGCCTTCCGCTGCCGTCGGGCACCGGGCTCGGCAAGCCGCTGCGCTCGACGCTGCACCACCTGCGGCCGGACCTGCCGATCCAGCTGGGTGCCGAGGGCCCGCGCAACGTCGCGCTCGCGGCCGAGATCGCCGACGGCTGGCACGCGATGTTCTTCTCCCCCGAGGCCGACGCGTTCTACCGGGCCGCGCTCGACGCCGGCTTCGCCCGCCGGCCCGGTGGTCGCCCGGCGCACTTCGAGGTGATCGCCACGGTGCCGGTCGTCGTGGACCAGGACGTCGAGCGCGCGGCCGACCGCGTCCGGCCCGAGCTCGCGCTGTACATCGGCGGCATGGGCGCCCGCGAAGCGAACTTCCACCACGACGTTTTCACCCGCCTGGGTTACGCCGACGTGGCGGCGCGCGTGCAGGACAACTACCTCCGCGGCGAAAAGCAGGCCGCCGCGGCCGCGATCCCGACCGCGCTCGTCGAGGAGGTCGCCCTCGTGGGGCCGGTGGGCAAGATCCGCGAGGACCTGTGCCGGTGGGAGTCCACTGTGGTCGATTCGCTCGCCGTACAGGGACTGCCGGACGACCT
Organism: Amycolatopsis sp. NPDC005232; assembly: GCF_040607795.1. Lineage (NCBI taxonomy): Bacteria > Bacillati > Actinomycetota > Actinomycetes > Pseudonocardiales > Pseudonocardiaceae > Amycolatopsis > Amycolatopsis sp. NPDC005232. The sequence goes on along the minus strand of NZ_JBEXHL010000026.1, from coordinate 134,631 downwards.
CGCGCTCGTGGCCCGCGCGGTGCTCTGCTGACCTCGGCACGGCCGCGCGCTCCCGGCTCACCCGCTCGCCTCCGGTTCGACCGGCGGCACTCCCAGGCAGGCGTGCGCCGCACCGCGCAGCAGCTCCGTCAGCCGGTCCGCGAGCAGGCCCGATTGGTGGAACAACACCGACTGCACGCAGCCGATCGCCGAGTGGACCAGCACCCTCGCCTCGCCTTCCGCCAGGCCCGGCCGCAGTGGCCGCACCGCTGCCGCCCAGCCCTCCAGGTACTCGCGCTGGGCCCGCTGCAGCCGGCGCAGGTCCTCGGCCGGGAGGTTGCGCGCCTCCAGGTGGTACACCTGCAGGATCCGCCGCTCCTCCACGGCCACGCGGACGTGGTGGCGCACCAGCTCGGTCACCGCGGTGCGCTCGTCCGGCGTGGTCGCCAGGATCTCGGCGGCCGCCGAGTCCAGCAGGTCCATCACCCGGTACAGCAGCGCGGTCAGGATCGCCGCCTTGCTCGGGAAGTGGCGGTAGACCCCGGTGCTCACGATGCCCGCCGCCGCGCCGATCTCGGCCAGGCCCACCGCGTGGTATCCGTGTCGCGAAATCAGGTCGGCCGAGACGGCCAGGATCCGCTCCTTGCGGTCCGGATCTCGTCTCGGCGTACGCGCATCATCCACTGTGGACTCAGCTCCGCAGGAGGTGTTCCGGGACGTCCGCGAGGCGGCTGCGCAGGTACTCGCCCAGCCCCTTCGCCTGCGGGTCGGGCCGCGTCGCGGAGGCGACGCCCGCACCGAGGATGCCGACGACCACGAGGTTCACCGCGCGCAGGTTGGCCAGCTCGTAACTCCGGATGTCCAGCTCCGCAGCCTCCGGGAGCAGTTCGCGCACACGCTCGACGGTCAGATAACCGCGCAGCCACGCGTACTCCTCGTCGGTGCGGACCCACACCCCGATGTTGGCGTTGCCGCCCTTGTCCCCGGATCGGGCTCCCACGATCGTCCCGAGCGGCAGCCGTCGGGTCGGCCCGGCGGGCACCTCGGCCACCGCCGGCTCCGAGACCTCAGGCGCAACCGCCGTCACCGGGCTGTGCGGGATGGTCCGCACGGTCCCGTCGGGCAGCGTGACGCGGTGCTCCACTTCGGACGCGGGGATCAGCGTCGGCCAATAGACGCCGTACGCGCTTTCCGCGGACGGCGGCGTCGTGGTGTGGAAACCCGGGTAGCCGCCAAGCGCGAGCTCCATGGTGGTGTTGGAGAACGCGCGGCCGACCTTGCGCCGGTCGGGGTCCTTCACCGTCACGCGCAGGTGCGCGGTGGCCTCGGCGTTGGTCGCCGCGTCGGGGTGGTCGAACCGCAGCAGCCGCACGTCGAACTCCGCGAACCGCTCCCGTCCGCCCAGCAGCTCGACCAGCTGCTGCTCGGCCCACGCCGCTTTCTCCTCGATGCGGGTGCCGGTCAGCACGAGCGTCATCGTGTTGCGATACCCGCCCTCGTAGTTGAGCGCCACCTTGAGCCGGTCGGTCGGCGCGCTGCCGCGCACGCCCCGGATGCGCACGCGGTGCTCGCCGTCGGGCACGAGCTCGAGAGTGTCGAAATGGGCCACGGCGTCCGGCCCGAGGTACGCCGGCTCGGCGATCTCGTACAGCAACTGCGCGGTCACGGTGCCCACGGACACGAGCCCGCCGGTATCGGCGTGCTTGGTGATCACGCTCGAGCCGTCGGCGTCGACCTCGGCGATCGGGAAGCCCGGGTACCGGCGGTCGGTGACCTCCTCGAAGAACGCGTAGTTCCCACCCGTGGCCTGGGGCCCGCATTCGATCACGTGGCCGGCGGCCATCGCGCCGGCGATCTTGTCGTGGAGGTCCGCGTCGTCGCGGGTCCAGCCGTGCCACCACGCCGCCGGGCCGACCACCACCGACGCGTCGGTGACCCTCCCGGTCACGACCAGGTCCGCGTCCGCCCGCAGGGCTTCGGTGATCCCCCACGCGCCGAGGTAGGCGTTGGCCGAAACCGGGCGCACACCGGCGTCGGCGAGCTTGCGGCCGGTGTCGAGGTGCGCGAAGGCGTGGCCGGCCGCCTGCAGCTCGTCGAGGCGGGGCACGAGGTCGTCTCCGTCGACGTACGCGATGCGTGGGTGCAGGCCGAGCCGTTCGGCCAGCGCACCGAGTTCGGCCGCCAGCCCGGCGGGGTTGAGGCCGCCGGCGTTCGAAACGATCCGGATGCCGCGGTCGAGGCAGGTGCCCAGCACGTGCTCGACCTGAGTGAGGAACGTCTTCGCGAACCCCGTCGCCGGGTCCTTCTGCTTGGCCTTCCAGAGGATCAGCATGGTCAGCTCGGCGAGGTAGTCGCCGGTGAGCACGTCGATCGGGCCGCCCTCGACCATCTCGCGGGCGGCCTGCAACCGGTCGCCGTAGAAGCCGGAGCAGTTGCCGATGCGCACGGCGCGGCCGCCGGTCGTGGTCACGATGGTCCTCCCGCATGGCTCAGGGGCGCTCGCCCGGTTCCGGGGCTGCCGGCGAAGGTCTGGGCGACGGACAGCCACTCGGTCGCGACCGGGCCCGCCACCTCGAGAGCGGTGTCGTCGCGGTGGCGGCGCTGGGTCACGACGAGGCAGAAGTCGAGCGCGGTCCCGGTGACGCGGTCCGCGGCCTCGGCCGGCCCCCACGTCCACACGGCGCCGGACGCGGCCGTGAGCTCGACCCGGATCGGCTCGGCCGGTGCGGGTTTTCCGTTCAGGGCGAAGGAAAACGCGGCGGTCTGCACGCCGAGGTGCGCGATGTGGCGCAGCCGGTCGGTCGGCTCGCGGTCACGGCCCAGCGCGTCGGCGACGTCCTGTCCGTGCGCCCAGGTCTCCATCAGCCGCGCGGTGACCGAGGACAGGGCACTCATGTCCGGGCCGTACCACGGGAGCCGCGCTTTCGGGTCGAGGTCGCGGAAGGCGGTGACGAACTCGCGGCGCGTCCGGTCGAACCAGGTGCGGACCGCTTCCGCGGGCAGCGTCGCGTGTTCGGCCGCGACCCGGTCGGGGAAATCCATGCCACCGGCCACGAGGGCGTCGGCGGCGAGCCGGAACGCGGCCGGGTCGACCGCGGCTTGTGTCGCCGTCTCGTCGAAGTACGCGAGGTGCGTGAGCTGGTCCCGGACGGTCCAGCCCACCGCCGGGGTCGGCCGGGAGATCGCCGCGTCGTCGAGGTCCGCCACGAGGTCCTGCAGCACCCGGGTCTCGGCGACGAGGTCGTCGAGCACCTGCCGCATCGAAACGGCCACGTCAGCGGCCCTGCCAGACCGGCGTGCGCTTTTCCTTGAACGCCAACGGGCCTTCCTGCGCATCTTCGGACAGGTACACGGGTTCCCAGATCTCCTCGGCCAGGTCGTAGGCCTCGGCCCGGCTGTGGCCGGCCGACAGGTACGCGGTGCGCTTGGCGGCGAGCACGGACAGCGGCGCGTTGGCCGCGATGCGCTCGGCCAACTGCTGCGTGCGTTCGCGCAGGTCGGCCGCCGCGACGACGTCGTTGACCAGGCCGTGCTGCTGTGCCCGCGCGGCGCTGATCGGATCGCCGGTCAGCAGGATCTCCAGCGCGACCCGCGGCGGCACGAGCCAGGACAACGGTGCCGCCCACGGCGAACCGCGGCCGACCTTGACCTCCGACACGGCGAAGCGCGCGTGCTCGGCGGCCACCACGAGATCACACTGCTGCGCGAGCAGGAACCCGCCGCCGTAGGCGATCCCGTTGACCGCGGCGATCGTCGGCTTCGGCACGTCGACGTTGCGCCCGAACTGGGGAAGAAAGTCCGGGGGCGGCACGGTCAGCGCGGTCTCGTTCATCTCCTTGAGGTCGCCGCCGGCGCAGAACGCCTTGTCGCCGGCGCCGGTCAGGACGAGGACTTTCGCGTCGTCGTCGGCATTGAAGCGGTGCACGCCGTCGAACAGTCCTTTTCGGACCGCCTCACTCAACGCGTTGCGCGCCTCGGGGCGGTCGATGGTGAGCCAGGCGACGCCGTTGGTCACCTCGTAGCGCACGGGGGTCATCCGGCCTCCTCTTCGGTGATGACGGCGACGATCTCGCCCGATTCGACGGTCTGGCCCAGCTCGACGGACAGCTCGGCCACGAGCCCGGCGACCGGCGCGCGCACGGAGTGCTCCATCTTCATCGCCTCGAACACCACGATCACCGCGCCGGCCTCGACGTGCTGTCCTTGTTCCGCGACGACCCGGACGACCGTGCCCGGCATCGGCGCCAGCAACGAACCGGGCGCGGCGTCCGTGCCCGGCTCGGGCAGCCGGGGTCGTTCGGTGAAGGTGGTGGCACCCAGCACGCTGTCGCAGTAGACGGTGTCGCTCACCTGGTGCACGTGGACCGTGCGCCGGATTCCGTTCACGCGCAGGTCCACCCGGTCCGGACGCGCGTCGAGGACCGCGAGGCCGTCCACCGGGGAACCGTCCACCCACGCGTCGAGTCCCTGGCGGGTGAAGCGGTAGGTGACGTCGACGTCGGTGTCCGCGAGGCGGTACTCGGCGCGCTGCGGGGCGCTCGCGACGTTGCGCCACCCCGTCGGCACGACCCGCTGCACCTCGGCCCGGCCCCGGCGGTCGGCCTGACTCGCTACGGCGGCCGCCAGCGCGTGCACGGTCACCGCCTCCTTGCCGGGCACGCCGATCAGCGCGGCGGGATCGTGGCGCGTGAGGTAACCGGTGTCGGTCGCGCCGGCGGCGAAGTCGGGTTCACGCAGGATCGCCACGAGCAGGTCGCGGTTGGTGACCAGACCGTGGATCTGCGCTTCGGCAAGGGCTCTGGCGAGTTTCCGCACGGCTTCGGCGCGCGTGCGGCCGTGCGCGATGACTTTGGCGAGCATGGGGTCGTAGTGCGTGCCGACCACCGAGCCGTCGCGGACCCCGGTGTCGACGCGGACCCCCGGCAGGGCCGGGATCCGGAAGCGGTGAAGCGTGCCGCTGCCCGGCAGGTAATCGGCCGCCGGGTCCTCGGCGTACAGGCGCGCTTCGACCGCGTGGCCGGTGATCCCGGCTTCCGTCGCTTCCACCGGCAGCGGCTCGCCTTCGGCGACGCTCAGCTGCAGAGCGACGAGGTCCAGCCCGGTGATCTCCTCGGTGACCGGGTGTTCCACCTGCAGGCGCGTGTTGACCTCGAGGAAGAAGAACTCCCCGTTCGGCGCCATCACGAACTCCACGGTGCCCGCGCCGGTGTACCCGATCGCGGCACCCGCCGCGACCGCCGCGTCGCCGAGCTGCTTGCGCAGCGCCTCGTCCACGGCCGGCGACGGCGCTTCCTCGATGATCTTCTGGTACCTGCGCTGGATCGAGCACTCACGTTCGAACAGGTGCACGACGGTGCCGTGCGCGTCCCCGAAGATCTGGACCTCGACGTGGCGCGGGTTCTCCACGAACCGTTCCAGGAACACGGTTCCGTTGCCGAACGCCGACGCCGCTTCCCGCCGCGCGCTCGTCACGGCTTCGACGACTTCCGCGGCCTCGCGCACGATCCGCATCCCGCGCCCGCCACCGCCGAAGGCCGCCTTGACCAGCAGCGGGAAGCCGATGTCCTCGGCCATGCCGGTCACGGTCGCGGCATCCACATCGGTGGTGTCGTCGATGGTGGCGCCGGGCAGAACGGGAACGCCGGCCTTCGCCATCAACTCCTTGGCCGCGATCTTCGACCCCATGGCCTCGATCGCCGCGACCGGCGGCCCGACGAAAACCAGCCCCGCGTCGGCGCAGCGGCGCGCGAAGCCGGCATTCTCGGACAGGAACCCGTAGCCGGGGTGGATCGCGTCCGCGCCCGTGGCCAGCGCGGCTTCGACGATGAGCTCGCCTCGCAGGTAGGTCTCGGCCGACGACGAGCCGGGCAGGAGCACGGCTTCGTCGGCGGCCTCGACGAACAACGCGTCAGCGTCCGGATCGGAGTGCACCGCGACGGTGGCGATGTCCAGGGCTCGCGCGGAGCGGATCACCCGTTCCGCGATCTCGCCGCGGTTGGCCACGAGCAGCTTCCGGATCGGGCGGGTGCCCGGCGGGGTCCAGCTGGTTTTCAAGGTGGTCCTCACATCCGGAAGACGCCGTAGCCACGCTGGCCGGCGACGGTGTTGGAGTGCGCGGCGGACAGCGCGATGCCGAGCACGGTGCGGGTGTCGCGAGGGTCGATGAGGCCGTCGTCGTAGAGCCGCGCGGTGACGAAGAAGGCGTGCGACTCCTTCTCGATCTGCGCCTCGATCGCCGCGCGGTTGCGCTCGTCCGCTTCGAGGTCGAACTCCCGCCCGTTGGCCGCCGCCGACTGCTTCGCGACGATGGACATGACGCCGGCCAGCTGCGCGGCACCCATCACTGCCAGCCGGGACCCGGCCCACGCGAACATCAGCCGCGGGTCGTACGCGCGGCCGGACATGCCGTAGTTGCCGGCGCCGAAGGACGCGGCGAGGTTCACCGTGATGTGCGGAACCTTGCTGTTGGCAACGGAGTTGATCATCTTGGAGCCGTCCTTGATGATCCCGCCCTGCTCGTAGTTCTTGCCCACCATGTAACCCGTGGTGTTCTGCAGGAACAGCAGCGGCGTGTCGGTCTGGTTGGCGAGCTGGATGAACTCGCTGGCCTTCTTGGCTTCCTCGCTGAACAACACGCCGCGCGCGTTGGCCAGGATGCCCACCGGGTAGCCGTGCACAGAGGCCCAGCCGGTGACGAGGCTGGTGCCCCACAAGGGTTTGTACTCGCCGAAGCGCGATCCGTCGACCACCCGCGCGATGACCTCACGCGGGTCGAAGGGCACCTTGATGTCCGAGGGCGCGATACCGAGCAGCTCCTCCGGGTCGTACAGCGGCTCGTCTGCGGGCAGCGTCGGGCCGGGGCCGAGCTTGCGCCAGGTGAACTCGGCGACGATCTGGCGCCCGATCCGGATGCAGTCGCGCTCGTCGGCCGCGAAGTAGTCGCACAGCCCGGAAACCTTGGCGTGCATGGCCGCGCCGCCGAGCTCCTCGTCGTCGGCGTCCTCGCCGGTGGCCATCTTCACCAGCGGCGGGCCGCCGAGGAAGACCTTGGCCTGGCCGTCGACCATCACCGCGTAGTCGCACATTCCGGGCACGTAGGCGCCGCCCGCGGTCGAGTTGCCGAACACCAGCGCGACGGTGGGGATCGCCAGCGACGACAGCTCGGTGAGATCGTGGAAGATCTTGCCCGCGTGCACGAACAGCTCCGACTGCGTGGGCAGGTCGGCACCGCCCGACTCGACCAGGTTGATCACCGGCAGCCGGTTGATCCGGGCGATCTCCAGCGCTCGCAACGTCTTCTTCAGCGAGTACGGGTTCATCGCCCCGCCGCGCACGGTCGGGTCGTGTGCAATCAGCACGCACTCGACCCCGGAGACGACGCCGATCCCGGTCACCACCGAGGCGCCGACCGAGAACTGCGTGCCCCACGCCGCCAGCGACGACAGTTCGAGGAACGACGCATCACGGTCGAGCAGGAGCTCGATGCGTTCGCGGACGAGCAGCCGCCCGCGGTCGCGGTGGCGCTGCTGGTAGCGCGGCCCACCGCCGGCGATGGCCGCCTGGATCTGCTCGTCGAGCTCGGCCAGCACCTGTTTCTGGTGCTTCAGGTTGGTCTGGAAGGTCTCGTCCGCGGTGTTCAACGCGGACCGCAACACGGTGGTCATCTCGCGGTGGTCCGTTTCTCTCGGCTCGCTTGTCTCGGGCTCAGTACGAACGGGGCAGCCCGAGGCTGTGCTGGGAGACGTAGTTCAGGACCATCTCCCGGCTCACCGGCGCGACCTGGAGCAGGCGCGCGATGCCCCAGTACGGCAGCAGGCCGTATTCGGTGGCGAACCCGTTGCCGCCGTGCGTCTGGATCGCCGCTTCCACGGCAGCTCCGGCCGCCTCGGCCGCCGCGTACTTGGCCATGTTCGCGGCTTCGCCCGCCGGTTCGCCGTGGTCGTGCTGCCAGGCCGCCTTCGCCGTCATCAGTGCGGCCAGATCGGTCTCGATCTTGGCCTTCGCGAGCGGGTGCGCGATGCCCTGGTGCTGCCCGATCGGCGCGTCCCAGACGGCCCGCGTCGACGCGTAGTCCGCGGCCTGGGCCAGCACGTGGCGGGCGATGCCGACGCAAACGGCCGCACCGGTGATGCGCTCCGGGTTGAGCCCGTGGAAGACCTGGTGGAAGCCGTTGCCCTCTTCGCCGACCAGGGCGCTCGCGGGCAGGCGCAGGTCGTCGAAGTGCAGCACGAACTGCTTCTCGGGCAGCTTCGCCGACACCGGCAGCCGCGTCGCGACGAACCCGGGGGTGTCGGTGGGCACGAGGAACAGCGACAGCCGGGCGCGGCCGGTGGTCTCGTCGCGGCCGGTGCGCGTGACGAGCAGGACGGCCTCGGCCTCGTCGACGCCGGAGATGTAGTGCTTGGTGCCGTTGAGGACGAAGTCGTCGCCGTCCCGCACCGCGACGGTCGAGAGCCGGTGGGTGTTGGACCCGGCGTCGGGTTCGGTGATACCGAAGACGATCTTCGTCTCGCCGGAAGCCATGCGCGGCAGCCAGTGCTGTTTCTGCTCGGCGGTGCCGTAGTCGGAGATCATCTCGCCCGAGATGGCGGCGGACACCATGAGCAGCAGCAACGGGCAGCCCGCGGCTGCGGTCTCCTCGCACACCATCGCCAGCTCGGCCAGGCCGGCGCCACCACCGCCGTACTCCTCCGGCAGGTTGATCCCCAGGAACCCGTTGCGGCCCAGCTCGGCCCACAGCTCGGCGGTGGGCTCGCCGGCCTCGGCGCGCGGGACGTAGTACTCCGGCCCGAACTTCGCGGCGATCGCCCGCACCGTGTCCCGGAGATCCCTGTGTTCCGAGGCCTCCTGAAAGTCCACACCGACTCCTTCGTCCGTCGCAGCGCCCTAGTGCATAGTGGTTCACTAGAGCGGCTTTGGCAAGCGAAGACATCGAAGTGCACTTGACCAGCTGGCCACCCAATTCAGTGATGGTCCGGCCTGTTCACCCGCCGTCGAATTCAGTGAATGACGGATAACTTGGGTGCGAGTGGCAACACTGGGCTGACCGCCCTAGCCGCCGAGGGTTTCGAGCACGGTGCGCGCGACGCCGGTCGCCTTGTCCAGCACCGCGCGGGTGAGCGCCAGCATGTCCTCACCGGACGCGCGGGCCGGGCCGACGCCGGCTTCGAGGGTTTCGAGCATCGCGGTGCGGAGTTCGGTGTTGACGTTCACCTTTCCGACGCCGACGGCACCGCAGCGACGCAGGTCCGACGGTGGCAGACCGGACGCGCCGTGCAGGACGAGCGGGACGGTGCCGGCCTCGGCACGGATGCGGGCCAGCCGCGGCCAGTCGAGGGCGGGCGCACCGCGGTAGCGGCCGTGCACGTTGCCGACGCCGCACGCGAGCAGCTGGGCCCCCGAGGCCGCGAGGAACGGCCGGATCTGCGCAGGATCGGTCTTGCCGGAGACCTCGACGGCTTCCGCTCGGTCTTCGTCTCCGGGAACGCTGCCGAGCTCCGCTTCCACGACGACGCCGCGCGTTGCGGCGAAAGCCCCGACCTCGCGGACGAACGCCGCGTTCGCGTCCGGCGGCAGGTGGGAGCCGTCCGCGAGCACGGCGTCGACACCGTGCTCGATCGCCATGCTGATCAACGCCGCGTCCTTCGCGTGGTCGAGCTGCACGCACACCGGGACGGCCGCCGCGTCGGCGATCGAGCGCAGCGTCCGGATGAGGCGCGGCTCGGCGGCCGAGGGCGCCACCAGCAGGATCACGGGCAGGCCCGCCTCTTCCGCCGCGCTGACCACCGCCAGCGCGGTGTCCGCCCCGTAGCAGGTGAACGCGGGAATGGCCGCCTGGTCGGCGAGTCGCCGGGCGACCAGGTCGTCGAGTGCCGCTCGCATCGGTCGAAAACTCCACTTCCGGGAGAGAGGTGTCGGGACCGTCCACGAAGGACGATCCCGGCCGGGTCAGCGTCCGAGGTCTTCGAGATAGGCGCGGACGATGTCGTCGAACGAGAGCTCCGGTTCCAGGCCGAGTTTTTCGGCGCGGGGCGTGTGGAACCGGGCCGGCCAGCTGCCTAGGACGGTCGGCGCGCGGCGACGGTCGAACCAGGGTGTAGGTGGTGCGCGGCCACGCGAACCGGCCGCCCGGCGCTGTCGGCCGCGGTCGGCGTTCGTGTCGTCGTCGCTGGTCGCACGCGGTCTCCTGGTCGTCGCCGCCGGCGAGGCAGCTGCGTCGTCGGCCGTGGTGGCCTGGCTCGTGGCCTGGCTCGGTCCATCCTGTCGGCATGTCGACAGTCAGTCAAGCAACAGTTTTCCGCTAGACTGCTACCGGCCGCCCGCGATCGCACGTGGTGCCGGTCCGAACGGGGAGAGTGGCGTGTCCATCAACATCACGAGCAAGCCGATCAGGACCACGCTGCGCGAGTCGACGGTCGACCTGCTGCGCACGGCGATCTTCGGCGGGGACATTCCTGCGGGGACCCATCTGGCCGAGGTCAGCCTCAGCACTTCGCTGGGGGTGAGCAGGGCAACGCTTCGCGAGGCGCTGCGGCAGCTCCAGCAAGAGGGGCTCGTCGCGCAGGACTCGCGCGGCCGGGTGTCCGTGCGCGAAGTCTCGACCCAAGAGGTGGAAGAGCTCTTCGAAGTCCGACTCGGCCTGGAAACGATCGCCGCGCGCCGGCTGTGCGAGCTGCCCGACCGGTCCTCCGCCGTCACCGAGCTGACCGAACGCCTCGACCGCCTGCGCCGGCCCGAGTCACTGGCCGCGGACCTCGACGCCGACCTGGAGTTCCACGGCACCATGTGCCGGCTGTCCGGCAACCAGCTGCTGCTGCAGTCGTGGGAAGGCATCAGCAGCCTGGCGCGCATCACCATGCTCGCGGCGGGCCCGGACTCGGCGCGCGCGAACATGGCCTACGACCGCCACGCCCCCATCGTCGACCTCATCGCCCGCGGCGATTCCGCCGCGTGCAGCGAGTTCCTGGCCGACCACATGGCTTCGGCGCGCGACCGGCTCATCCGGAGCATCTCGGCCTCTGCCGCGGACGAAACCGAGGTTCGTTCGTAGCGAGGGAAATCACGGCACCTGCCCGTGACACGCGAAACGGCGCCGCCGGGCGAGTTTTGCCCCGGCGGCGCCGTTTTCCGAACTGGTCAGCTGTGCGAAATCGTCAGCCCGTAGAAGGCGACGCGAGCGCCCTTCGTCGTGCTGCTCGACGAGGACTGGTTGTACGAACCGGCCTTGAAGTACTGCTTGTACGCCTTGAACGACGACGGAATGCTGTAGTGCGTCGTGCTGCCGTTCACGGTGAGGTCGATGGTGTTGCCGCCGGAGATCCCGATCGTGTAGGTCCAGGTCTTGCCCACCGCGACGTGGCCGACGGTGTGCAGGGTCTGGCCGCCGTCGGGCGAGTTCTCGGTGCCCAGCACGATGTCGCCGCTGGAGCGGTAGTACAGCTCCAGCAACGGTTTCGTCGACGAGCCGCCGGTGCCGAGGTGGACCTGGCCGACGCACACGTTCGACGTCACCGACACCACGCGCAGCGTGGCGCCGAGCTTGTGCGATCCGCTCAGCGACCAGTTGGCGGCCGAACCGTCGCGGTTCATCTCCCTCAGCTCGGATCGGGCGTAGTTCGAATTGGGCGTGGTGACGCCCTTTTCCGGCGCCCAGAACGTCATCGCGCCGTCGCGCGTGTCGGTGTAGAAATAGCTGTCCTGGAACCCGTTCGGCCCTTGCAGCCGGGACGAGGAGATGGTGGTCGGCGAGCCCGGTGAGCCGACCGGCTCCTGGAGTTGCCAGGTCGACAGGTCGAAGTTGCCGCCAGGAGCCACGGACGGGCTGCCCAGCACGGACTGACCGGTGGCCGGCGCTGCCTCCGCGGACAACGCGGTTGCAGCCACGAAAGCGGGAATCGCCAGCACGACGAGCGCGGCGCGCATGCGCATCGCAGTTTCCTTTCGCACGGTGGGGACCTCTGTGCCATTTATTCAGATATGTGAATTAATGTTGCGGAAACCCGGCGGCGAAAGGAAACGTTAAGGTTGCGGTCGCATCAAGTCAAGGATTGACATGATGCTCGACGCGCTTCGGCGGCCCGTCACCACGAGGCGACGGACCGCCGAGTTCCGATTACCGGAACGAACTAGAACGCCTTGCCCGCGTCACGGGCGGCGGTCAGCGCCGAGGCGCGGTCCTGATCCGGGGTGCCGGTGAGGATGGTCGGCTGGAAGCGGACCTCGGTGACATCGGCGACGCCGATGAAGCGCAGCCAGTCCTTCACGTAAGTGGAGTGGAAGTCGGCGCCGAACTGGATGGGGACACCTTCGGAGTAGACGCCGCTGGTGTAGATCGTGGCGGCCTTCTTGCCGTGGACCAGGCCCGAATAGCCGGCGGCCGGGTCGAAGCCGAAGACCATGCCGGGCTGGGTGATGATGTCGACCCACTGCTTGAAGACGTAGGGCACGCCCGAGTTCCACATGGGAATGCTGAAGACGTAGGCGTCGGCCGAGGTGAACTGGTCGGCGAGCGTCTGGGCCTGCGCCCACACCTCGGCCTGCTCGCCTTCGGGTGCGCCGCCGGCGAACACGGCAAGCTTGGCGCTCGCGCCGGCCGGTCCGAACTGCGGCAGCGAGCCGTCCCAGAGGTCCAGCGTCTTCACGACCGTGCCGGCGTTGGCGTCCTGGTACGCCTCCAGGAACGCCGCGGCCAGCGCACCCGAGTCCGACGCGGCACCTCGCGGGCTGGCCGAGATGTGCAGAACGGTTGTCATGACAAGCCTTCCTGATGTGATTGCCCACCGGTTCGGGGCGACGACTGTAACCGGTAAAAGTGCAGATCAACAGTTACAACGCGCCCGGTAGCCTGTCAACGAACGCGGAACGGACGGACAGGAAAGGAGGGCCGATGGAACCGGAATTGCCCCTGCTCGGGCTGAGTGACCATCCGGCCCTCGCGTTCCTCAACACCGCCGCCACCGCCGAAAGCGCCGAGCTGATCCCCGACGGAGCGGGTTACCTGCGGTGGCTTGAGCTCACGGGGCTGATCGATGTGCAGGACCGCAACGCGGTGCTCAACCGGTTCGGTGGCGCCGAGCTCGACGCCGCGGCTCTCGAAGCCGTCGAGTTGCGTGAACGCCTGCGTCCGGTGGTCCAGGCCTGGGCGGACGGCGATCCCACGGCACCGGACGAGGTGTTCCTGGCCGCGTTGAACGCCACCTTCGCCGAAAGCAGCCTCAGCCGGCAGGTCCACCGGTCCGGCGCCGACCTCGACCTGGAGGACCGGTGGACGTGGACCACGCCCCGGTCCCTCCTCTCACCCGTCGCGGAAGCGGCGGCCGACTTGTTCGTCCACGGCGACCGGTCCCTGGTCCGCAACTGCGAGGGACCCGAGTGCCCGCTGTGGTTCTACGACCGCACCAAAGCGCACCGCCGCCGCTGGTGCTCCATGGCGACGTGCGGGAACCGCGCCAAAGTACGTGACTTCCGGGCGCGGGCCACGAAAGACGTTTCGTAGCCCCGGATCACCGACGAGCGAACGGTTTTCAGCGCTCGACCGGCGTGATGCGGGTGTTGCGGAGGTGTTCGTAGACGATCGACGTGCGGACGTCGGCCACTTCGGGGCGCGCGGTGAGCTTGTCGATCACAAAGGCGTAGAGGCTGGCGTTGTCGGGGACCGCGACGTGGAGGATGAAGTCCTCGGTGCCGGTCGTGACGTAGAGGCCGAGGATGTCGGGCAGCGTGGTGACCCAGTTGCGGAAGCCTTCGATGACGCGGCGCGACGGCGGGCGCACGCGGACCGCGACGAGGGCCTGGACCGAGCGGCCGATGGCGGGCAGGTTCACGTCGAGGGTCGCGCCCTGGATGATGCCGCGCTGGCGAAGCGCGCGGGTGCGGTCGAGGGCTGTGGTGGGTGAGACGCCGACGGCGGCGGCGACGTCGCGGTTGGTCTTCCGGACGTCCGACTGCAGTTCTCGCAGGATGGCCTTATCAAGTTCGTCCACGTCCGCCTCCAGGAAGCCAAATCCGATACTTGTACGGATCTTAGGCGATTCCAATGGTTGTTCGTCTAGCTTCAGGAATCAACCGCAGTACGAACAGCCAGGGAGGTCCAGCATTGGCCGAGGAAAGTTCACCGATCGGGTTCGCCCCGAACGAGGTCGATCCGACCGTGTCGACGCGGGCGGCTCGCTTGAAGTGGGTGGTGGTCGTCGACAGCGGTCTGCCGCCGGGGCGCGCGGTGAACGCGGCCGTCTGCGCGGCCGCGGCGACGGCGCCGAACATCACGGGGCTGCTCGGCGATGACGCCGTGGATGCCGACGGGCAGGCGCATCCCGGGTTGCCGTGGACGGGGTGTTCGGTGCTGGCCGCCGACGGTCCGACGCTGCGCACCCTCCGCGCCAAGGCCGCGGCGTCGCCCGGGTGCTTCGTGGCGGACATGCCGGTGATGGCACAGCACACGCTGGTGTACGCCGACTACCTCGCCGGCGTGAAGGAAACCGCCGGCGAGGCGCTCGACTACTACGCGGTGAGCATCGTCGGGCCGCGCAACCGGGTGGGCAAGATCGTCGGAAAGCTGCCGTTGCTCCCCTGATCCGCTAGCGCAAAGCCGCCGAGGCGTAGTCCCACAGGCGGTCCGCCGCGACCGGGTCCAGGGCCCAGCGCGCGACGCCCGCCATCGCGTCCACGCCGCCGGCGGCGAGGTGCGCGCCACCGTCGATGGCCGGCGATTCCTGGTTGTCCTCGAAGTAGCGGCCGGTCACGTCGTCGAGCAGCGGCGACGCGGCGAGCAGCGTCGGGGTGGCGGCGCCCTGTTCGGGAGTCTTGAAGTAGGCCGGGGTGGTGGCGTTGCCGTCGGCGTCGAGGGCGCCGAGCAGGCGCAGGGCGTCGGGAGTGAGGTGGCGCAGGAGGTTCGTGCGGATGACGCCCGGTGCGCACGCGTTGGCGTGGATGCCTTCGCCGGCCCAGCGGCGGCTGATCCCGGCGGCGAGCAGCACACTGGCGGTCTTCGACTGCCCGTAGGCGACGAGCGGGTCGTAGGGCCGCTGCTCGAAGTGCGGGTCAGAGAAGGAGAAGTCCGTCAGCAGGTGCGCGCCGGAGCTGAGGACGACGACGCGCGCTCCGCCGCCGGAGCGCAGGGCGTCGCGCAGACCGGTGACGAGCGCGAAGTGGCCCAGGAAGTTGATGCCCAGGTGCATTTCCCAGCCCTCGGCGGTGACCTCGCGCGCGGGCAGGGCCATCACGCCGGCGTTGGCGACCAGCGCGTCGACCGGGCCTTCCCACTGCGCGCAGAACGCCCGCACGGAACCGAGGTCGGCGAGGTCGAGCGCCACGACGTCGACGCGCGGGAACTCCTCGACGAGCTGCTTGGCGTGCGCCGGTGTGCGGGTGGCGATGGTGACGCGGGCGCCGGCCGTGGCGAGCGCGCGGACGGTCTCGGCGCCGAGCCCTGAAGCGCCGCCGGTGACGATCACGCGGCGGCCGGTCAGGTCCACTCCGGCGAGGACCTCGGCGGCCGTGGCTCGCGCGCCGAACGGGGTGGTGATGGTGGTCATGGGGTCCTTCGCGGGAAGAGTCCGGTGTGGACAGTGAAAGAACTCGCTTCCGCGGGGAAGACGGAAGCGAGCCGAGGCGTCAGGACGCGTTGGGCGCGTAGTGGCCCGGCACCATGCGAGTCGACACGCCGAAGCGGTTGAACGCGTTGATCGTGGTGATCGCCGCGATGAGGTGGGCGAGCTCGGTCTCGTCGAACTGCTGCGCCGCCTTCGCGTAGACCTCGTCGGGCACGAAGCCGTCGGTGAGGACGGTGACGGCCTCGGTCAGCTCGATCGCCGCGACCTCGCGCGCGGTGTAGAAGTGCTTCGACTCGGCCCACGCGCCCAGCTGCAGGATGCGTTCGGCCGACTCGCCGGCCGCGAGCGCGTCCTTGCTGTGCATGTCGAGGCAGAACGCGCAGTGGTTCAGCTGCGACGCGCGGATCTTGACCAGGTTCACCAGGCCCTCGTCGAGGTGCTTCTTCGCCGCGGTGTCCAGGCGCAGCATCGCCTTGAACACGTCGGGGGCGAGCTTCATCCAATCCAGGCGCGGGGTGTGCTCGGGCAGGCGTTCAATCGTCATGAGATCACGCTAAGCGCCGCTGCCCACGCGCACGTGGTCCAATTCCGGCCGTCGATCGTGGGCCAATCGCCTATGGCGCAGTGCACAGTGGACAGCCCCGCGAACGTCCCTACAGTGGGAAGAACCGACTCCCCTGGAGGATCCCCGTCATGACCGCACCGTCCTGGAAGGACACCGGAGGTTGGCTCGTCGCGCTGGACATCGACGGCACCCTGATCCACGAGGACGGCTCACTCAGCGACGCCGTGGTCACCGAGGTCCGCCGGCTCGACGCGGCCGGGCACCACGTCGTGCTCACCACCGGCCGCTCCGCCGCGAGCACCATCCCCGTGCTCGACCGCCTGGGCATCACGCCTCGGTTCCTGGTCTGTTCCAACGGCGCCGTCACCCTGCGCCGATCCGGATCCGGCTTCCGGCGCCACCACGTGGAGTCGTTCGACCCGGCCGAGGTCCTGCGCGCCATCCGCACGCACCTGCCGAACGCCCGCTTCGCCGTCGAGGACGAACTGGGCCGCTACCGTTGCACCGAACCGTTCCCCGACGGCACGACCGGCCTCGACGACGCGCAGGCCGCGGTGCCGTTCGAGGCGCTGCTGACCACGAAAGCCACCCGGGTCGTCGCGTTCGCGCCCGGCCACGACATGGACGATTTCCTCGCTCTGGTGGCAAAAATGCACCTGCGGAACGTGAGCTTCGCTCTCGCCTGCACCCCGTGGCTCGACCTCGCCGCCGAGGGCGTGAACAAGGCCGCGGCGGCCGAACGCGTCCGCGCCGAGCTCGCGGTCCCCCGGCACCGCGTGCTCGCCGTCGGCGACGGCCACAACGACATCGAACTCCTCGCCTGGGCCGCCGAACGCGGCCGCGGGGTCGCGATGGGACAGTCCCCCGCCGAGCTGATCGCCGCCGCGGGCGAGCTCACCGGCACCCTGCTCGAAGACGGCCTCGCGCAGGTGCTCGCGACGCTATGACCGCGGCAGCACCGAGCACAACGCCGCCAACGCCCCCGACCACGCGCTGTCCGACGGAGTCGCGTACCCGACGACCAGCCCCTCGCGCCCGCTGTCCTCCGGCAAAGACGGGTGCGCGAAATCTCCCAGCCCGTCGAGCGCCAGACCCACCCGCGCACCCGCGGCGATCACCGAACGCTCGGTGCCCGGCGGGAGGTCGAGCACCGCGTGCAACCCGGCCGCGATCCCCGAGACGCGGATCCCCGGCGCGTGCTCCGCGACGGCCGCCACCAGCTGGTCCCGGCGCCGCCGGTAGCGCAGCCGCATCGCGCGCACGTGCCGGTCGTAGTCGCCGGACGTGAGGAACTCGGCGAGCGTCAGCTGGTCGAACGAACCCGGTGCCCAGTCGACGTGGCCCTTCGCGGCGATCACCTCGTGCGTCACCGAACGCGGCAGCACCAGCCACCCGAGCCGCAGCCCCGGCGCCAGCGACTTGCTCGCCGTGCCGAAGTAGCAGACGCGCTCGGGATCGAGGCCCTGCAACGCACCGACAGGCTGGCGGTCGTACCGGAACTCCCCGTCGTAGTCGTCTTCGAGCACCAAACCGCCCGTCGATCGAGCCCAGTCGACCGCGGCCGCGCGCCGGTCCGGGCGCAGAGCGCCGCCGGTCGGGTACTGGTGCGCGGGCGTGAGCAGGACCGCGCCGGCGTCGAGCGAACGCAGTCCCTCGGTGCACGTGCCGTCCTCGTCCAGCGGCAGAGCGGGTGTCTCCAGGCCGGTTTCGGTGAGCAGGTCGTAGTACTGCGGCACGCCGTAGGTCTCGACGGCGACCGTTCCGACTCCCCGCGCCCGCAGCACGCTGCCGATCAACCGCAGCCCGTGGACGAACCCCGCGCAGATCACGATGCGCTCAGGCGACGCGTAAACGCCACGGGCGCGCGCCAGGTAATCGGCGAGCGCCGTGCGGAGTTCGACGCGGCCGCGCGGGTCGCCGTAGCCGAGGGCTTCGTGGGGCGCGGCCATGATCGCGCGCCGGGACGCCGCCAGCCATTGCGCACGCGGGAAACTCGCCAGGTCCGGGTTGCCGGGCAACAGGCTGAAGCGAGTGTCCGACGTGCGGATCGGCGTCGGCCGGCGGAGCGCGACGCGGTCGGAGCCGGGCGTCGGCGCGCGGCGGGGCTCCGCCCGGCGGGCGACGCGCGTGCCCGAACCCTGCCGCGCGGTGAGCCAGCCTTCGGCCACGAGCTCGGCGTACGCGTCGGCCACGGTATTGCGCGCGATCGACAGATCAGCCGCCAGCGTGCGTGACGACGGCAGCTGCGCGCCGGGCAGCAACCGGCCCGTGCGCACGGCTTCGCGCAACGCGTCCATCAGCGACGTCCGCAGGCCGTGGTGGCCGCGAAGGTCCAGGTGGTCGAGGTGCAGATCGGCGCCGAGGCCCTCGGCGGAGCGTCTGCCCTCGGGTGAAGTGGCCCGTGTTCCCACCATGGAAATGGACCATACACCTGGCCCAATAGCAACCTAGCGTGGGTTTTGAGCCCAGCGCGCGGGCCACCAATCCGGTTGCTACTCACCACTGTGGCCCGACACCTGTTAGGAACGCCATGACCTCCCTCGACGTCCGGAAAACTCCCGGACCTCCACGCCCCGGCATCAGCACGGGGTTCGCCGTCCTGCTGGCCGTCGTCTGCGGCATCGCGGTGGCCAACATCTACTACGCCCAACCGCTGCTGGAAGAGATCGGCCACGACCTCGGAGTCGGCGCCGCCGGGCTCGGCTTCGTGACGACCGTGACGCAGGTCGGCTACTTCGCGGGCCTGATCCTGCTCGTGCCGCTCGGCGACCTGCTCAACCGGCGCGTGCTCATCCCGATCGGCTCGGTGATCGCCGCGCTGGCGCTGCTCGCCGTGGCCGTGTCTCCCGGGCCGGTGATGTTCTTCATCGCCAGCGGCGTGGTCGGGCTCGCGACGGTGGTGCAGCAGGTGATCATCGCCTACTCCGCCGTGCTGGCCAGCCCCGAATCCCGCGGCCGTGTGCTCGGCATCGTGACCAGCGGCGTCGTGATCGGCATCCTGCTCGCGCGGACCGTGGCCGGCCTGCTCTCCGACGCGTTCGGCTGGCGCTCGGTGTTCGTCGTCTCCGCCGTGCTCATGCTCGGCGTCGCGATCCTCCTCGGCCTGCGGCTGCCGCCGGAGCTGCCGAACCGGCCGTCTGTCTCCTACCGCAAGCTGATCACGTCGATCGTCACGCTGACCGCGCGCGAACGCGTGTTCCGCGTGCGGAGCCTGATCACGATGTTCATGTTCGCCGGGTTCGGTGCGCTGTGGGGTTCGATGGCGCTGCCGCTGTCCGCCGAGCCGTGGAACTTGTCGACGTCGGCGGTCGGGCTGTTCGGCCTCGTCGGCGCGGCGGGCGCGTTCGGTGCCGCGCGGGCCGGGTCACTGGCCGACCGCGGCCGGGCGCAGTGGGTCACCGGCATCACGCTCGTGTTGTTCACCGTGGCCTGGCTGCCGATCGCGTGGCTGCCGAAGTCGCTGATCCCCCTCATCATCGGCATCATCGTGATCGACTTCGCCGGCCAGGCCATCCACGTGACCAACCAGCACCTCATCGTGGGCCTCGACCCGAACGCGAGCAGCCGCCTCATCGGCAGCAACATGGCGTACTACTCGGTGGGCTTCGGCGGCGGCGCTGTCGCGGCGACCACGGCGTACAGCGCGTGGGGCTGGACCGCGGTCTGCGTCCTCGGCGCCGGGTTCAGCCTGGTGGCCCTGCTGGTGTGGGGCGCGGACCGCCTCTCGGTGGCCCGCTCGGCGCGCCTCACTCCGGCGGCCGCCTGAGTGTCCGCTGTGGACGGCCGGGCCCGGGGAACGACCTCCCCGGGCCCGGTTTCACGCGATCCCTCCGGGCGGCGCCGAGCTGCCGTGCGCGGCGACCTCGTAGCGCTGGCCCTGGTGGTCGAGGATCCGTACGCCGTTGCGCACGGCGTCAAGCGCCGCACGGAACGGCTCGGACGCGTGGAAGCGGTCCACGGACTCCTGGTCCACCCAGCCTTCCGACAGGTGGATGGTCGCCGGGTCCAGCAGGTCCGCTGCGAAGACGTAGAAAAGGCAGCCAGGCGATTCGGCGGCGAAGCTCAGGTGCGGCACGACCGCGTCGACGAACTTCTGGCGGTCGTCCGGGTGCACGCGGTAGTAGGCGTTGAACACGATCTTGGTGGGCGTGTCGCGGCTCGACGCGGTGGTCATTCAGTCCTCCGGGTTCAGGGTCGACGCCGCGGCTTCCAGCGCCGGGGCGAAGTCGGTGCCCCAGGCGGCGGTGAGGATGACCTCGGTGGCGCCGGCGTCGAGGTGGTGGCGCAGGGACTCGCGCACGGTTTCGGCGTCACCGAGGGCGCAGAGTTCGTGGATGAAGCTTTCGCCGATGGCGAGTTTCTGAGCTTCGACATCGGTGGCCTTGTCGTACGCGGCGAGGTCGGCGGCGTAGCCCGCGGCGGCGAACATCGTGCGGTAGAAGGGCAGGCCGAAGTAGCGGTGGAGCTCGCTGCGGACGCCGTCGAGAGCGCCGTCGCCGAGAGCCACGGGGACGGCGGTGGCGATCGTGAAGCCCGTGAGGTCCTTGCCGGCCCGGGCGCGGCCCGCCCGCACCTCGGGCACGACCACGTCACGGACGTAGCTCGCCGGGCACGCCCACAGCACCACGCCGTCGGCGATCTCGCCGGCCAGCCGCAGCATGGCGGGCGACAGGCCCGCGAGCACGAGCTCGATGCCGGGCCGCGGCGTGAACCCGGTGAACGCGAACGTCGAGTTCCAGCGCTCGCCCGGCGGCGGTTGCTCGCCCGCGAGGACGGCGCGGACGACGCCCGCGTACTCCCGCATTTCCGCGACCGGGCGGCCGATCTCCTGGCCGTGCCAGCCACCCATCGTCGAGCGGTGGCCGACGCCGAGGCCCAGCCGGAACCGGCCGCCGGACAGGTCGTCGACGGTCGCGGCGGTCTGGGCCATCGACGCGGGCGAACGGTGGTAGATCGGCGCGACGGCCGTGCCCAGCGTCACCGAGGTGGTCTTCATCGCGAGCGCGGCCAGCAGTGTGAACGAGTCGCGCGCCGCGATGTGCGAGCAGTTGATCGAGCCGAAACCCAGGTCGTCGGCGAGGCGCGCCAGCCGGACCGCTTCGCCGAACGGCGCGAACGCCGGGATCTGGCAGCTGATCGTCATGAGTCCTGTTCCTTCTCGGTCCGGGTACGCCGGTAGTGCTCGAAGGACGCGAGCAGGCCGGCGTCGTCCACCGAGCCCGGGTCGGCCACGTCGGCGGCCGGCGCGCCCTGCAGGACGCGTTTCACCGGCACCTCGAGCTTCTTGCCGGTGCGGGTGTGCGGGAGCGCGGGGACGGCGACGATGTCGTCGGGAACGTGCCGCGGGGACAGCAACCGCTTGATCTCCGAACGGATCTTCTCGCGCAGCGCGTCGTCGAGCACGCCGCCGGTGGTTTTCACGAACAGCGGCATCCAGTAGCCGCCGTCGGGACGTTCGGCGCCGATCACGAGCGACTCGTCCACTTCGGACAGTCCTTCCACGACCTGGTGGATGTCCGCGCTGCCCATGCGGACGCCATTGCGGTTCAGAGTCGCGTCGGAACGTCCGTGCACCACGACGGAGCCGCGCTCGGTGATGGTGATCCAGTCGCCGTGGCGCCACACACCGGGGTAGGTCGAGAAGTACGCCTCGCGGTAGCGGGTTCCGTCGGCGTCGTCCCAGAACCGCAGCGGCATCGACGGCATCGGCTTCGTGACGACCAGCTCGCCCTGCTCCCCGACCACCGCGTGGCCGTCGGCGTCCCACGCCTCCAGCGCCACGCCGAGGCACGGCCCGGAAAGCTCACCCGGCCACACCGGGAGGTTCGGCGCGCCCCCGGCGAACGCGCTGACGACGTCCGTCCCCCCGCTCGTCGAGACGACCTGCACGTGCGGGCCGACGTGCTCGGCAACCCAGTGGTACGCGTCGGCGGGCAGCAGCGAACCCGACGAGCCGATGGCCCGCAGCGCACTCAGGTCGTGGTCCCGCGCCGGTTCGAGGCCCGCCCGCGCACCGGCGGCGAGCGGGCCCGGGCTGGTGCCCAGGAACGTCACGCCGTGCTCGGCGGCCAGCGCCCACTGCAGATCGGGTCCGGGGTGGGTCGGGCTGCCGTCGTAGCAGACGACCGTCGCGCCGACCAGCAGCACGGAGACGAGGTAGTTCCAGACCATCCAGGACGGGCTGGTGTACCAGAAGAACACGTCGCCGGGACCGAGGTCGCTGTGCAGGCGCAGCACTTTCAGGTGCTCCAGCAGAACGCCGCCGTGGCCGTGCACGATGCCCTTCGGGCGGCCGGTGGTGCCCGAGGAGAACAGCACCCACAGCGGGTGGTCGAAGTCGACGGGCGCGGGATGGACGTGGTGATCGCCCGCGACCGCGCCGGCCCAGTCGACGACACCGTCCATAGTGGACTTCTGCGCCAGCCGGTTCACCACCACCGTGTGCTTCACGCTCGGCAACAGCTCGCGCAGCTGGGCGACCTCGGCGGACCGGCTGCGCTCACGGCCACCGAAGCGATAACCGTCGGCCGCGACGAGCACCACCGGTTCGAGCTGACCGAAGCGTTCCGCCGCCGCGTGCGGCGAGTAGTCCTGACCGCACGCGGCCCACACCGCGCCGATGCTCGCCGTGCCGAGGAAGGCGATCACGCTCTCCGCCGTGTTCGGCAGATACCCGGCCACGCGGTCGCCGGCCTGCACGCCGAAGCCCCGCAGCGTCCCCGCGAACGCGGCCACGTCACGGGCGAGATCGGCCCACGTGAGCTCGCGGCGCAGGCCGCTCTCCGTGACGTCGATCAGGGCCACCCCGTCGCCCGGCCGGTCGCGAAAGACGTGCCACACGTAGTTGACTGTCGTGCCGGGGAACCAGCGCACGCCCGGCATCTCGTCGCCGACCAGCACCGGACCGTCACCGACCACGCCGAAGTACTCGCCGACAGCGCCCCAGAACTCGGCCAGCTCGTCGACGGACCAGCGCCACAGCGCTTGGTAGTCGCCGGTGATCGCGGCCGGCGCGCCGCGGTTGGTGACGCACCACCGCGCGAAGTCGGCGAGGGTCGTGTCCTCGTCCGTCGGCGTCCAGATCGGCACACGCTCGCTCACGGGTTCTCCCTCACGCCTCGGTCAGCCGAGTATCGGCCACTCACGATCGTCAAGGCAAGACTTTATCGAAATTATCGAGTTCTATCGCTCGAACGTTGACCTCACGACTTTTTCTTGCTTCAGTGAGAAGGCCCGGGCACCGCCGCCCGGAACCCTCGGGGACGAAGGAGAAACCCATGCCGACGATGCCGCGAGAGGTCCCCGTGCTCGTGGTCGGCGCCGGTCCGGCCGGGCTGACGACGGCGCTCGCGCTGAGCCGCTACGGCGTCGGCCACCTCGTCGCCGAGCGGCACGCCGGCACCGCGCACACGCCGCGGGCGCACATCGTGAACCAGCGGACCGTCGAGATCTTGCGCCACCTCGGCGTCGAGGACCGCCTCCACGCGGTCGCGACCTCACACGAGCTGATGCGCGACAACCTGTGGGTCACGAGCCTCGCCGGGCGCGAGGTCGCGCGCTCGGAAGCCTGGGGCACCGGCCTCGCGCGCGCCGGCGAGTACGCCGTGGCGAGCCCGGCGCCGATGGCCAACTGCCCGCAGACGGTGTTCGAACCCCTGCTGCTCGACGCCGCTCGCGAGGCGGGCAGCGACATTCGGTTCGAGCTGGAGTTCGCGTCGGCCACCGTCGAAGAAGACGGTGTCACCAGCACGCTCGTGGACCGCACCACCGGCGAGCAGCACGTGGTGCGCTCGCGCTACCTGCTCGGCGCCGACGGCGCGCGCAGCAAGGTCCTCGCCACCGCCGGCCTGCGCGTGGAGGGCCCGGCGGGGCTGGCACACGCGGTGAACGTGTGGTTCAAGGCCGACCTCACCCGCTACCTGGCGCACCGGCCGGGGGTGCTGATCTGGAATGTGATGCCCGGCCCGCTGCCCCCGTTGCGGCTGGGCGGGCTGATCTGCCACAAACCGTTCGAGGAGTTCGTGTTGTGCTTCATGCACGACCCGGCGCAGCGCTCGCTCGCGGAGTGGAGCGAGGACGAGTTCGTGGCGCGGGTGCGCGCGGCCGTCGGCGACCCCGCGCTCGACGTCGAGGTGAAGGGCGTGGCCGGCTGGCAGGTCAACGCGCAGGTCGCCACCGCGTACTCCGCCGGCCGGCTGCTGTGCCTCGGCGACGCGGTGCACCGCCACCCGCCGACCAACGGGCTCGGCCTGAACATGTCCGTGGCCGACGCGTTCAACCTGGCGTGGAAGCTCGCGCTCGTGCTGGCGGGCCACGCGGGACCGGGGTTGCTCGACACCTACTCGCAGGAACGGCAGCCGGTCGGCGACGCGGGCGTGCGGCGCGCCATCACCAGCCTCGGGGAGCTCGCCGCCGTCGACGAGGCGCTCGGCTTCACGCCCGGCCAGTCCACTGAGGACGGCTGGGCCGCACTGGAGCTGCTCGACGCGCCGGGCCCCGAGGGCGACGCCCGCCGCCTGGCCCTCAAGGAGGCCGTGGCCCTGACCGACCGCCAGTTCAACGCCCACGGCATCGAGCTCGGCTATCGGTACACCACGGGCGCGCTGGTCGCCGACGACCTGCCGACCGTTGCGGAACCGCCGGACCCCGTGCTCCAGTACGTGCCGACCACCGCACCCGGCGCCCGCGTTCCCCACGCCCGCCTGGAACAAGACGGCCACGCACTGTCCACCTTGGACCTCGTCGACGGGCTGGGGTTCGCGCTGCTGACGGGCGTCGGCGGCGAAGCGTGGCAGACCGTGGCCGACGACCTCACCACCCGCACCGGCGTGCGCGTCGACGTGCACGTGATCGGTGGGCACCGGCCCGGCGACCTCGCCGACCCGCTCGGCGAATGGGCGGACCGGCGCGAGGTCGGCACGAGCGGCGCCGTCCTCGTGCGGCCTGATCGGCACGTCGCCTGGCGCGCACCCGAGTGGTCCGCGCCCGAGGCAGCGAAGCTGTGCGCCGATTTCGACCGGATCTTGGCCGTGCGTCCGCTGCATCCCCATCAGACAGGAGACCGCTCGTGACCCCGCCGACCCGGACGACCGTCGAGAAGTTCTACGAGCACGTCGGCGCCGGGGACATCGCCGGCGTCGTCGCCCTGCTCGCCGACGACTTCCACTGGGACATCCCGGGCGACACCGAGACTGTTCCTTGGCTGGGCAAGCGAAACACGCCCGAAGCGGTGCAGGAGTTCTTCGCGCACATGGGAAACCACGTCGACCGCAAGTCGTTCGACATCGACCGCATCGTCGTCGAGGGCGAGGACGCAGTGGTACTCGGCCGGGCGTCGGTGCTCGTGCGCGCCACCGGCAAGCTGATGGACACGCTCTTCGCCGTGCACGTCGTGGTCGGCGTGGACGGGCGCATCCGCCGGTTCGTGATGTTCGAGGACTCCTGGCACGTCTCGGCCGCCATGCGGCCCTGACCGAGGATGACGGCCGACGGCGAGGATTGCCCGATTGGCCCACGGTTCTGGGGCAGTAATGGACCACGGCCACGTGCCACATGACACGTAGCGTGGTTGCTGTCAGACAGTTCCCAGAACCAGGAGAAGTGATGAAGGTATTCCTCGCCGGCGCCTCCGGAGTGCTCGGGCAGCGGCTGATCCCGCGGCTGGTCGAGGCCGGGCACGAGGTCGGCGCCATGACGCGGTCGGCCGCCAAGATGGAACCGTTGATCGGCCTCGGCGCCGTCGCGATCCTGTGCGACGTCTTCGACCGCGACGCGCTCGTGCAGACCGTCCGCGACTTCAAGCCGGACGTCGTGCTCAACGAGCTCACCGACCTGCCCGACGACGTCACCAAGATCGGCGAACACGCCGAGCGCAACGCCCGCATCCGCACCGAGGGCAACCACAACCTGATCGAGGCCGCGCGGGCGGCCGGCGCGCCGAAGATCCTCGCGCAGAGCGTGGCGTGGCAGCTGCCCGACGGCCCCGACGCCGTCGCGGTGAAGGACCTCGAGCAGTCGGTGCTGGCCGAAGGCGGCGTGGTGCTGAGCTACGGCCAGTTCTACGGCCCCGGCACCTACAACGAAGGTGCCTTGCCCGCCGAGCCCCGCGTGCACATCGACCGCGCGGCCGAGCTCACGGTCGAAGCACTCGACGCGCCGACGGGTGTCGTGACGATCGTCGATTGATCCGGGAAAGCGCCGGCCGGGTCAGCCCGGCCGGCGTCATCCATGGAAAGTCACGCGAACGACGAGTCCAAGCCGTTTTCCTGTGCGTAGGCGATCAACGCCTGCGGCGCGCGTTCGATGTGCGCCCCGAGGAGTGCCACGGCCTGGTCGGTGTCGCGGTCCAGCGCGAAGTCCTTGAGGCGACGGTGTTCGCCCGCGATGTCGCGCTGGTGGTCGTCGGTCAGCGCCCAGTACCAGCGCCGGTAGAGCTCGGCGCTGTCACGCAACGACGTGGCGATCGCCTCGAGCCGCGGGCTTCCGCAGCCGGCCAGCAGCGCGCGGTGGAAGTCGCGGTGGGCCAGCGTCCAGCCTTCGTTGTACGAACCGTCTTCGAGGATCACCGGCGTGCGTTCCAGCGCGTGGTGCGTGCCGAGCACCGACGTCTCCCAGCTGATGTCGCCCAGCTCGAACGACTGCCGCAGCGCCAGGGACTCGATCTGCACGCGAACCTTCGTGAGGTCGGCCAGATCGTCGACGGACAGCGGGCGCACGGTGAACCCGCGCTGTGGCGTGGAAACCAGCAGTCCCTGCTCCGCCAGCCGCGTCAGCGCTTCGCGCACCACGGACATGCTCACGCCGAAGCGCGTGCTCAGCTCCTGGGACTTCATGCGCTGCCCCGGCTCGAAGCGCCCGCCGAGGAGGTCGGCCCGGAGCGTCTCGAAGACTTCCTCGGTCCGGCTGGCAGTAGGTTTCGTCACCACCCGAACATTCTACAATAAAATCGATATTTCACGACCGTAACGGCGGTCCCGGCCGGGTGAGCCGGGACCGCGGCCGGCCTCAGTCGGCGACCAGGTCGTTGCGCAGCCGTCCGATGCCGTCGATCTCGCTGACCAGCGTGGTGCCGGGAACCAAGTAGCGCTGGGGGTCCCGGCCCATCCCCACGCCCGCCGGCGTGCCGGTGAAGATCACGTCACCCGGCAGCAACGGCAGGATCGACGACAGGTACGAAACCAGCGCCGGCACCGAGAAGATGAGGTCGCGGGTGCGCCCGTCCTGCAGTACCTCGTCGCCGACGGAGCAACTCAGCGCGAGGTCGTCGCGGTCGGCAAGCTCGTCGGGTGTCACGATCGCGGGGCCGATCGGGCTGAAGCCGGGGTAGGACTTGCCGAGCGAGAACTGCGGCACCGGGCCGGCGAGCTGAACGTCGCGTTCGGACAGATCCTGCCCGATCGTCAGGCCCGCGACGTGGTCCCAGCCCTGTTCCTTGGTCACACCCTCGGCTCGTTTGCCGATCACGACCACGAGCTCCACCTCCCAGTCGACCGACGCGCTGGGCAGCCGCACCGCGTCGTACGGGCCGGTGATGCTCGTGACGAATTTCGTGAACACCGCGGGCCGGGTGACCGACGCCTCCAGGCCCGCTTCGGCCGCGTGCGCGTCGTAGTTCAGGCCGATGCCGAAGATCTGAGCGGGGCGCAGCACCGGCGGGCCGACCTCGACGTCGGTGAACGGCACCGCGTCCTCGAAGGACTGCCCGCGCGCCCACGCGGCAAAGTCGGCCCAGTTCTCGTAGACGCCGTCGGGGTCCGGGCCGAACAAGCCGTCGCTGGCCTTCTCGACGTCGAGGGCGAGGTCGCCGGAGATCAGGGCGGCCCGGCCGTTGATGTTTCCGTAGCGCATGGTTTTTCCTTGTCTGCGAAGAAGGTCAGCGAGGGCTGTGTGTGCCGGTCATGAGTGCGGCGAGGTCTTCGGGCTTGATGAACGAGGGCGGCAGCGGCGGGCCCCAGTTGTAGATGCCGCGGGTGCCGTCGACGACCGAGGGCTTCCACAGTGCGTCGTCGACGATGCAGTCGAGATCGCTGTAGTACTCGGAGAAGTTGCCGGCGGGATCCTTGAGATACCAGAAGAAGTTGGACCCGATGTGGTGGCGGCCCAGACCCCAGACGTGGCGCTCGGGGTTGCCTTCGAGCATCTCGGTGGCGCCGCGGCCGACCTCGTCGACGTCGTCCACCTCCCACGCGGTGTGGTGCAGGAAGTCGACGGGCGCCTTCTGGATCAGCAGGTTGTGGTGGTCGGTCGAGCAGCGCAGGAAGCTCGCGAGGCTGGGGACGTGGTCGCTGGCCTTGAACCCGATGCCCTCGGTGAAGAACTTCTGCGACGCGTCCTGGTCCTTCGACCCGATCACGACGTGGCCCAGCTTCTTCGGCCGCACCTTGTTCGTGCGCTCCACGCCGGGCGCGCGGCCGTTGGGCCGCGAGGGCCGGCCGGGGCCGTTGTAGAGCACCTGCTCCACCGGCGCCTGCACGAGATGCGGCGCGATCTCCAGCACCACCAGCGTGTTCGAGTTCGGGTCGAGCACCCGCAGCGACGTCTCGTCGCGCTTCCCGACCACGTCGAGCTTCGCGAGGCTCGCCTCGATCCGGTCGAGGTCGTCCGGGTCGTCGACCCCCACGCCCAGCTCCACCAGCCGGCGCAGCGGCGAGTGCGTGATCTTCAGCTGCTCGCCCCCTTCGGCGGTGGCGAACCGGTTCTCCGCCTTCTCGCCCACCGGCGTCAAGCCGAAGTCCTCGTAGTACCCAGCGGTCGCGTCCACATTGGGCACACCCAGCGTGATCGACGTCAAACGATGCAGCGGCATCGGCTTGCCTTCCTCTGTCCGGGACGACTCGACGGCTTCATCGCTAGAGTAGCAAAATATCGATACTTTTCCAGTCTGTCGCTGAACCCAGTGACCGACGGCACCCTCGTTCGCGAGGCAGGTCCTCGTCAGCCGGCGCGCAGCGAAACCGTGACGGTCGTGCCCGCGCCCGGCGTGCTGGCGACAGTGACGATGCCGCCGTGGGCTTCGGTGAGGTGCTTGACGATCGCCAGCCCGAGGCCGCTGCCGCCGGTGCTGCGCGAGCGTGACTTGTCCGCGCGCCAGAAGCGGTCGAACACGTGGGGCAGGTCCTCGGCGGCGATGCCGGCGCCGCGGTCGATCACGGAAAGCTCGACGCGGGCGCCGGCGCGGACGCCGCGCAGGACCACGTGCTCGCCCGGCGGCGAGTGGCGCAGGGAGTTGGTGACGAGGTTGCCGATCAGCTGCCGCAGCCGCACGCGATCGGCCCGCATCGGCAGCGCGCCGGACACCGCGGCGACGAGCACGTCGGGGCGTGCGGCCGCGATCTGGCGCAGCACCTCGCCGGCGTCGACGTCTTCGAGAGACATCCGCAGCTCCCCCGCGTCGGCGTTCGCGAGGTCCTGCAGGTCGTCGACGAGGTGGCGCAGCACCTCCGTCTCCTCCAGCAGCGACTCGATCAGCGCCGGATCGGGCTTCGCGAGGCCGTCCTGCGTCGCGATCAGCCAGCCGCGCAGGGTGCCGAGCGGGGTGCGCAGCTCGTGCGAGACGTCGCTGACCAGCTCGGTGCGCTGCCGCTCGGTGCGTTCGACGTGTTCGGCCATGTCGTTGAACGCCTGGGCCACGTCGGCGATCTCCCACTTCGCCGCGACGTCGGCGCGGGCCGTGCGATCGCCGCCCCGCATGCGCCGCGCCGCGTCCGCGAGCGTGCCCAACGGCCGCAGCACCCGGTTGGCGAGGAAGAAGCCGACCAGCAAGGTAAGGGCGAGCACGCCGACGGCCGCGGCGACGATCCGGAGCGCGCCCGCGGCGGGCAAGCCGACCACGGTCGGGCCCGGAGTGCCGGGAGCTGAAACGTAGAGCAACGCCGCGGGAGCCACGTAGGGGGCGAGCTGCCGGTGCCGCGCCTGGGTGAGGCACGTGGTGAAGCCGGCCGAATCGGAGACCGCCGCCGCGGGCACGAGCTTGCCCGACGCGGAAAGCACGGCTTTCACCTGGTCCTGCTGTCCTTCGATGCACGGAATCAACAGCCGGTTGAGCTCGCCCAGCGCCGCGGTTTCGGTGGGCGTGGGGTCCTGCAGCACGTCGTCGGCGGCGGGTCCGCCGGTCACCGCGAGACCCAGCTGGTCGCAGATCCGGCGGGTCTTCGGATCTGCTTCGACGTACACGCGTCCGCCGGCCGTCTCGACGATCTTCGCGGTGGCGGGCACCTTGCCCGCGCACACCACTTCGTCGTCGGCGCGCTTGCGCACCACCTCCCGTTCCGCGGCGGGCAGCGTGAACGGGCCGATCACGCGCGCGTCGATCCGGTCGCCGGGGGCGTCCGGCTGCAACGCCGGGTCGACCGCGAGCGGGTCGACGACCGTGGCGAGCTTGCGTTCGTCCGCCGGCACACCGTCGCCGCTGGCCGCGATCCGGGCGCCGGACGTCGTGGCCAGCTCGAGGTCGAGGCCGGTCGTGCGGTGCAGACCCTGCAGTGTGTCGGCGACACCGGTCCACGTCGCGTGGCCGCCGGCGTAACCGAGCAATGCGTTGTAGCTCAACGCAGTGCTCGCTGCTGTCTCGCCCTGCTCCTGCCGGATCGCGCCGGTGGTGGTGCTCGCCGCGAGCCATGCGGTGGCGGCGATCGCGCACACGGCGACGAGCACCCCGCCGGCGAGGAAACGCAGTCGAATGCTGTGCTGCCAGGAGGATTCAGCGGCCATCACGGACCTTGTACCCGACGCCGAACACCGTGAGCAGGTACTCGGGGTTGCGCGGATCCACCTCGATCTTCTTGCGCAGGTTCTTGATGTGCACGTCGATCGTGCGCTCGGTGATGAACGCGTCGATCCCGTACACCCGTTCCACGAGCTGCGCCCGGCTGAACACCCGGCCCGGCGCCGAAGCCAGCGCCGTCAGGATGCGGAACTCGGCGGCCGTGCACTCCACCGGCCGGTCGCCGACGCGCACCTCGAACCGCGCCGGGTCGAGCACGAGGTCGCCGACGCGCACCGGCGGCTCGCCCTGGTCGTCCGGATCCGCGCGGCGCAACAGAACCCGGGCCCGCGCGACGAGCTCGCGCGGGTCGTACGGCTTCACGAGGTAGTCGTCGGCACCCAGGTCGAACCCGCGGAGACGATCGTTCACAGTGGACTTCGCCGTGACCATCAGGATCGGCACTGTGGACTCGCGCCGCACCTTCGTGCACACGTCGAGACCGCTCACCGAAGGCAGCATGAGGTCGAGCACGAGCAGATCGGGGCGACGGCGGCGAACCTCGTCGAGCGCGGCCTGCCCGTCGGTCACCAGCTGCACCGAATGGCCATCGTGGCGAAGGTAGAGCCGCACGAGTTCGGCCTGCTTCACATCGTCCTCGGCGACCAGGACGTAGGCGCACACCCGGTTTCTCCTCACCCCCGCGTCCACTTGGGAATCGCAGGCACCCATCGTATCCCGGCTCCGCGTGGTTGTCCCGGCGTCGATCACGGCCACCACATCCTCTTCACATCTGTCGGTCATCCTCGCCGCCATGACCCTTCGACCCCTCCTGGCCGGGACCGCACTGGCCGCCGCGGCCCTGGTCCTCGCCGGCTGCGGCGGCGCACCGAGCGCCGGCTCCGCGCCGTCCGTGGCCGCGCTCCCGAGCAGCGCTTCGGCGGCCAGTCCGTCCGCGACGACGTCCGTCGACGACGCACGGCCGCTGATCCGGCCCGACACCGACCCGGCGGAACGCGACCGGCTCACCCGGCTGTGGATCCAGTGCCTGACCGACCACGGCATCCCCGACTACAAACGCGACCACGACAACCCGAACCCGAAGTTCGCGGGCGCCCGCGAGGCCTGCGCGCCGAAGCAGCCCGAGGACCTCAAGGACCGCCTGGCACGCAAGGATCCCGCCTCCTACCAGGACGGCATGCGCGACCTCGCCAACTGCATGCGCTCCCACGGCATCGAGGTCAAGATCGACGCCACCGGCTACACCTACGACCCGAACGGATCCGTGCCGATCGCGCAGGCCATGGTCATCTCCGCCGACTGCGAGAAGGTGGCGTTCGGTGCGCGGTAGTCGCCGGCTGGTGCTCGCGGCGGTGTGCGCCGCCGTGGTCGCCGTCGGCGTGGTGGTGCTCCTGCAATCGCCCGGCGACGGTCCCGCTCCGGCGAGCGCGACCCCGGCCGCCGCGACCGCCGAGGTGGTCAGAACCGACCTCACGTCCTCGGTCACCCTGCAGGGAACCCTCGGCTACGCCGACGAAATCCCCGTCAAAGGCCGCAGCGGAGGCCACGTGACGTGGTTGCCTGCGGTCGGCTCCACCGTGTCGCGCGGCGCGACGCTCATGCGCGTGGACGACCGCGCGGTGGCGGTGTTCTACGGCAGCACACCGTTGTTCCGCGCCCTGGACACCCCGGGGCTGGTCGGCCGCGACGTCCGGGTGGTCGCCGACAACCTCGCCGCGCTCGGCTACCGCATCGGCAGCCAGCCGCGAGCGGGCACCGTCGTCGACCTGCCGGCCGGCACTCCCGCTCCACCGGCGTCTTCGGCCGCACCACCGCCTTCCGACGCCCCGGCCAGTCCCGCACCTCGCTACACCGTGAGCAAGGACGACGCGGTGCTCACGCCGGCCTTGACCGCCGCGATCCGCCGCTGGCAGCAGGACACCGGCCGCCCGCGCACCGGCGTGCTCGACGCCGACGACGCCGTGGTGCTCGCCGGCGAAGCCCGCGTCACGGCCACCAGCGCGCAGCTCGGCGACGACGCCGGCAACGGCGTGCTGTCGGTCGCATCGACGACGAAGGTCGTGCACGTGCCGCTGCAACCCGGTGACGCACAACAGATCCAGAAATCCGGCCAGGTCACCGTGGTCCTGCCCGACGGCGCCACCGCGGACGCGACCATCGGCTCGATCAGCACCACGACACCCGCGCGCAGTGCCGGCAACCCGGCGGACGGCCAGCCGGCGCAGCAGACCGTGACGGTCGTGCCCACCGACGCCGCCACGGTGCAGCACGTCGACCCGGCGCCGGTGCAGGTGAACTTCACCGGCGAGACGCGCAAAGGCGTGCTGGCCGTGCCGATAGGGGCGCTGCTGGCGCTCAGCGGCGGCGGGTACGGGCTGCAAAAGCCGGACGGCACACTGCTCGCGGTGACCACCGGCCTGTTCACGAAGGGCATGGTCGAGGTCACCGGCACCGGCGTCGCGGCGGGCCTGAAGGTGGTGACCACGTCGTGACGCCGGTACTCGCCGTCCGCCACGCGGTGCTTGCCTATCCCGGTGGTGTGCGGGCGCTCGACGACGTCTCCCTGACTGTCGGCGAAGGTGATTTCGTCGGCGTGGTCGGACCGTCCGGGTCGGGGAAATCGAGCCTGCTCAACATCATGGGCACCCTCGACCGCCCCACCGCAGGCACCGTGGAGCTGTCCGGTCACGACGTCACGACGCTGTCGGACCGCCGCCTGTCGGCGTTGCGCAGCCGGCAACTGGGGTTCGTCTTCCAGCAGTTCCACCTGTCCGACGGCCTCAGCGCGGCCGAGAACGTGGCCACCGGCTTGCTGTATGCCGGGGTTCCGCGCCGCCGGCGCCGGCCGTTGGCCCTCGAGGCGCTCGCCCAGGTCGGCCTGGCCCACCGCGTCGACCACCGGCCCACCGAGCTTTCCGGTGGCGAACGCCAGCGCGTCGCCATCGCGCGGGCGCTGGTCAACAACCCGGCCGTGGTGCTCGCCGACGAACCGACCGGAGCGCTGGACACCGCGACCGGCCAGGCGATCCTGGAGCTGTTCACCACGCTCAACCGCGCCGGCGCCACCATCGTGATCATCACGCACGACCGCGACATCGCCGCGCGGTTGCCACGCCGGATCGAAATCCTCGACGGCCGCGTCACCGCCGACACCCGGATCGGAGCCCGGCGATGACGCGCGCGCAACCGATCCCCGTCGTCCGGCTCGCTCCCGGCGACCTGCTCCGCCTCGGTCTCGTCGGGCTTCGCACGCGCCCCGCCCGCGCCGTGCTCTCGGCGCTCGGGATCGCGATCGGCATCGCCACGATGATCCTCGTGACGGCGATCCCCGCGTCGAGCGAACAGGCGCTGCTGGAACAGCTCACGCGGCTCGGCACCAACATCCTGCAGGTGACGCCCGTCGTGTCGGACCCTCCGGTGAAGCTGCGGCCCGAATCCGTCGCCATGGCGCAGCGGATCGGCCCGGTGACGGTCGCCAGCGCGGTCGCGAACACGAACACGCCGGTCGGGCGCAACGACCTCGACGACGACTACTCCGGCCTCACCGTGCTGGCCGCCAAACCGAACCTGCCGGAAGCAATCAACGCCCACGTCGGCTCGGGCCAGTTCCTCAACGCTGCCAACGAACGCTTCCCCACCGTCGTCCTCGGCTCGGTCGCGGCGAGCCGGCTCGGCTTCACGCGCGTCGAGGCCGCCCGGCCCCAGCAGGTGTACGTCGGGCGGTCGTGGTTCACGGTCGTCGGAATTCTCGACAAAACGCCGCTGTCGCCGGACATCGACCGCTCCGTGCTCGTCGGCTGGGCGGCCGCGCAGGCCGAGCTGCACTTCGACGGCAGCCCGACGGTGATCTACGTGAAGGCCGACGAGGCCCAGGTCGAGGCCGTGCGCAAGGTCTTGCCGGCCACTGTGGACCCGGAGCTGCCGGGCCTGGTCCAGGTGAGCCTGCCGTCGGACGGCCTGCTGGCCAAGCGGGCCACGCAGGCGACACTGTCCACTTTGTTCCTCGGACTCGCCGGAGTCGCGTTGCTCGTCGGCGGCATCGGTGTCGCGAACACGATGGTCATCTCCGTGCTGGAACGCCGCCGTGAGATCGGGCTGCGCCGCGCACTCGGCGCGAACCGCGGTCAGATCCGCGTGCAGTTCCTCACCGAGGCCGTCACGTTGTCAGCGATCGGTGGGCTGGCGGGGGTAGCGGTCGGGGCCTTGGCGACGCTCGCGTACGCGACTTACCAGCGCTGGCCGGTCGTGATCCCGCCGGCCGCGGTCGTCGGGGCGTTGGTGGGCGCGGTCGTGATCGGCGTGGTCGCGGGCGTCTACCCGTCGGTCCGCGCCTCGCGGCTCACACCGACCGCGGCGCTGGCGACGACGTGACCACCAGTCACGGATGGGGGTGCGGGTGATCGTGCCCGGCCGGGCGCAGGGCGAGGGCCCCGGCGCGCGAGGCGACCTCGCCGCCGGGCACCGCACCGGTGTCGACGAGCACGTCCTCCAGCGCGGCGAGCCAGTGGTGGTAGTAGCTCCAGCCGCCGGCGCGATCCGCTTCCCACGCACCGACGCGCGCGATCAGCGCGGCCTGGAACCGCGGCCAGTCGAACGCGCCGGCTTCGTAAAGCGACACCGCCAACCCGAACGCGCGGCTCTCCCACGGCGCCGCGAAGAGCAGCTCACCGTTGGCGCGCGGCGGTGCGGCGACCCCGTCGACGCTCAGCGGCGCGCTCACGGGGCCGCCACCTTCGCGACGCCCACCATCGCGTCGCGCGTGACGAGCTCGACGAGTTCTTCTTCGGAAAGGCTTTCCGTGCCGGCCGGACGCTCCGGCAGCACCAGCCAGCGCACCTCGCTGCTGGAATCGCGGACGGTGATGCGCACGTCCGCGTCGAGGTCCAATCCCATCTCCGACAGCACCTTGTGCGGCTCACGGACCACGCGCGCACGGTAAGCCGGGTCCTTGTACCAGCTCGGTGGCAAGCCCAGCAGCGGCCACGGGTAGCAGGAGCACAGCGTGCACACGACCACGTTGTGGTCCTTCGCGGAGTTCTCGACCACCACGATGTGCTCGCCCTGCGGCCCGCCGAAACCGAGTTCCTTCGTGGCCGCCGTGCCGTCGGCCAGGAGGCGTTCGCGGTACGCCGGATCAGTCCACGCCTTCGCGACGACTTTGGCTCCGTTGAGCGGACCGATGTTCGTCTCGTACGTCGTGATGAGCCGGTCGACCACCGCCGGGTCGATCAGGCCGCGTTCGACGAGCAGTTGTTCGAGCGCCTCCGTGCGCAGCGCGGCCGACGGCCGTCCGGCGGTTTCCTCAGCAGTCACGCGATTTTCTCCAGGTACGATTCGAACAGGTCCACGGTGACGTCGAAGGGCTCGCTGTCCACGCCCCAGAGCTCGCGCGAGGCGAAGCGCACCGTGTAGACGTACTGCGGGTTCTCCGCGACGAAGTGCGCGTTGGTGTCGGGCAGCACCGAGGCCGGCTGCACGACCTCGACGATGCCGACGTGTCCGCGCACGTACTTGGCCAGCCGCGTGTGCCCGGGCGGCGCCATCGTTTTGGTGCGCACGCGGTCGCCGGCCGTCAACGCGGGCGGCACATCGAGGACCCGCAAGGAACCTTCGGCGGTCGGCGCGTAGCCGGGCTTGTGCGGCTCGGGGATCGGGGGCTCTTCGACGGGGTCACCGGCGAGGCGGCGAGCGCGCGCGTCGACGGCTCCGGGCGCCAGCAGTGAGCTGTCGAGCAGCACGAGCTCACCGGCGTTGAGCCAGCGGCCCCAGTAGCCTTCGCCGAGGTATGCGTCACGGTCCTGGCGTTCGAGGCCATGGCGAAAGGCGTCGAGGTTGGCGCCGGCCGCGCGCCAGGCCAGCGCGCCCAGCGCGAAAGCCCGGGCGTTCCAGCGTTCTGGGAACACCGGCTCGTCACGCCGCGGCGGATGCACCGGACCCCAGCCTTCGGTGCCGCCCAGGTCGGCGATCCCTTCCAAGACACCACCTCTCCAACCGGTAGTAAACTGCAACCAGACTAGCCAGGGTGGTTTCAAACAGCAACCGGAGGTGGCCGCGGTGAGCGAGCGCACGTGGACGAGCCCGCGGTGCCCCGTGGCGCGGACGGTGGACCTCGTCGGCGACAAGTGGTCGCTGCTGATCATCCGCGACGCGTTCGACGGGATCCGCCGCTTCGGGCAGTTCCAGCGCAACCTCGGGGTGGCCAAGAACATCCTCACCGACCGGCTGCGCAACCTCGTCGACGCCGGTGTGCTGTCCGTCGAACCGGCGTCGGACGGCAGCGCCTATCGCGAGTACGTGCTGACGAAGCGCGGCGAGGACCTGTTCGACCTGGTGGTGAGCCTGCGGCAGTGGGGCCAGGATCACACCTACGAACCCGGCGAGGACCACGTACTGCTCGTGGACCGCGAGACGGAAGAGCCGATCCCGCGGCTCACCTACGTCACACCCGACGGCACGCCGATCCACGCCGACGACACGCGCATGCTCAAGTAATACCGTCCACTTCGGACGGATCAGTACACCTCGGCCAGCCCGGCGAGCACGGCGTCGAGGAATCCCGGGAACCGCGCGTCGAGATCCTCGCGGCGCAGGCACACGAAGTAGTTGCGGCCTTCGAGCTTCGTCCGCGTCAGCCCGGCCTCGCGCAGCACCTTCTTGTGGTGCGACAACGTCGACTTGTGCAGCGCGGCCAGCAGACCTTCCGGCCCGCACGGGTGGAATTCGCCGTCGGCGAGGGTGACCAGCACACGCATGCGCGCGTCGTCCGCGATCGCGTTGAGCACGTCGTCGAACCGGATGTCGGCGACAGCCGGTTCCTCCAGGTAGCGAGCCACAGCACCTCCTCGGCGACCTCAGTCACAACGGTACCAGATTCATCAAACCGTCCTTGACGCGAGCCGTTTCACCTTCTTATGGTTTGACGTACATCAAACCTTCCTCGAAGGGATTCTCCCGTGTACCGACGCCTGCTCGTTCTCGCTCTGGGGACGTTCGCCGTGGGAACGGACGGCTTCGTGATCGCGGGCATCCTGCCCGAGATCTCGCGCTCGTTGCACACGAACGCGGCCGCGACCGGCCTCCTGGTGACGATGTTCGCCTTCACCTACGCGGTGTCGTCGCCGATCATCGCCGCCACCACCGCGCACTGGCCGCGCAAACGGCTGCTGATCGCCGGACTGCTGATCCTGGCGGTCGGCAACGTCCTCACCGCCACCCTGCCGCTCTACGGGCTGGTGCTCGCCAGCCGCGTGATCACGGGCCTCGGCGCCGGGATGTTCACCCCGACCGCCAGCGCGACGGCGGCGTCCCTCGTCGAGCCCCACCAACGCGGGCGCGCGCTCGCCGTCGTCATGGCCGGCCTCAGTTCCGCGACCGCGCTGGGCGCGCCGATCGGCACCGTGATCGGTTCGCAGACCAACTGGCAGACGACGTTGTGGTTCGTCGCCGCGCTCGCCGCGCTGGGTGCCGTGGGCGTCGCCGTGCTCCTGCCCGCGATCCCCGCCGCTCACGTCGCCGGGCTGCGCGAGCGACTGGCGACGATGAAGGACGCGCGCATCGGCTTCACACTGCTCACGACGTTGCTGGTGTTCACCGGCCTGTTCACCGACTACACCTTCGTCGGCGAGTCGTTCAACCGGGCCACCGGCGGCAACGGCATCGCGCTCGCCATCCTGCTGTTCCTCTGGGGCGCAGGCGCCACCGTCGGCAGCGTGACGGCCGGGCACCTCACCGACCGCATCTCCGGCCAGCGCATCATCGCGGTGGCGGTCGTGGTCGTCGGCATCGACTTCGCGCTGCTCCCCTTCAGCAGCCGCACCTTCGCGACGGCGGCCGTCGCACTGTTCGTCTGGGGTGTCTGCGGCTGGGCGACGCTGGTGCCGCTGCAGCACCGGCTGATCGAGGTTTCTCCCGAGCACGCGCCGGTGAGCATCGGCCTCAACGCCTCCGCCACCTACCTCGCGACGGCCGCTTCGGGCCTCACGGGCGCAGCGGGGATCGCCGCGTTCGGCGCCTACAACCTCGGCCCGTTCGGCTTGATCTTCCTCGTGCTGGGCCTGGTCGCGTCTATCGTGTCGGCCCGGTTCGTCCACACTCGCCGGCCGGCCCCGGCAGCGCCGATTCCCACGGCGGCCGAGCGCTGAGAAGTCCGAGTGACCCCGCGACCATCCGGGGTCACTCGGGCTTCTCGGCCTCCTGCGACTCCACCGCGTCGAACGCCACCTGGTTCCCGCGGATCCGCGCCTGGTGCTCGGTCGACCACGTGCCCAGCGCCAGCACCGCCGAGAGCAGCGACGAACCCAGCTCCGTGAGGGTGTACTCCACGCGCGGGGGCACCTCCGGGTGCGAGGTCCGTTCGACGAACCCGGCACGCTGCAGCTGTTTCAACGTCAAGGTCAGCATTCGCTGTGAAATGGCCGGCACAGCCGCGATCAGGTCCGAGTAGCGCAGCGGGCCGCTCGTGAGCGTGCCGAGCAGCAGCACGCTCCACTTGTCACCGACGAGGTCGAGCACCTCGCGCACGAAGTCCGCGTCGCGGTTCGCCCAGTGCACGCAGGGCTCGGGCACTTGCGCGACCCTCAGCCGCACGTCGGTTCCCACAGTTCTCACCCCTCCAGAGTAGCTCGCCGTCCGGCCTGGTCACGCACATTGATGTGCCTTTTGTAAGCCCTTCGAATCTGTTGCACCATCGGTGGAAAGCGGATCTCGAAGGGACCACAGTGGACGTCGAATTCTGGTCGGACGTCGTCTGCCCGTATTGCGGGCTGATGGACCACCGGCTGCACACCGCGCTCGAGCGGTTCGAGCACGGCGCCGAGGTGCGCGTGGTGCACCGTTCGTTCCAGCTGCACCCGGACCTGCCGCGCGAAGGCGTCAGCCAGCGGCAGCTCCTGGTCGAGCACGGCGTTCCGCAGGTCGAGCACGACGTCCTGCGGCCGCTGGAACTCCTCGCGCAGGCCGAGGGCCTCACGCCGTATCACGTCCTCGACCGCACGCTCGGGCCGACGGACCTGGCGCACGAGCTGCTCGCCTTCGCCACCGAGCAGGGCCGCGGTGCCGAGATCTGGACCGCGATGTTCCGGGCGCACTTCGGCCACGCCCGCAAGCTCTGGACGCGCGCGGAGGTCCTGGACTTCGCCGCCGAGGCCGGCCTGGACGTCGACGCCGCGGCGGACGCGCTGGACAGCCACCGCTACCGCGCCCGCGTGCTCGCCGACCAGGAGATGGCCCAGCGGCTCGGCGCGCGCGGCACGCCCTTCCTCGTCCTCGGCGGCACCCACGCGCTCGCCGGCGCGGTCTCCACCGACGACCTCGTGTCGGCACTGCGAACAGCCTGGGACGCCCGCCGGCCCACGCCACTGGGCGTGGGCGACGTGTGCGCGCCCGACGGCTGCGCCGCTCCGTCCGCCTGACACTTCACCTCTGGAGAGACCATGTCGTACCTCTTGCGCGTCAACGCCTCCGCCACCCCGGACACCTCGTTTTCCCGGCGTGTGGCCGACACCTTCACCGAGACCTGGACCGGCGACGTCGTGACCCGCGACCTCGCCCACAGCCCCGTCGCCCACCTCGACGCCGCCGGCATCACGGCGCGCGCCACCGCGCCCGCCGACCGCACCACCGAACAGGCCACAGCGGCGGCACTGCAGGACGAGCTCGTCGAGGAGTTCCTCGGCGCGAGCACCTACCTGTTCGCGGTGCCGATGTACAACTACTCGATCCCGTCGGTGTTCAAGGCCTGGCTGGACCAGGTCATGGTTCCCGGCCGCACCATCGGGCTCGGCCCGGGCGCCGCACCCACGGCCGGGCGCACCGCGGTCGTCGTCTCCGCCCGCGGCGGCGGCTACGGCCCGGGCGCGCCCCAGCACGGCAAGGACTACCTCGTGCCCG
This sequence comes from Amycolatopsis sp. NPDC005232, assembly GCF_040607795.1. Lineage (NCBI taxonomy): Bacteria > Bacillati > Actinomycetota > Actinomycetes > Pseudonocardiales > Pseudonocardiaceae > Amycolatopsis > Amycolatopsis sp. NPDC005232. The sequence goes on along the minus strand of NZ_JBEXHL010000026.1, from coordinate 93,926 downwards.
CCTTGCGGACCATCCTCAGCGACACCGTCCTCTTCGGACTCGACGTGCACTTCATCACGCCGGAGCTGACCTTCGCCCCCACCGTCGACCAGCTGCGTCCGTTGCTGCACCTGCACAAGGAGTCCCTCGCCGCATCCCACGACCTCGCCCGCCGGCACGCCGAGAAGCTCAACCAACCGGTCCGTCACGGGTAGCCACCGGCTGGTTTCTCAACGCCACCGCCGACCGCGGCCAACACCCCTCACGACCGGTAGATCCCGGCCGCCGGCTGCGTCGCCACCCCGAGCTCCGTCGCGACCGCGTCGACGGCTTCCTGGGCCACCTCCAGGTCGACGTGGCCGTCGGCGGAGAAATACGGGCCCACGTACTTGTCGAAGTGCCGCGCGGCTTCCGCGCGCGTGAGCCGCGTCAGGAAGGACGCGAGGTAGTCGACGGCGAGGTCCGGTCGTGCGGCGATCGTGGCGAGCGCCCGCCGGTTCGCCCGGACCAGGCCCTGCACCGCGGGGCTTTCGGGCGAGTGGTGCGCGGGGTCCACGGCGACCCCGACGGTCGGGATGCGGAAATGGTCACCGACCCACGCCAGCACGCGCAGGCCTTCCTCCTCGGCGACCTGCTCGGGCGCGAGAGTGCTGCCCACGTACGCGGCGTCGATCGATCCTTCCCGCAGCATCCGCAGGTCCATGCCGTAGTCGCCGGGCGGGCGCACGACGCACGTGAGGTCGTGGTCCGGGTCGAGCCCGTGGCGCCGCAGCACGATCCGCGCGAAGCACCCGGGCGCGGTGAAACCCGCGTGCACGGCGAGCCGGCGGCCGCGAAGGTCTTCGAGGGACTCCAGGCCGCGCCGGCCCAGGAACCAGAACAGCGGCCGGTGGGTGTTGACGCTGAGCATCGTCCAGCCGATGCCGTCGGTCAGCCGCGACAGCACCGCCCGGCCGAGGCCGATCGTGGCGGCGCCGCGCAGCCGCCGGATGTCCCAGTCGATGCCGTCGCGGATGGCGACGTGCAGGCCTTCGTCCGCGTAGTAGCCCTCCTGGTCCGCGACGTGCGCGACGAGCTCCTCGTGGATCCCGCGCCCTACGTAAGCCAGATCGATGGTGTGCAACGCAAACCTCTCAGTCCATTGCGGCGCCGCCGTTGACGGGCGCGTAGGTTCCGGTGGTGAAGCCGGCTTCGTCGCCGGCGAAGAACGCGATGGTGCGAGCCACTTCGCCGGGCCGCACGAGCCGGCCCATCGGCGTCGCCGCGCCGAGCCGCAGCACGCGCTCCGGTGACAGGCGCCGGATGCCGGTCGTCTCGTCCACTGTGGCCGGTGCGACGAGGTTCGCGGTGACACCGTGCGGCGCGAGCTCCTGCGCCACGAACCGCACGAACTGGTCGAGCGCGGCCTTCGCGGTGCCGAGCGTGATCATGCCCTCGCGCGGGCGTTTGGACAGCCCGGTGCTCAGGTACACGAGCCGGCCGTAGCCGCGCGCGACCATGCCCGGCGTCACGGCTTTGGTCACGAGGAACGCAGCCCGCAGCTCGCGGTCGAGCTTGCCGCCGAGCTGCTCCCACGTGAGCTCGGCGTAGGAGGTGATCGCGAACGGCGTCAGTGCATTGTGGACTAGTGCGTCCACCCCGCCCCACCGCCGTTCTACCTGCTCGGTCATCGCGGCCACGTCGTCGGCCACCGTGACGTCCGCGCGGATCACGACGGCTTCCCCACCGCGTTCGGCGATCTCGGCGGCCACCTTCTCGGCTTCCTCGGCGCTGTCGCGGTGGTTCACCACCACGCGAAAACCCCGCTCGCCCAGCAGCCGCGCGGTCGCCGCACCGATGCCCCGGCTCGCCCCGGTGACGAGGGCGACACGCGTCATCGGGCACCCGCCAGGAGCTCGGCCGTGGCGACCGGACCGGTGGCGTCGCGGGAGAAGAAGTTGTCCAGCAACAAGCTCGACACGAGCAGCCGGGCCATCGTCGTGCACGACCTCTCGTCGGGCGCGTCCGGCGCGGCGGCCAGCAGCCGCGCGACATCACCGGTCGACGACTCGATCAGCCGCAGCGCCGCCGCCCGCACCTCGGGCTGCGTCCCGGCTTCGCGGAACACGATCACCTGCGAGTCGCGGTGCCGCTCGAACACCTCGGCCAGCTGGGCGGCCGCCGCGGCGAGCACTTCGCCGACGGTGGCCCCGGCTGGCACCGCGAGCGTGCCGCTGTACGCGCGTTCGCGCACGGTCGTGAGCAGCAGCTCCAGCTTGGTCGAGAAGTAGTAGAACACCGAGCCGGTCGGCACGCCCGCCTCGGCGGCCACCTTCGCCGTCGCGGTCGCGGCGTACCCGTGTGCTGCGAAAAGCTTCTGCGCCGCGTCGACGATTCGTTCGCGTGCCTTCCGATCGCTCGTCCGGGCCTGCGCTGTCATGCGGCTCCCTTCTCTTGATCGACTGGTCAATCGAATCGCGCCGCGGGCCGGTCTGTCAGCGCGGGAGCACCCGGTGTGCGCGCAGCGGACAGCTCCGTGCGCCTGACAGCGATGCCGGACGGCCCTCCCCCTGATTAACGTCCGGAGCACTCCGGAGTCGGCGCCGACCCGGGTGCCGGCCGATCGCCGCTACCGGGCAGCGCGGATCAGAAGGAACGAACCGCACGCACTCGAGGAGCAGACCGATGGGCATTCGTGTCGAGGTCGAGCGTGATCGCTGTGAGGGTTACGGGTTCTGCGAACAGTCGGCACCGGAGGTGTTCCGCCTCGACGACGAGGGGGAGCTCGAGATCCTCCAGGCCGAGCTGCCCGACGACCAGTGCGACCGGGCCGAAGCCGCCGTCCGGCTGTGCCCGGTGGCCGCGTTGAGGCTGAAGCGGTGACCGGGCCCGGTGTGGTCGTGGTGGGCGGTTCGCTCGCCGCGGTGACCACCATCGGCGCCCTGCGCCAGGAGGGCTACGCCGGGCGGATCACGCTGCTCGGCGAGGAGCCGCACCAGCCCTACGTCCGGCCGCCCCTGTCCAAGAGCGTCTTGAAGGGTGCCGAGCCGCCCGAGGCCGTCACCCTGCCCGGCTTCCCCGACGACGTGGTGGTGCGCACGCACGCGCGGGCGACGGGCCTCGACCTCGGCAACCGGCACGTGGTGCTCGCCGACGGTGAGCGAGTGCCGTTCGAGGACCTCGTGATCGCCACCGGAGCTCGGGCCCGCCGGCTCGCGGCGCCGGGAACGCCCGGCGAAGTCGTGCTCCGCACCCTCGACGACGCACTCGCGCTGCGGGCCTCGCTCGAACGGCGGCCGCGCGTGCTGATCGTCGGCGCCGGTTTCCTCGGGATGGAGATCGCTTCGGCGTGCCGAGGGTTTGGGCTCGACGTGACCGTGGTCGACCGGGAACCGCCGCTCATGCGTTCGCTGGGACCGTTCCTCACCGAGCTGCTGACCACGGCCGCGCTCGACCACGGCGTGCGGCTCGTGATCTCACCCGGCGGCGTCGAACTGCTCGGCGAGGACCGCGTCACCGGGGCCCGCTTGGCCGACGGCGGCGAGCTCACGGCCGATCTCGTCGTGACCGCCGCCGGGTGCCGGCCCAACGTCGAATGGCTGGCCGGCTCGGGGATCACGACCGACGGCGGCGTCCACGTCGACGAGCGGTGCCGCGTCGGGCCGGGGATCGTGGCGGCCGGCGACGTCGTCGCGTTCGGGTCCTCGGCCGGCCCGCGCCGCACCCCGCAGTGGGCGAGCGCGATCGACCAGGCCCGCACGGCCGCCGCGGCTCTGGTCCGCGGCGACGCCGCCCCGGCGCACCAGCCGGCGCCATACTTCTGGACCGAGGCGTTCGGCCTGAACGTCAAGGTCTGCGGGCCGACCCCGATCGCGGGGGATCCCGTTGTCCTCGAAGGATCCCTGGCCGAGCGCAGCGCTCTGTTGCAGTGGCACCACGCCGGTGAACCGGTGGTGTCGGCCAGCGTGAACCACAAGGTGTCCGTGGTGAAGCTCCGGAAACTGTCGCGGCCCGCCGGCCGCTGATCCGCCTCCGTGTACCTGTCGAATCAAAGGTGATACGTCATGCCCACACGATCGGCCGTCCAGTCCAGTGATGTCGACCTGTTCACCGACGAAGCCCTCACCGACCCCTACCCGCTCTACCGGCAGCTGCGCGACGCCGGCCCGATCGTGCACCTGGCCCGCTACGGCGTCCACGTCGTGGCGCGCTACGCCCAGGTGCGGGAAGCACTCGCCGACTGGGAGACGTTCTCCTCGGCCGACGGCGTCGGGCTCAACGAGATCTTCAACCAGGCCCTCACCGGCACCATCATCGCGTCGGACCCGCCGCACCACGACGCGCTGCGCAACGTGCTGAGCGAACGGCTTTCCCCACGTGCGCTGCGAGAACTGCGCGGGGAGGTGGAACGGAAAGTCGGCGCGCACGTGGACGAGCTGGCCCAGCGCGGCACGTTCGACGCCGTCACCGACCTGGCGCAGGTGATCCCGGTGTCCATCGTGCTCGATCTGCTCGGGTTCCCGCACGAAGGCCGCGAAGGCTTGCTGGACTGGGGTGAGCAGACGTTCAACGCCGTCGGGCCCGAGAACCGGCGGATGACCGACGCGTTGCCGAAGATGCAGGAGATGTTCGACTGGCTCGAGCACACCTGCACGCGCGACCGCATGCTGCCCGGCGGCTTCGCGACGACCATCCACGAGGCGGCCGACCGGGGCGAGATCCCCCACGAGGCCGTGGTGCCGCTCATGGCCGGCTACAGCATCCCCGCCCTCGACACCACCGTGAGCGCGCTCGCCAGCGCCGTCGAGCTGTTCGCCGGGAACCCGGACCAGTGGGACCTGTTGCGCGCGGAGCCGAGCCTGATTCCCAGTGCTTTCAACGAAGTTCTCCGCATGGAGTCACCCGTGCAGCTCTTCGCGCGCGTCACGCGGAGCGAGTACGAAGTGGACGGTCTGGCGTTGCCGGCCGGCAGCCGGGTCGTGCTCCTCTACGGTTCGGCCAACCGAGACGAGCGCCAGTACCCGGATCCCGACCGCTTCGACATCCGGCGCGGTGCGGCCGACCAGCTCGCCTTCGGCTACGGCACCCACGGCTGCGCGGGCCAGGGACTGGCCCGGCTCGAAGGTCACGCCGCGCTCGCGGCGCTGGCCAAGCACGTGGCCCGCTTCGAGCTCACCGGCGAGCCGACGCGCAAGCTCAACAACTGCACGCGCACGCTCGCGAAGCTGCCGGTCACCGTCCACCTCGCGTGACTAAATCCCATTGCGCGCCAAGGCCATTCCCGTGCGCGTCACGCTGATGCGGACCGAGTAAGCACTTTCTACAGTGGACTCACTACCCCCAGAAACACCCTCAGGAAAGAGGTGGCCGGAGTGGACCACGACGTTCCTGTTCTCATCGTCGGTGGCAGTCTCATCGGGATGACCAGCGCGGTGCTCCTCGGCCAGCAGGGAATTCCCTCGCTGGTCGTGGAGCGCCACCCGGGCAGCGCGATCCACCCGCGCGCCGCGCTCATCCTCCAGCGCTCGATGGAGATCCTTCGCGAAGCCGGCATCGAAGACGTGATCCAGCGCCGGTCCGCGGAACAGTTCGACCAGGAGGCGGCCATCATGGCCGTGGAGACGCTGGCGGGCAAGGAGATCGCCTGGTACCTGCCGACGTTGAACGAAGGCGTGCGTGACCTCAGCCCGTGCCGGCGGCTCTTCGCGACCCAGGTCGCCATCGAGCCGGTGCTCGCCGAACGGGCGCGGGAGCTCGGCGCCGAGACCCGGTTCGGCACGGAGGTCACGAGCTTCACCGACCACGGCGACGGAGTCACGGCCGTGCTCCGCGACCGCGCGACCGGGACCACGTCCACGGTGCGAGCGCGGTACCTCATCGCGGCCGACGGCGCACACAGCGGCATCCGCGAGCGGCTCGGCATCGGCCTCGGCGGCCACGGCGTGCTTTCGAAGAGCGTGACGATCTACTTCCACGCGGAGATGGCCGCGTTGCTGCGCGAGCGCAGCCTCGGCGTGATCATGGTCGTCAACCCGACGTTGCAGGGCTTCTTCCGCATCGAAAAGCCGTACCGGTCCGGCTTCCTCGCGGTGCACGGGCTCGGCGACCCGCGGCACCCCGACAGCGACCTCTGGACCGGCCTCACCGACGAGCGCTGCGTGGAGCTCGTCCGCGCCGCGCTGGGCGTGCCCGACATCGACGTGGAGATCGACGACGTCATGAAGTGGGAGGCGACCGCGCAGACCGCCGACCGGTTCTCCAGCGGCAACGTGTTCCTCGTCGGCGACTCCGCGCACTCGATGCCGCCCTATGGCGGCTACGGCGGAAACACCGGAATCCACGACGCGCACAACCTCGCGTGGAAGCTCAAGGCCGCGCTCGACGGCACCGCCGGTCCTGGCTTGCTCGACACGTACGAAACCGAGCGTCGGCCCGTCGCTCGCTTCACCGTCGAACAGGCCTACGCCCGCTACGTCACGCGCGCGGCGCCGTTCCTCGCCGCGGGAGGGATGGAACCGCTCGTCGGTGACGCCGACATCGACCTTGGCTACCGCTACGTCCCCGGCCAGGTGCACGGAAACCCCCGCGAGCTGGCGGGTTCGCCCGGCAGCCGCGCCCCGCACCACGTCCTCACGCGCGACGGCGCACCGATCTCGACCCATGACCTGTTCGGCCGCCGGTTCGTGGCTTTCGCACCGGCCGGCGCCGACGAATGGGCCGCCGCGGCGACGGCCGCCGCCGCAGCGACCGGGATCGCGCTCGACGTCCACCGGGTCGGCCGCGCCGACAGTTTCACCGACACCACGGGCGGATTCTGCGCGGCGTATGGCATCGGCCCCACCGGGCTGGTCCTGGTCCGCCCCGACGGAGTGGTCGCGTGGCGCGCTTCGGACGACACTCAGGTGGCGGCCGAAACGGTCGCCACCGCGTTGACCTCGGCGCTCGGTCACGCGGCGTTGCCCCGCGCCGCCGAACCAGCGGTCCACAGCTGAGCCCGCCGGACACACCCGGCACCCACCCTCCGGAAAGGAATCCCATGGCCCACATCGAAGGCAGCCACCACGTCACGCTGTCCGTCGGCACCGCGCAGGAAGACGTCGACTTCCACGTGAAGACGCTCGGGATGCGCTTCATCAAGCGGACCGTGCTGTTCGACGGCTCGACCCCGATCTACCACCTCTACTACTCCAACGCGGCCGGCGATCCGTCGTCCGTGGTGACCTCGTTCCCGTGGGCCCAGGCCGGACTGTTCGGGAAGCGTGGCACGAACCAGGCGCGGGAGGTCCAGCTGTCGGTGCCCTCGACGTCGCTGTCCTACTGGCACCAGCGGCTCACCGAGCACAAGGTCGAGGTGCACGACGCCGAGGTGTTCGGCGACCGCCGCCTGCTGTTCCGCCACCCGTGCGGCATCGAGTACGTGCTGGTCGGCAACGACGGCGACCCGCGCGTGGGCCACCCGGGCAACGGCGTGCCGCCCGAGCACGCGATCCACGGCATCCACGGCGTCGGCGTGCACGTGGCGACGCCGGACCGGATGGTCGAGTTCAGCCAGGAGACGTTCTTCGGCGACAGCGCGCTGACCGAAGAAGGCGACCGCGTGGCGCTGCGCATCGGCGGCGAGAAGATCGGCAACAACGTCGAGCTGATCGTCAACAACACCGACGAGCAGGGCACCTGGCGCTACGGCGCCGGCACGATCCACCACTTCGCGTGGAACCTCGGCACACTGGCCAACCAGGACGAGGTGAAGTTCCAGGTCGAAGGCGCCGGCTACACCGACATCAGCGAACTCAAGGACCGCAAGTACTTCAAGTCGGTCTACGTCCGCACCCCCGGCGGCGCGCTGTTCGAGCTCGCCGTGACCCACGCCGAAGGCGGCTGGACCTGCGACGAGTCGCCGCAGGAACTGGGCACCGCGTTCCAGCTGCCCGAGCAGTTCGAGTCGCGCCGCGCGGAGATCTTCGAAAAGCTCGAGCACATCGAGGTCTGACGTGACGGCCCTCCGGTGGGACCCCCCGCCGGAGGGCTGCCGTGGTTCTCAGCGGTGCATTCCGGGGCGAGAGGAACGAAGGTTTGTCCGACAACAAGCACCTGACCCGGCCCGTGCAGCAGTGGGGCGAGCCGCGCGAACACGCCCGCGTTGCCGTGCTCGCCGTGCACGGCCGCGGGCAGACGCCGGACTTCATGCGTGGCGTCGCGAAGGACATCGACGCGCCGGGCGTGCGCTACTACGCGCCCCACGCCGCCGGCGACACCTGGTACCCGCTGCCGTTCACCGCTGCGCTGCAGGACAACGAACCCGACCTGACCCACGCGCTCGCGGCCGTGCGGGCCACGCTCGCCGCCATCGAGGCCGACGGCTTCGACCGGCGGCGGATCGTGCTGTGGGGGTTCTCGCAGGGCGCCTGCCTGCTCGCGCAGTTCGCCGTGCACGAGCACCCGCGGGTGGGTGGCCTGGTCCTGTTCACCGGCGGCTACCTGGGCCCGGCCGAGATCGACGCCGCGCCGGAGAACCCCCTCGACGGGGTCCCCGCGCTGGTGCGCAGCATCGAGCACGATCCGTGGGTCGCCGCGGAGCGGGTCCACTGGACCGCCGAAGCGCTGACGCGGCTGGGAGCGTCGGTCGACCTGCGCATCGACCCCGGCGACGAGCACGTGATCACCACCGAGGCCACCACCTCGGCGGCCGCGCTGCTGGCCGGGATTCCGGGCCCGTGAGCACGGTGGAGTTCGTCTACCGCGCGTTGCCCGTCCGGGTGCGGTTCGCGAGCGGCGCGGCCGCGCGGAACCTCGCGGCCGAGGTCGCGGAGCTCGGCCTGGTCCGGCTCATGGTGATCGCCGGCGCGCCGTCAGCCGACGAAGTGACGCGCGAGGTCGCCGACCGCGTGGTGGTGCGGTTCGACGACGTCCGGCCGCACGTGCCGGTCGACGTGGCCGAGGCCGCCCGCCGGGCTGCCGCGCTGCATTCGGTCGACGGGCTGGTCACGGTCGGCGGCGGCTCGACCACCGGCACGGGCAAAGCCGTCGCCCTCACCACCGGCCTCCCGTTGGTCTGCGTGCCGACGACGTACGCGGGCTCGGAGGTGACGGCGGTATGGGGCACGACGAGCGCGGCCCGCAAACAGACCGGGCGCGACGACCGTGTGCTGCCCCGCGCCGTCGTCTACGACCCGGACCTCACGGCCACGCTGCCGCGGCCGTTCGCGGTGTCCTCGGCGCTCAACGCGGTGGCGCACTGCGTCGAGGCGTTCTGGGCACCCGGCGCCAATCCGGTCACTTCGCTCGTCGCCGCGGAAGGCATCCGCGTGCTCGCGGCCGGGCTTCGCGCGTCCGGAGCCGCGCAGCGTGAGCAGCTGCTCTACGGCTCCTACCTGGCCGGCTCGGCGTTCGCCGTGGCCGGGTCCGGGCTGCACCACAAGATCTGCCACGCGCTCGGCGGCGCCTTCAACCTGCCCCACGCCGAAACCCACGCCGCCGTGCTCCCCCACGTGCTCGCGTTCAACCTCGCCGCGGCGCCGGACGCCGGGCGGGCCATCGCGGGCGCGCTCGGTGCCGACGACGCCGTCGCCGGGCTCCAGGCCCTGTACCGGCAGGTGGGGGCGGTGGCGGACCTGCGCTCGGTCGGGTTCCCGCTCGACCGGCTCGACGAGGCCGTCACGGCCGTGTGCGAGCTGCTGCCCATCCCGAACCCGCGGCCGGTGGACGCCGGCGCGGTGGAGCGGATCCTGCGGGCCGCCTGCGCGTGACGGCCGTCAACCGGCCGAGGCCACGCGGCGGAACTCGGCCGGCGTCACGCCGTACTCGTCCTTGAACGCGCGCCCGAAGTGCGAGGGCGTCTTGAACCCCCAGCGCCGGCTGATGGCCGCCACCGACAGCTCGCCGGACGAGACGAGGTCGCGCTGGCCCCGCTCGAGGCGGCGCGTGCGGATCCAGGCCGAAACAGTGGTGCCGTTCTGCTGGAAGATGCCCTGCAGTTTCCGCAGCGAGATGAATTGCGCGGAGGCGATGGCCGCGGGTGACAATTCCGGGTCGCCGAGGTGTTCGTCGATGTATTCCCGGATTTGTCCGGGAATGACGTTCCCCTCGGTTTTTCCGTCATCGCCGGACACGTCCAGAATGCTTTCGAACATGGTCGAGACGAGGTCGAGCGCGTTGCGGGCGGCGAGGTATCGCGTGCGACCGGAGATGTCCTCCATGACGTGACCGAGCGTCATCAGCAGCGCGCCGGTCGCGGGGGCCAGCCCGTCGCGCGCGCTGATGCGGGCGGCGGTGAGCTGGTCGACGTGCGAGCGCGGGAGCCGCAGCAGGCGCTGCGGGAACTTGATGCAGACGTTGCGGTAGTCGGCGCTGCTGACCACCGTCGCGGGGCGCGTGCCGTCGAAGACCGTGAGGTCACCGGGCTGCAGCACAGCCGTGCGGCTGCCCTGATGGAACTCGCCCACGCCCGCGACCTGCAGGCACAGCACGTAGTCGGGGCGGCAGTCGCGGGCGATCGTGTCGGCGCTGCGGTGCGCGACGTGGCGGCCGGTGGCCATCTCGATGAAGTCGACGTCGGCGATCTTGCGGTTGCGCAGGTACCCCCGGAAGTGCTGCGGATCGTCGGACTCGACGGTGAACGCGAGCAGCGACTGGGCGAGCAGCGCGCTCCAGCCGGAAGTGCCGAGCGCGTTGTACTCAGGGTGAGCGGCGGTGGTAGTCGAAGGTGCTTCGCCGTGCCGCATCCGCCACCTCACAGCCGCCTACTCCGAAATCGGCGCCGGACACCTGAACCGGAACCGAACGGCGCTATTTTTCCTCGCCGTCAGAGCACATTTCCGTTATCGTCCGCCGAGCTGCGGGGTTTGTCAACTCGTCTCGCGGGCGGGCGGTTTTCGCCCCGCGCCGGCCAGTCCGTTCGGGCCCCGGCCGGTGTCCCCAGCCGATCCCCTTCGGCCCCCACACGGGGTCGCTTGGACCACGGCGCGGCGGGAGGGTGGCCCCCGTGACGGGGCCCGGAAGGGGTTCGCTAAGCTGGTTTCCCGACAGCGCGCGATTAGCTCAGCGGGAGAGCGCTTCCCTGACACGGAAGAGGTCACTGGTTCAATCCCAGTATCGCGCACGTAGTCCGATGTGGACTCACCTGGAGGGCGATTAGCTCAGGGGGAGAGCGCTTCGTTCACACCGAAGAGGTCACTGGTTCGATCCCAGTATCGCCCACCACCACGATGGCCCCGAATCACTCGATCCGGGGCCATCGTGCTGTCCAGGGCCGTGCTGTCCAGGGCACCGGCGGGCTGGCCGCCGGCGCGATGTTGTGGTTGACGCGGAACAGGTTCTGCGGGTCGTGGCGCCGCTTGAGCTGCGCGAGCCGCTCGTAGCGCGCGGAACCGTACGCGGCGCGCACCTCGGCGGGAGTCGTGGCGTCGCCGGCGGCCAGCAGGTTGGCGTTCCGCTCGTCCTGCGACCACGGCGCGAGCGTCTCCACGAGGGCGTCCAGCCGAGCGCCGGCCTCCCGCCCACCGGACGCGACGAGGGCCCATGGCGCACCACGGCCGGCGACGGCGTTCGGCACGGCGGGCTCGTCGGCCAGCGCCCCGCCCAGCGCCCGCAGCTCCACGAAACCCGGCTCGGTGCCGGAATCCGGGCCAGCCACGGCGAGCAGCGCGTCGGCCGCCTCGGCCGGGAACGACCGCAGCGCCGCCAAGCGCTCCAGCCAACCCACCGGCGCCGACGGGTCCAGGTGCAGGCGGTGGCCGTCGCGGTACGCGGTCTCGGCGACGGTGTCGCGCACAGTCTGGGCGAGCGCCCGCAGCCGCGCGAGCGCGGCTTTCGCCTCGGCGGGCGAACCGAGCGACGAGAACCGCACGTGGACCACGAACTCCGCCGGCCGTGAGCGATGCCGGAAGGCGATCGACGACGACATCTCCCGCGGCAGCGCCGGCACCCACTCCCGCCAAGTGTGCAGGACCGTCGAGGCGTGCTCGCCTGCGAAGAACAAGCCGCCGCCGTAGAAGGACCTCACGGGAAACAGTGCGAACTCCATCGACGTGACCACGCCGAAGTTCCCCTTGCCACCCCGCACGCCCCAGAACAGCTCGGGCTCGGCGTCAGCGGTCACCTCGCGCAGTGCACCGTCGGCCGTGACGAGCCGCAACGCGCGCACGTGATCGGCGGCGTATCCCTGCGTCCGCCCGAGAATCGGGCTGTGCCCGCCACCGAGGTGGTAGCCGGCGACCCCGACCGTGGGTGACGCGGCGCTCACCCCCGCGAGCCCGCTTTCGCCGGCCCGTTCGGTGACCTGGCTCCAGCGCGCGCCACCCTGCACACGAGCGATCCCGGCCACCGGCTCGACCTCCACGGCGTCCATTCGCGACAGTGTGATCAGCACCGCGCCGCGCGCTCGGTTCACGACCTGGTGCCCGGTGGTGAGCACGGCGATCGGCAGCGCCCGGTCGGCCGCGAACCGCACCGCCTCCCGCACGTCGGCCTCCGTGGTCGCCCCGATGGCCACGGCGGGCCGCATCGGCGTGGCCAGGTTGAAGGTCGCGCACTCCGCGTCGAACCCCGCGTCGCCGGGCAACACGACCGGACCGGTGAGCCGCCTCGCCAGCCCGGCGACCTCGGCCGGGCTCAGCGACTCCGACGCCGCCGTCTCGTAAGGCCTCATCCGCTTCGCCTTTCGCGCTCGACGGACCCAGCCTCACCGGGCCCGTGAAACGCGAATCAGACTTGCGACGGAGGTCACCGTCGCGAAGGGACGATGGGGCACCTCACCGGGCCGGGACATCCCGCGGCAGCGGCGCCGTCCAGGGGCTGCCCAGGTCGGCGCCTTCGGGATCCCACTCGTGCGACGCCCTGCTGTAGAGCCGGATCGGCACGCCGTCGGGGTCGGCGGTCGCGACGAGCCAGCCGGTGATTCCCCGCAGTACTCCGGAGTTCGCCACTTCCAGCGCGTCGAAGTGCCGCGCCCACGCCCGTACCGCGGCCTCGTCCGCGACGGCCAGCGTCAGCGGGTCGAACCCCGCCAGGGCGGCCGCCGAGCCGGGCGCCAGCCGCAGCTCCACCGGGTCGGCCAGCCCCGGCACCCGAAGCAGGTACGCGAACAACACCCCCTCGGGCGTGCGGTGGTCCCATTCGGGCTGCCGCCGCGCGCCGAACACGCGCTCCCACCACGCCAGGCTCCGGGCGAGGTCGGTGACCGGGTACTTGTGGTGGTGCACGCCGTCGAGCGCGGGGAAAGTGCTCATGGCGCGGATCCTGCCAGTGCGCCCCGACCCCGGCTGAGCAGGCGGCTTGTATCCTTCGCCCGGAGTTCGTCCGTATCCGGACGACCAGTCCGCGGGCGGGGGTGTTCGGCGATGGCGAAGTCCGATCCGGTCGAGTTCGACCTCTACGGGATGATCGGGCACCTGCTGCGCACCACGCAGCAACTGCACGTCGCCATCTGGTCCGACGTGTTCCCCGGCGGCCTCACCTCGCCGCAGTTCGCGGTGCTGCACGCGCTGGCCCACGAGGGCCCGCTGACGCAGACGACGCTGCGCTCCCGAGCCCGCCTCGACCGCTCGACGGCCGCGGACGTGATCCGCCGGCTCGTCGCCCGCCGGCTGGTCAGCCAGGTGAAGGACCCCGGAGACGCCCGCCGCCGCGTCGTGCGGCTGACGAGCGCAGGGCGCGCCCTCTACGCGGAGGCGGCTGGGCGCGCGGTGGAGGTCAACGAGCGGATGCTCGAAGGCCTCGACACCACCGAGCGCAAGCAGCTCGTCGACAGCCTGAAGTCGTTGCTGGCGCACCACCGCGGGCTGCTGGACTACCAGGACTGAGCACTCAGAGCAGCTCTTCGCGGTACAGGCCGAGCGCACGCACCACCGGCTCGTTGGAGTACGAGAACAGCACCGCGTCTTCCGATTTCGACGAGTTCACATGCTCATACCTCGCCCGCGACGGCACCACGAAGATGTCCTTCTCGCCCCACGTGATCTCCTGGCCGTCGACGATCGTGGTGCCCTCGCCGCGCACGGCGTGCAGGATCGCACCGGCGGTGTGCCGGCGGGCCGCACCGCGGAAGCCGGGGACGAGCCGCTGGATGCGGCACGACACCGTCGGCATCACCGGGCCGCCGGTCCACGGGTTCGTGTACTCCAGCACGACGCCGTCGACGTCGCTGCCGTCGGCGTTGTCCGCGATCGCGTCGAACGCGCGCTCGGTCTCGGCCCCCGGGTAGTTGCCGATCGGCGAGTTCGCGCTGCGCTCGCCGATCCACGCGGGGTTCAGGCGGCCGTGGATGAACTGCGCCGAGGAAAGCCCGTCGGGCGCGGAAACCCGGCTGGCGGACCTGGGCGTTTACTGGCTGGAGGAACCACTCTCGTCGGACGACGTCACCGGACACGCGACGCTCGCCGCCGCCCTGCGGATGCCCGTCGCGGTCGGCGAGCACCTGCACGGACGTTTCGAGTTCGCCGCGTACCTGCACGCGCGGGCCGCTTCGGTGCTGCAGCCGGACGTGCCGCTGACGGGTGGTGTCACCGAATGGCTGCGGATCTCGGCCATCGCCGAGGCGTTCGGTGCGACGCTGAACCCGCACTTCCTGCCGGAGCTGCACGTCCATTTGGCCGCGGCCGTGCCGAACTGCCCGTACGTGGAGCACTTCCCGCTGATCGAGGACGTGCTGCAGGAGGCGTTGACCGTCCACAACGGACTCGTATCCCCTCCGGACCGGCCGGGCCACGGGATGTTGTGGGACCTGTCCGCGTTGGATGACCTGCGCGTCCGGTGAGACATGGTCAGAAGACGAGGACACCCTGCGTGCTGGGCTGCAGTGTGCCGACCTTGACCGAGGTGACATCGAACTCGGGGTAGCCGACCTTCTTGCCGTCCGTGCCGATCACGTCGACGACCGTCGCGCTCGTGCCGTGGGGCGGGGTGAGCTTGAGGGTGGTCGCGACGAACGTGTCGGTGCTGGCCTTGTCGCCTGTCTCCCACTTGACGCCGGCGAACGCGTTGGTGCCCGGGCGCAGCGTGATGGACGGGCCCGCGCCGGGGATGTCGACGTTCTGCGTCGGCACCTTCAGCGGTGAGTTGTCGGCGGCGAGGAACTGCAGCGCCGGCCAGCCCTGGATCGTCACGGGGTCCTTGCCGGTGTTCTCGAGGGCGAGCAGGCCGAGGCCCTGGTCCTGGATGGTGAGCTCGGCGTGGAAGGACTGCTGGACGTCCTTGTCTTGCTGGGTCTCTTGATGGACTGCCGGTTTTTCCGCGTTCACCGCCGACGACACGGGCGCGTTCTGGGCCGGCTGCGGCGCGCCGGCCGACGGTGGTGTGGTGCTCGAACAGGCCGTCAACGCGAACAGCACCGCGATACCCGGAACGATCGTCTTACCCCGCATGTTGCACTCCCCTTCGTGGGCGGCTCCCACGCCGCCTCCTCACTACCCAGGACGGCCGACCCCGAAACGGGTTCCGGTACTTGGAGGCATTTTCCGTGCCCGGTTCACTCCATAGAGGACACGAGCCGGGTCACCAACGCCGTGAGGCTCTCCTCGTCGAGCGCCGCGAGCTCCGGCAGCGCACCCGACGTCCGCCCGATCAGCACCCCGACGAACGCCGCTGTCAGCAACTCCGCACGCGCCTGCGCCTGCTCGACCCCCTCCGAGGTCAGCCGACGCGCAAGCGGCGTCACGATCCGGCGATGCAGCTCTTCCCGCGAAAACTCGTTGGCCTTCACGTCGTGGTGCGGCTGGAGCGCAACCTGGTACAGCGGCCCCGGCCCCTGCCTGACCGCCCGCCCGACCAGCCCGCGCAACCGCTCGGCGTCCCCCAGATCCGCGAGCCCCTCGTCCCCCGTCTCCTCCTGCAACACGGCGACGTACAGCTGCGCCTTCCCTCCGAAATACCGCGCGATCATCGCCGGATCGACACCCGCCCGCTCGCCGATGTCGCGAATCGTCGCCTGCGCATACCCGCGCTCCGCGAACAACTCCGCCGCGGCCGCCAGCAAAGCGGCCCGCGTCCGCCCGGCATCCCGACGGCGCGGTGTGGGTCGGTCCGTCATCCGCGCGCTCCTTCGGTCGTTTTTCCGGGCAGCAGCATGCCGAACACGGCAGCCAGCACCCATACCGCCACCCCGGCGAAGGCGGCGACCGTGTAGCCGAGGGCGTTCGGGAAGTGCCGGCCGTCCGGCGTGTGCCCGACGAGGATCGCGGCGCTGAGCGCGCTGCCGGTGGAGTAACCGACGTAGCGCAGCACCTGGTTGAAGCTCATCGCACTACCGGTCTCGTGCGGGGGCGTCCCGCGCGTGATCATGCCGGGCAGCACGGCGAAAACCGTGCCGACGGCCAGGCCCGTGGCCGCCATGACGACGATGAGCACCACGTAGTCGTGGCGCACGAAACCGAACACGCCGACGCTCACCAGACCGACCAGCGAAGCGCCGGGGATCAGCACGCGCCCCCGCCCCCGCCGGATCACCGGCGGCGCGATGCGGCTGGCGAGCAGGCTCCCGATCGAGAACGGCAGCAACACCAGCCCGGCCACCACCACGGACCCGCCGAGCCCGCCGTCGACCGGCGGCGTCTGGACGAACTGCACCATCAACGACGTCAGCAGGTACATCCCCGTGCCGGACAACAGCGCCGCGACGTCGGCCGCGAGCACCCCCGGCCGCCGCAACAACCGCAGCTCCACCAGCGGGTGACTGCTGCGTCCCTCGTGCCACACCCACGCCACCAGCGCGCCCACCGCGATGATCACCGAACCGACCGACGCGCCCGAACCCCAGCCCCACTCCTCACCCTTGCTGATCCACAGCAGCAACGCCCCGAGACCCGCCCCCAGCAGCACCGCCCCCGGCACGTCGAGCCGCTTCGCCTCGGCGTTCACGGCATGGGGCACCACTTTGATCGCCGCCACCAGCGCAACCGCCGCCACGACGGCACCGAACCAGTACGCCGCCTGCAGCCCACCCAGCTCCGTGATCAGCCCGGTCACCGGATACCCGAGCCCGACCCCGGCGACCGTCGTGATCGACAAGATCGCCATCGTCGGCCGCGCCTTCGCGGGCACCAACGCTTCCCGGGCCGCCACGATCGTCAGCGGCGTCAGCCCCAGTCCCGCGCCCTGCAACCCCCGCCCCACCAGCAACGCCACGAACCCGAACGGCAACGCCGCCAGCACACACCCCAGCACCACCAGCCCCAGCCCGGCCAGCATCACGCCCCGCCGCGCCGGCCCGTCGCCGAGCCGCCCCATCACCGGTGTGACCATCGCCCCGACCACCAACGTCACCGTCAACGACCACTGCGCATCCCCCAGCGACACCCCGTGCACCACGGCCACCGCCGGAATCAGCGGCGCCCCCAGGCTGCTGATCACCGCCACGACGAGCCCGAGGAACACCAACGTGGGCACCAACCCCCGCGCGGTTCGCTCAGCCGCGCGGCTCTCAGCCAACTTCCCCGCCTCGCCCGCGCCGCTCGCGGAGCACTGCGGTGCGTCGCCAGACCCGGGCGCAGGGCACTCCGGCGTCTCGCCTGACGCGCGTACAGAACGCTCGTGCTGCCCGCTCACAAAAGCCCCGCAGCGGGCACACCGAACGCCCGACGGTCCGCCAACTCACTCGCAGGCAAGTCGCCGAGACCGCACCCGGATCGCCCCGACGACCGCTGCCCGCCAGGCAAGAACCCGCGCGACGTCACCTCACACGCCCACCCTGGCGGCTCCCATTTCGCGAGCCGCCAGGGTGTTCCACGCAGTTCGCCCATCTCGGACATCGCGGCACACCTCAGTCATCAGTTGATGTCATCACCTGATGACTTACCCTACTCCCGGGCCGGCCGCGCGGCGGCTGTGATCCCTGTCAGCCGAAGTGGACCACCTCGCTCGAGGCCAGCGAGGCGCCCGCTGTGACCAGTTCGGCGGCAACCGCCGCGGAGGCCTCCGCGGCGGGAACGGAGCCGTCGTAGGTCGCGTGGGCGTCGGTGACCAAGGTGACCGGGTGGCCGCGCCGGAGGGCTTCCAGGGTTGTCTCGCGCACGCAGAAATCGCTCTGCATGCCGGCGACGACGAGGGGCGCGCCGGCGGGCACGAGGGTCGACAGAGGGGTGTCTGCGAAGGAGTCGGGTGTGGTCTTGTCCACCACGTGTTCGCCCGGAAGGACGTCGTGGATCAAGGTCCAGCCCGGCGTTCCGGGCACGTCGGGATCGTCGCCGGTGCCGTTGTTGCGCACGTGCACCACCGGCGCGCCGGCGGCACGCGCGCGGGAAAGCACCGCGGCGATCGCCGGGGCGACGGTGGCCGCGGAAGGCACCGGTTCGGGCGGGAGGAGCATGTTGTTCTGGACGTCGATCAAGAGCAGCACGGGGACCATGCCGGAAGCATCGCACCCACCCCCGACAAAAACGCGTCCGTCACATCGGCGCACAGCCGCGATCGTTCTGCACGGCGAGGAAGCTGCGTGCCGCCGCAAACCGTGTAGTACAGCGGAAACCCCACCTACCCGGCGAGCGCGTCGAACGCCTCCGTTCGCGCTCGTACCGTGCCGGTGAGCGCGGGCACGCCGGTTTCGCACCGCACCAACAGGTCGTAGGCCCTCTTGTCGCGGTACGGCCCCTCTAGGGCGTGTCCTGTAAGTGGTTGAGCTGTGGGTCTGGTAATCGTGTGTGGTGGTTGGGCGGGGTGAGCTGACGGATCGGGCGTGGGCGGTGATCGAGCCGTTGTTGCCGCCGGTGTCCGGTGGTGGCCGGCGATGGCGTGATCACCGCCAGGTGATCAATGCGATCCTGTGGAAGCTGCGCACCGGTGCTCCGTGGCGTGACCTGCCTGAACGTTATGGGCCGTGGAAGACCGCGCATGAACGGTTGCGGTTGTGGACCAAGAACGGCACCTGGGACAAGATCCTCGTCCACGTCATTGTCAAAGACGACGCCGTTGGTGATCTTGAGTGGGTCGTCTCGGTCGATTCGAGTGTTGTCCGAGCGCACCAGCACTCGGCCGGCGCCCGGAAAAAAGGGGATGCAGCGACGAGGTCGAAGCCATCGTCGTCGACGGGGAAGAACTCGGCCGGTCCCGCGGCGGGCTGAGCACGAAGATCCACCTCGCCGTCGACGGGCGTGGCCTGCCGATGCGGTTCCTGCTCACCCCGGGCCAAGCCGGAGACAATCCGCAGCTGGTTCCGTTGCTCAACGGCATCAGCATCGCCCGGCTCGGGCCGGGTCGCCCCCGGTCGCGACCGGACACAGTGATCGAGGACAAGGCGTATTCGCATCCCTCGACCCGTGAGGCGATGCGGCAGCGGCGGATCAATTTCGTCAGCCCGCAGCGCCATGACCAGATCGCCCGCCGCACGGCCAAAGGCTCCCGCGGCGGGCGACCACCCACGTTCGATCCTGAGGCCTACAAGCAGCGCAACGTCGTGGAACGCTGCTTCAACCGGCTCAAGCAGTTCCGAGACCTCGCCACCCGCTACGCCAAACGCGCCGCCTACTACCAGGCCGAACTCACCATCGCCGCCATCGTGCTCTGGCTCCGATGACTCACAGGACAGCTCCTAGACGCAGTCTGCGGAGCCAAGAAAACAATTCTGGAAGTCCAGCACTGCGCCGTACTCGTCGGTGAGGTCGACATAGACGCGATTCGCTCCACCGGGAACGTCCGCGGAAAGGGAAACGTTGAACGAGGTGACGGTATTGCAGCGCAGGCTCGTGCTCTTCGCGTCAAGCTGTTTCGTGTCCACCAGCGACCTCGCGAGGGCCCGCTCGCATCCGCTGGAGTTCAACGACCCCACGATGCCGACGGAGCGGTTGTACCAGGTGACCCTGCCGGAGAAGTAGCCACCCGTGCCGTCCTTTACCAGGAAGTAGGAGGTGGGGTAGGCAGCTGCGCCGGCCGGTGCCGCTGCGGCGACCGTGGGCGCGGCGACGAGAGTAAGAGCAGCCGCTGCGGCGGCCACGGTCATGCTGACTCTTCTCATCGGTTTTCCCCCATTGGTAAGTTCTGGACGAAATCCATTCGAATGCTAGAAGTCGTGCAGCCGATAGGCAAGGGCCAGCGAGCTCTTCGCGCTGGCGGATCACCGACCAGCCACCCCAGCGGCTTTCCCGTTGTGGCGTGGGATGTAGGGCGTGATCCGCTGATGCCGGGCCCCGCGCAGGACGGCGGCGAAGTCGTTCGCGCGGTAGCAGGCGCCGTTGTCGGTGACCATGCGGTAGATCTGGCTCCGATGACTTACAGGACAGCTCCTAGGGCGTGTCCTGTAAGTGGTTGAGCTGTGTGTCTGGTAGTTGTGCTCGGTGGTTGGTCGAGGTGAGTTGACGGATAAGGCGTGGGCGGTGATCGAGCCGTTGCTGCCACCTCAGCAGGGCGGTGGCCGGCGGTGGCGTGATCACCGCCAGGTGATCAACGCGATCCTGTGGAAGCTGCGCACCGGTGCTCCGTGGCGTGACCTGCCTGAACGCTACGGACCCTGGAAAACCGCGCACGAGCGACTGAGGTTGTGGACCCAGGACGGCACGTGGGATCGGATCCTTGACCACGTCATCGTGAAAGACGACGCTGTCGGCGACCTCGAATGGGTCGTCTCGGTCGACTCCAGCGTGGTCCGGGCGCACCAGCATTCCGCTGGCGCCCGGAAAAAAGGGGATGCAGCGACGAGATCGAAACCCTCGTCATCGACGGGGAAGGACTCGGCCGGTCCCGCGGCGGGCTGAGCACGAAGATCCACCTTGCCGTCGAGGCGCGCGGCCTGCCGATGCGGATCCTGCTCACTCCAGGCCAGGCCGGAGACAACCCGCAGCTGCTGCCGCTGCTGGATGGCATCAGCGTCGCCCGTCTTGGGCCGGGGCGTCCGCGGTGCCGCCCGGAGACAGTGATCGCGGACAAGGCATATTCACATCCCTCGACCCGGGAGGCAATGCGAGACCGTCGGATCAACTTCGTCAGCCCGGAGCGCGCGGACCAGATCGCCCGCCGTGCAGCCAAAGGCTCCCGCGGCGGGCGACCACCGGCTTTCGATGCCGAGGCCTACAAGCAGCGCAACGTGGTTGAGCGGTGCTTCAACCGGCTCAAACAGTTCCGTGATCTGGCCACCCGCTACGCCAAACGCGCCGCCTACTACCAGGCTGAACTCACCATTGCCGCGATCGTCCTCTGGCTCCGATGACTTACAGGACAGGGCCTAGCCGGAAATGCCGCAGACGATCAACCGCCGACAACCGTCGCGCCCGGCTGCCTCGAGGAAGGCACATCAGCCGATCGGCCGGGTTTGTGACCCGATCGCCCGAGGCAGCCCGCCTCGCGCGCCGCGATCATGATCATCATGAAGAAGCTCGTCCTCTTGCTGGCGGTCGCCATCGCACTGCCCGCAGTCGTCGCGGCCACGCCCGCGCACGCGGCACTCGCCTGGACCCCGTGCCGCACCCTGATCAAGGAGTGGGACCAGACCGACGCGCGCACCGAGTGCGCGAAGGTCTCCGTTCCGCTCGACTACGCCCACCCCGACGGCCGCCGCCTCGATCTGATGGTCAGCCGGCTGAAGGCGACGTCGCCGGAGAAGCGCCAGGGGGTGATCGTCGTGAACCCCGGCGGGCCGGGCAACTCCGGGCTCGACATGCCGCTCACCCTGAGCCACACGACCGTGGCGGGCATGGGCGTGGACCACGACATCGTGGGCTTCGACCCACGCGGCGTCGGGTTCAGCGACGGCAAGGAGTGCGACGTCGCACCGGAGGACGGCCCGAATCCCGACCCGAGCGCGCCGCCGGCCGAGCAGTACCGGCAGGGCTACTCGCAGACGGCCAAGCAGAACGCCCGCTGCACCGCTTACGACCCGGAGTTCATCGCGAGCCTGTCGACCGACGTGGTCGCGCGCGACCTCGACCAGATCCGGATCGCGCTGGGCGAGCAGAAGATCAGCTTCTACGGGGTGTCCTGGGGCACCGCGCTCGGCGCCGTGTACCGCAGCCGCTACGACCAGCACGTCGACCGCATGCTGCTCGACTCCGTGATGCCGCCCGACTTCAGCCTCCGCACGATGAACAACGGCCAGGTCGACGCCGCCGAAGCCAACTTCTCCCGCTTCGCCGCCTGGCTCGCCGCGCGCGACGGCCAGTACCACCTCGGCACCGACGCCGCGAAGATCCGCACCGACGTCACCGCCCTCGCCGCCGACCTCGACGCCCACCCGCGCCAGGTCACCGCCGACGGCAAACCGCTCACGTTCAGCGGCGGCAACCTCCGCACCGTGCTGACCTACCAGCAATCCCACTGGCCCGCCATGGCCGACACCCTCACCGCCCTTCGCGACGGCAAGAACCCGCCGCTCGTCGGGAACGAGCCGGAGTTCACCGGGTTCGGCCTCGAGGACAGCCACTTCGCCGGCTTGCTCATGCAGGTTTCCGTGCTGTGCAACGACCAGGGCGCCGACCCGAGCGAACCCGCCATGTGGCGCGAGGAGCAGCAGCGGCAGGCTTCGTCGCCGCTGTTCCACGGCATGGCCGGCTACCAGCACTGGTGCGCGGGGTGGCCGTTGCCGAAGCAGCCGTGGCACCTGGTTCGCGGGACGAGTCCGCTGCAACTGGTGGCCCACCGCACGGAGACGACCACCCCGGCGTCTTGGGCGCAGGACATGCGCCGCCACCTCGGCGGTTCGCTCCTGACCGTCGACAACGGCGCGCACGGCTCCCTCGACCTCGTGGCGTGCGGGTCGAAGGCGGTGGAGTTCTTCAGCACCGGGCGGACTGCCACGGGCAGCTGCCCGGGCGAGCCGGCAATTTAGTCCACATAGGACTGTGGCAGGGCCGGGCCCCGCAGTCGGGGGCCCGGCCCGCGCCCGCCGCCGCAGAGGTGGGGGGAGGGACCACAGCGGCGGGCTATCCCTGACGTACCCGGCGGTGGCGCCCGTCAATCGTCCGGGTGACTGCGATCTCCGGGGCCGCGGGTCGCGGCGGCTCTGATCTCGGCTGATCTCCATCACGACGCCGCCGAACACCGAGCGATTCCGTTCCCTACCGCCGTGATCTCGGCTCCCCGATCACGACGACCCTGATTCCGGCCGCCGTCAACCGCCGGAGCTGCTCCGATCTCCACGACACCCGGACCAGCGCGGATCGCCGAAGCGGCATACAGCTCCACGACTCCGCTCCGAAGCCGGGGTCGCCACGATCATCGTTCCGATGTCAGATCTCCGTGCCGGGAAACCGTCGTCAATCGTCGGGGCGGTCACGGTCGCGTCGGCTGGGCCAGGTGCGCGGTTCCCGGTCCCGTCCGGACGGATCGGGAGCCGCCGGGCGGGACCGGGAAACCGGGGGCCCCGGCCAGGCCGGGTCGATGATGATCTTGCCGGGGCGGGTGCGGCGACGGGTCGGCGGGGTCGGGCGCGGGGGCGCGGCGGCGGGCCAGTTCCGCGAGTCGGTGCCGCGGTTGCGGGGTTGCGGGAGCGCGAACGGTTGCGTCGGCGTCGGGCCAAGGCCGCCGAGGTGCTGGGCGACGACGTTGGGCACCGGGCGTTGCCGCGCTACGGGGTAGCGCGCCAGAGGGTCGACCTCACCGCGGGAGCGCGCGGCCGGCTCCAGGCGGTGGCGGGCCCGACCGCGCGGCGCGACCGCACCAGGCGGTTCAGGCGACAGCAGCCGCCGGACCGAAGGCGCCTCGGCCGGCTGCCTGGGGCCGCGCGGCAGGGCCGAGCGGCGGAGGTGCACCAGGGCGAGCGCCGCGAACACCGCGGCGACCGTCGCGAGGGGCCACCAGGCCTGCATACGAGCTGCTCCCGTCGTGGAGGGTCCCCAGCAAGAGTGCCCGTTCCTCCCGGCGCCGAGCGGATGACCACACGCGTGGGTGTCACCCGGATCGGGGGCGCTTACTCATACACGACGTACGCGGGTTTCGGCGTGAGCGCGAGTACCTCGGACGGGGTCATCAGCGCTGCGCCGTGACGCGTGTCCTCCTCGTAGAACAGCTTGAAGCCGGCCAGCACGTGCGCCGGTTTGGCCGCCATGAGCGTGCGCCAGGTCGCCTTCTTCGCGGCCGCGCTGCCGATGCCGTCGACGACCTTCACGATGGACACACCCGGGTGCGGCCCCAACGCGGCCTCGTCGCGGACGATCGAAGCCGCGACCTGGTGGTAGGCCATGATCTTGTCGGGCAGCCGACGGTCCTGGGCAAGCCGGGCGAGGTAGGCCGCGACGCCGTCGAGCTCCGCGCCCGTCGTCCGCCCGAACTTCTCACCCGGCACCACCCCCGGCTCGACGGCCCACTCCGGGTCGAGCGCGACGCCGACGTCCGGCTCGGCCAGCCACCGCTCGTACGCCCGCACCTCGGGCAGGAAATCCGCGCGGCCGGGCTGGATGTTGAGCAGCAGCACACCCTTGAGCGCCCGCGCTTCGGCGAGGTAGCCGGCGATCGTGGCATCGGACGCGCGGGTGCGGTACATGCCGTCGGGGCCGGGCGTGCGGTGGGCGGCCGTCGCGATGAGCTCGACGACGGGCGTCACCGCCTGCCGGTACGCCCCCGCCTGCCCGAGAAGCTTGCGCCCGGCCGCCGCGAGATCACCGGTCATCTCGCCGAGGGCTTTCGCGTGCGGCGCACCGCAGTAGCCGACGAGCAGGCTCGTGGCCAGCGCGTTCGGCGGCGGAGGGGGCGGTGGCGGCGACAGTGGCGGCTGCGAAGAGGACGGCGGTGACGCCCCCGCCGGAACCCGTCGCGACACCGCCCCACACGCGCTCACGACCATCCCCGCGAACGCCGCCGTGAATACCGCTCGACGGGTGAACCTCGGCTCGTGACGCACGCATCCTCCAAGCCGGCAGCGGTGGGGAATCCTTTGCCAGCGCCGGAAAAGTACCCGCGTGATCGACTTCCGAACCGGCATTGAAGAACAAGATTTCCCTTGAACCACAACGAATCGGCCAATTTCCCAGCCAGCGGAACACCTTCACTCGAACAGCCCCGTTACAACAGCACTTATATAAGTCCTGTTACACTCCCCCTCATGCCCGAGTTCACCGATCCCACCGAGCAGAGCCTCTGGCGCCCCATGCGCCTGCTCCAGCACGCGATGGACGACGACATCGGCCGCCTCTACACCGAGCGCGGCATCGAAGGCCTCAAACCGAGCTTCGTCATGGAGCTCCTGCGCCTGCACGCGCGCGGGCCGATGACGATCACCGAGCTGGCGGCGTCGGTCGAGCGGACGCACTCGGCGTTGAGCCAGAAGGTGGCCGCCATGCGCAAAGCCGGCCTGGTCACCACCACCACGGGCGACGACGCGCGCAGCAAGAAGGTGGTGCTCACGCCCAAGGCCGAGGAGATCGTCGGCCGGCTCGCGGCGGAGTGGCGCGCGACGGAGGCAGTGCTGGCCGACCTCGAGGCCGAGATCCCGTACCCGTTGAGCAAGGTGGTCGGGGACGTCGAGAAAGCGTTGGCGCGCAAGAGCTTCCACGACCGCATCGCCGAGAAGCTCGAAGGTGACGAGGCCTGGCGATGAGAGCGCAGCTGCTCGACGTGACGCCGTTGCGCACTTCGCCGCAGTTTCGGCGGCTGTGGATCGGGCGCACGTGCTCGGTGCTCGGCGCGCAACTGACGCTCGTGGCCGTGCTGTTCCAGGTCTGGGAACGCACGGGCAGCACCGTGTGGACGGGCGCCGTCGGGCTGGCGCAGGCGTTGCCGATCGTCGCGTTCGGGCTGTTCGCGGGCACTCTCGTGGACCGCGTCGACCGGCGGCGGTTCTACCTGGTGATGACGGTGGCGCAGGCCGCGTGCTCGGTGCTGCTGGTCGCGCAGAGCGCGGTGCCGGGGTTCCCCGTCGGCGGGGTGCTGGCGATCCTGGCGGTGCAGTCGTGTTTCGTCGCGGGCAGCGGGCCGGCGTCGCGCACGTTCATCCCCCGGCTGCTGCCGCGCGAACAGCTCGCCGCCGGGCTCGCGCTCAACCGGATTTCCTTCCAGGGCTGCATGTTGCTCGGCCCCGCGATCGGCGGCGTACTCATCGGCTGGGTCGGTGTGACCGGCTGCTACGCCGTCGACGCAGTGACGTTCGGCTGCGCGTTCTACGGCGCCTTCGGCCTGCCGGCCATGCAACCCGACGACTCCGCGCGCCCCGGCCTGCGCGGCATCGCCGACGGCCTCGCGTTCCTCGTCCGCACCCCCGCCGTCCGCGGCGCGCTCCTCACGGACCTCGCCGCGATGGTCCTGTCCATGCCGACGAGCCTCTTCCCGCTCGTCAACGCCGAACGCTTCGGCGGCAACCCGCGCACCCTCGGCCTGTTCCTCACCGCGATCGCCGTCGGCGGCGTGGCGGCGTCCGTGTTCTCCGGCGTCTTCACCCGCCTGCCACGGCCGGGGCTGGTGATGCTGGTGGGGTCGGCCGCTTGGGGTCTTGCGCTGACGCTGTTCGGGCTCACCACGGATCCGTGGCTGGGCCTGGGTTTCCTGGCGTTGGCCGGCGCCGCGGACACGGTGTCGGTGGTTTCGCGCAGCACGGTCGTGCAGCTGCACACGCCCGACGCGCTGCTCGGGCGGGTTGCCGCGGCGGAGCAGATCGTCGGACAGGCGGGGCCGGACCTCGGCAACCTGCGCGCGGGGCTGGTGGCGGCGCCGACGTCTGCGCTGGCGTCGCTCGTCAGCGGCGGGCTGTTGTGCATGGCCGCGGTCGCCGCCGTCGCCGTGACGACGCCGAGCTTGCGGCGGTTCGCCGTTCGAGGCTAGGACAACCCCTTGCGCAGAGCCGAAATGCGGTCCACCGACGTCGTGAAGTCCGGGATCGAGCCGAGGTTCTTCGCGAGCGCGTCGGCAGCCGCGTCGCCCTGGTTGACGTCGCGGCCGGAGGCGAGGATCAGGTCGACGCCCGCCTTCGCGGCGAGCACGGCGCGGTTGCCGGTGTCGCCGTAGTCCTGGAGGGCGCCGGCCTCGAGGGCGTCGGTGATGGTGACGCCGCGGAAGCCGTCGCGGCGGCGCAGTTCTTCCTGCACGACCGTCGGTGAGAGGCCCGCCGGGTGGCTCGCGTCGAGCGCCGGGTACACGGCCCACGACAGCATCACGAGCTTCGCGGCCGTCCCCGCGTACGGCGCTTCGTCCTTCGTACGCAGCTCCGGAAGCGGCACGTTCAACGTCACCGGCGCGACGTCCGTGTTGCTCCCCGCCGGAGCCGCCCCCAGCCCGGGGAAGTGCTTCGCCGTCGACGCGACGCCCGTGGCCTGCTCCGCGGCGACGAAGTCCCGGCCCAGCGTGCCCGCCTTGGTGGCGTCGCTCGAGTACGAGCGACCGTATTCGTCGATGAAGTTCCCGGCCTGCCGGTAGACGTCGAGCACGGGCGAGAGATTGACGTTCATCCCCACGCCCGCGAGGTTCTTCCCGGCGCCCGTGCCGGCCGCCTTCGCCGCCGCCTCCGGGTTCGCCGACTGCCCCACCTGCTTCTCCGACAGCGTCGGCTCGCCCGGCAGCCGCCGGACCTGCCCGCCTTCCTGGTCGGTCATCAACAGCAACGGCCCGCGCACCGGACTCTGCGCCGCCGCGTCGCGAAGCTGCTTCACCACGCCCGCGATCTGGCTGCTCGACGAGATGTTCTCGCCGAAGAAGATCACCCCACCCGCTTCACCCGCGCGAATCCGCTGCAGCAGCTGCACCGGCGGCGTCAACCCGGCGTACGAGTAAATGACCCGCTGCCCCGCCAGCTGCCTCGGCGTCAGCTCCCGGCCGCCCGCCGCCCCAGGCACCGCCCCCACCGTCACCACGGCCACCGCGACGGCGGCCACCACCTGCACGACACGCTTCATGGCACTCCCTCCAGTGGGCCCACGGTAACGCCCGCGCGTGACGGGCGAAAACTCTCCGACCGAAGGGTGCGCGATGTCCGAAATCTGCCAGTGCGGCGCCCTGGCCGAGTTGCCCCGATACGCGCCCACCACCGACAATCGCGCCTGCACCGATCCGGCAACCCTGAATCGGCCGAATGGACTCACCGAAAGCCCCCGCCCTTCCGTCTTCGCCGCAAGGGTCGCCGGATCCGTCGCCGCAGGGGTTGCTGCCGCACCGCATGGGCCGGAACATCAGCAGATACGGCTACCGTGCCGCACGTGAGCTACTTCCTGACCCGCGTCCTCACCATGCTCGACCAGGGTGGCGACACCGTCCTCTTCCACCACGAAGGGCGCGCCACGACCTACGGCGCAGCAGCCGAAACGCTCCGCCGGATCCACACCGGCCTCAGCGGCACAACCGGCATCGTGGCGATCGACTCGCCCAACCGGCCCGAAGTGATCCTCGCGCAGGTCGCCGCCCAGTTGCGGGGGCTCGAAGTGCTGCTGGTGGCAACGTCAGCCAGCAAGCCGGCCAGGGAAGCAGCCCTCGAGCAGACCGGCGCCACCCTCCTCGACCTCGACGAGCTCACCACCGGCAAACCGTCCACTCCGGACACCATCCCCGACCGGGTCACCGCGATCTTCCCCACCGGCGGCACCACGGGCACCCCCAAACTCATCCGCCACACCGGCATCTACGACGGCATGGCTCACATCTTCACCCCCGACGGCACCCAAACCGTCCTCATCACCGCCCCGCTCACGCACATGACCGGCAACGCCGCCACGCTCGGCGCACTCCTGGGTGGCAACAAAATCGTGCTCCGCACAAGCTTCGACGCCGAAGAGCTCCTCCGCGACATCGAAAACCACCGCGTCACCAGCCTCTCCCTCACCCCACCACGCCTGGCAAAAGTCCTCGACAGCCCGGCACTGGCCGGCACCGACGTCTCCAGCCTGAAATCCCTCTCCCTCGGCGCCGCCCCGCTTCCGCCGAGAAGGCTCAGGCAGGCGCTCGACACCTTCGGCGCAAAAGTCGGCCAGGGATACGGCCTCACCGAAGCACCAATGATCGCCGGCATCTCGGCCGAAGAGCTCACCCGGGACCACCGGCTCGGCTCCGTGGGCCGCATCGTCCCCGGCATGGAGGCCCGCACGGAGAACGGCGAGATCCTCGTCCGCGGACTGTCCATGATGGACGGCTACCACGGCGAACCCCCGATCGCCGACGACTGGCTCCCCACCGGCGACCTGGGCCACTTCGACGACGAAGGCTACCTCTACCTCCACGACCGCATCGCCGATGTGATCATCACCGGCGAGCACGGCACCAAGGTCGCCTCCACCGCCATCGAGCACACCCTGCTCACCCACCCCGCCGTCAAAGCCGCGGCTGTCTTCGCGGTCCCGGGAAAGAACGGCGAGGGGGAGCTGGTTCACGCCGTCGTCGTAGCCCGAGCCACCGAAGCCGAACTCCGCCACCACGTACGCGAAGAACTCGGCGGAGACCACTTCGTACCGTCCACCGTGGACTTCACCGCCGAGCTGCCCCTCACCCCAGTGGGCAAAGTGGACAAACGAAAACTGGCCGAACCCTTCTGGTCCGGCCACTCCCGCCACATAGCGTAAACAGTGCCCATAAAAGAAGAGCCGGTGTGTGCACCCCCCGTCGGTGCACACGCCGGCTCTTCGGCTACGGGTTACTTCACTTGTCGCCGAAGCGGATCGAGGCGACCTGCTTGTCGAAACCGATCTTGCTCAGGTCGGCCACGCTGGCCGTGATGACCATCGACTGACCGGTGCAGTTCGGGCCCTTCCAGAGCTTCACCGGGCCACCGCTGAGCTGGATGGAGGAAACCTGCGTCGGCTGCGGGTTGGCGACACAGCCCGGGCCCGCCACACCGAAGGAACCGTTGGGCTCGGAGAAGTTGATGCCGCTGTCGAGGATCGCGCTGCCGTTGCCGAGGGTCACGCCACCGGGAGGAGTCGTGGTGCTCGAGGACGGCGGGGTCGCGGTCGAGGAAGAGGACGCGGGCGGGGCCGCCTGGCCGCTGGAGGCGGGGGCGCCACCCTTCGGCAGTACCTTGCCACCGGTCGGCGAGATGGCGAACCAGGTGCCGCCGACGCCTTCACCGTTGATGTCGCCGGCCTTCTTGTCGCCGGAGAAGCGGTAGAGCGCCCAGCCGCCGATGGTGACCTGGCGGGAACCGTCGGCGCGGGTCAGGATGCCGATCTTGGCGGCGGGAACACCGTTGACGAAGATGCGCGAGCCCGGCTTCACCAGCACCGGCGGCCACTTCACAGCGCAGTCACCGTTGCAGTTGGACGTCGGCGGCTTCGGGCTGTCCTTGTCGAAGCGGTAGAGCGTCATGCCGGCACCGTCGTGGACGATCGGGTTCAAGCCACCGGCCGAGCCGCGGGTCAGCTGCACCCACTTCATCGCGGCGTCGTCGGTGCGCGGGCCCTTGTAGTCGTCGCCCTGGCTCAGGTCCGCGCCGTTTTCCTTGGCGGTACCGGTCTTGTAGTCGACGCCGGTCGTCGGGTCGGTGCCCTCCTGCGAGGCCTGGGCCTTGCCGCCCTCCGGCGTGACGCCGAACCACGTGCCGCCCACGCCCTGGCCCTTGGCCTGGCCCGGCTGCGAGTCGCCGCTGAACTTGTACACCGGCCAGTTGCCGATCGTGACCTGCAGCGTGCCGTCCTGGCGCTTGACGAAGCCGACGTCGTTCTTGTCGACACCGTTGAGGAACACCTTGCCGCCCGCCTTCACCGTGACCGCCGGCCAGGTCTTGGCGCAGTCACCGTTGCAGTTGGACGTCGGCGGCTTCGGGCTGTCCTTGTCGAAGCGGTAGAGCAGGAAGCCTTTTCCGTTCAGCACCACCGGGTTCAGGCCGGACGCGGACCCGGCGTCGAGCTCCACCCACTGCTCGGCGGCGTCGGTGTCGGACGGGTCGGCGAAGTCGCCGGTGTTCTGCGGCGCGCCGTTCTCCTGGGCCGTCCCGGTCAGGAAGTTGACCGACGACGCCGTGTCGGTGCCCCCGGCACCGGCCGGAGCGGCACTCGGCGTGCCGGCGGTGGAACCGCACGCCGTCAGCGCCGCCACACCCGTCGCCACCAGGGCGGCGAGCATCGCAACTCGAGTACGCAACATTTCGGGTTTCTCCCTGTCAGAGCCGGCTGCCGGAGATGGCGAGCCTTTGATGACCGGTACACGGGTGTGGTCCCCGTGAGGGTTCACCGAAGTTTCGTGACGGCGGTCACACCTGGCCAAAACGAGAACTCCTTGCCAGGACAGCAGAAAAGCGCTGCCCGTTCCTCCAGTCCACACTGGACGAACGGGCAGCGCCCTTCGACGAACCTACAGCGAGGCCGACACGAACTGGTGCCCGTCGGTGTTCTCCACGAGCACCGACGCGACGTTCGCCGGGTCGACGAGCGCCGAACCGTCGAGGTTCACGCCGTCGCTCGCGGCCTTGTCCGACACCAGCCAGTTGCCGGCGATCTCACGGCTGCCGTCCTTGCCGACCACCACGAGCCGGCACTTCTGCCCCTCCGGGATGCCGGTGACGGACGCGTTGAGCCGCACCCAGCCGACCGCCGGCGTGACGGCGACGTTCAGCCGTGCCCCGGAGGCGGACTCGCCTGTCACGAAGCGGGTTCCTGGTGCCACAGTGGCCGGCGCGGACACCGGTGGCGCGGCGACGGCCGTTCCTGGCCCGCCGTCGCCCGACTTCCCGACGAGCACGCCCGCGCCCAGCGCCGCCGCGGCGACGACGACCGCCGCCGACGCGGCCAGGATCCGGCCCCGGCCGCGGGCACCCGCCGACTCCGACCTGATCTGCCGCAAGGTGCGTTGCAGCAGCAGGTCCGCGTCGTCCGGCGGCCCGTCGAGCAGCGCCTCGGGCGGCAACGCGCCCAGGAACTCCTGCATCTCACGCAATGACTCCACCTCCTCCCGGCACTCCGCGCAGGTCGTCAGGTGCTGCTCGACGTCCTGCTGGTCGGTTGTGCCCGCCTCGCCGGCCACGTAGGCCTCGAGGTCGAACCGGTCGTTGTGCGAAGTGTTCATCAGGCGGCCCCCACTCCCAGTCGCTGCGACCGGAACTGCTCACGCAAAGCGCGCAACCCGTAGTAGGAGCGCGATTTCACCGTGCCCGGTGGTATGCCCAGTTTCTCGGCGGTCTCGCCGACCGTCCGCCCGTGCAGGTACACGTGTTCCAGGACTTCGCGGTGCTCGGCGCTCAGGTCGTCCAGCGCCGCGAGCACCACCATCGAGTCCACGACCTGGTCGGAGTGGTCGCGCGCCACCGGCACGGTGGTCGGCGACTCCGCCACCTCCGTGGGCCGCGCGGCCCGCGCCCGGATCTTGTCCGTGACCAGGTTCCGCACCACGGTCAGCAGCCAGCCCCGCACCGAGCCCTTGCCGTTGACCAGGCTGTCGGGGTGTCGCCAAGCGCGCACCAATGCCTCCTGCACGACGTCTTCCGCCGCCGCTCGATCACCGAGCAGCCTCGTGGCGTACGCCAGCATCGCCTTGCCGTGCTCCTCGAACAGCGAGCGCACGAGAGCCTCGTCGGCGACCTGCTGGCGATGACGGGTCCTCAACCCGGCCATCCGCTACCACCCTCCCGAGTCCCGCAAGGTGCGGGATCTCCTCACCTCCACGAGGGGCACACGGATGGCGAGCGGGGTTCAGTTCAGCGGATACCGAACCGTGACCAACGCCACAGTTCGGCCTCGGGCGTCAGGCAGAGCAGTGCTTGCCGGAGTTCACGCAGTCGACGACCGTCGCCATCAGGGCGTCCGGCATCACGTCGATGAAGTCGGCGTGGTCGGAGACGGGGTTGTTCAGCTCCTCCGGGAACGAGTCGATCGCGTACTCCGCGCCGGCCGGCACGGTGTAGGAGATCTCCAGGTGCAGGCGCGGAACGGCGAACGTGCCGGCCTGGCACGCGCCGTTCGGAGCCGGGAAGACCAGGTGCGACTTGTGGTTGGCGCTGTCGGTGGTGCGACCGTTCCAGCAGCTCGGGAAGTCGAACAGCCGCACGACTTGCTGCCCGGCCGGGCAGCGCGGGTACTGGCGCCCGACGTGGTCGCGGCTGCCGGAACACGTCCACTGCACGTGGTCGGTGCCGACGCCGCCCTGGGTGTACCCGTGTGGGTTGCCGGTGTTGGCGCGCAGGAAGCGGGGCATCGGCACGACGTTGGTGACCGGGCTGCCCTGGTACTCGATCAGCACCGAGTCCGGCACGAGGATCCGCCCGAACACGGTCTGGCGCGCGTCGCCGTGGGGCAGGCGCAGCACGGGCCAGTAGTAGGTCGACTTGTCGCCGGCCTGGCAGGTGGTGCCGGCGGCGGCGAGGGAAGCGTCGGTGGAGAACGCCGTGGTGGAGTCGTTGCCGACGTAGTCGTGCAGATGGTGCGCCCCGCCGGCGACGCCGGGGCTGATCACGACGTTGTCCGAGTTGTGACGCCCCTCCTCGTCACGGCCGCAGCCGATGCGCCAGGTGCCGCTCGACCCGCCCGGCTGTACGGCGGGCGCCGGCGGCGCGACGGGCAGCGCCGAGACGTCGGCGAAGTAAGCGGGGGAGACGGTGTGCTCCTCCTCGTGCGCGCCGGCCGTGAGCGTGTTGTAGCCGACCACGCTCGCCGGCACGGCGATCAGCACCAGGACGATGGTGAACACGATCCACCCGGGCGACCAGCGCCGCCGCGATTGCGAACCCACGTGGATCATTTTCACACTGTCAAGATCGCGACGTGCGCGGGGCTGTCAGTCCGGGACCACGACCCGCATCGGCAGCACGCGCTCGCGGTGGTGCTCCTCGTGCAGGTCACGTCTGCGCGCGTGCAGCAGCTGCGCGAGCGTGACGACACCGAGGACCTTTTCCGGGTCCTCGCGGTCCACCACCCGGGCGCGGGTGACGTGGCCGAGCGCGAGCTTGTTGGCGACCTCGCGCAGCGTCTCGTCGGGGAACGCGGTGACGCGCGCGGGCGCGGCCGGCCCCGGCGTCATCACCTCGTGCACGAAGAACGTCTCCAACGGGTCGGTCGTGTACTCGCGCGTGAGGTGCAAGCGCCGCCGCGCGATCTTCTCCGTGAGCACGGAACGCTTCAGCAGCAACACGGACAACGCGTATGCCGACACCGAGGCGACCACGAGCGGCAGCAGGTAGCTCCACGCGTGGGTGAGCTCGAGTGTGAAGACGATGCCGGTCAGCGGCGAGCGCATCACGCCACCGACCACCGCGGCCAGCCCGCACGTCGCCCAGAACCCGGCCGCGACGTGCGGCAGCAGCGCCCCCTCGGCCGCACCCAGCGCGGCGCCGATCATGAACACCGGCGCCAGCACGCCGCCGGACGTGCCGGAGCCCAGTGACAGGGCCCAGATCAGCGTTTTGACCACGAGGATGCCCACGATCAGCTGCGTGGTGGCCTGGCCGGTGAGCAGCTGGTCGATCACGTCGTAACCCACGCCCAGCGCGTGCGGTTCGACCAGCCCGCCCGCGCCGATGATCAGGCCACCGATCGCCGGCCACCACATCCAGTGCACGGGCACGCGCGCGAACAGGTCCTCGGCGAAGTAGACGAGCGCCGTCGCCCCGATGGCCAGCAGGCCGCCGGTGATGCCGGGGATCAGCGCCAGCCCGTCGGCCAGCGGCCCGGTGCTCTGCGGCGCCTGCACCCCGAACACCGGCCCGGTGCCGAGGAGGTAGCCCCTCAGTACGGTGCTCACCGCGACGGCCCCCGCGACCGGCACGAGGCTGCGCGGGCGCCACTCGAACAGCAGCAGCTCCACGGCCAGCAGGATCGAGGCGAGCGGCGCGTTGAACGTCGCCGCCATGCCACCCGCGGATCCCGCGACCAGCAACGTCTTTCGCTCGTCCGCACTGAGTTTCAGCAGCTGCGCGAGGATCGACCCGACGGCGCCGCCGGTCATGATGATCGGCCCCTCGGCCCCGAACGGTCCCCCCGTCCCGATGCTCACCGCCGCCGACACGGGCTTGAGCAACGCCACCCGCGGCGCCACGCGGCTCTCTCCCGTGAGGATGGCCTCGATCGCCTCGGGCATGCCGTGGCCACGGATCTTTTCCGAGCCGTACCGCGCCATCACCCCGATCACGAGCCCGCCGACGACCGGCGCGACCACCACGAGCCACCACGGGTGGTGCACCGCGCCCGGCGCCACCAGGTCGGTGGCGACGCGCTGGTAGAAGACGAGATTGGTGATCAACCCGATCAGCTTCAGCAACGCGAACGCCGCCACCGCGCTCGCCGCCCCCACGAAGAGCGCGAACGCCGTGATCAGCAACATCCGCGGCCGCACACTGAAGTCCCCCAGGTGCGCCGCCCGCCCCGGCGCGCTCACAGCCGCCCCGGCCCGGCCGACGGCACCAGCGGCGCCTTTTCCGCCGCCGCCAGCAAGTCCTCGACGCTTGCCGCCGCTTGTTCACGTTGCTTCGGATCGAGCTGCCCCAGCAACTCCCCGAGCGCCTCATGCCTGCGCGCGAGCACGTCATCCACCACTGCCTGCCCCGCCTTCGTGACCTCAACAGTGACGACGGTGCGCCGGTGCTCGTCCTCCCCGCGCCGCACATAGCCGTGCGCCTCGAGCTTGTCCGCCAACCGCGTCACCGACGAAGCGTTCACGCCCATCGCCGCCGCCAACCGCGAACACGGCACCCGCCCCACACTTGCCAACACGACCAGCAACCTCACCTGCGGAAACGTCACCCCCCGCGGCGCGGCGTGCGCACTGTCCCACGCCACCGCCACGAGCACCCGCGTCAGCCGCTCCAGGCGGTCAAGATCGGAGTCTTGCATAAGGCAAAACTTGCTATAGGCAAGGTCTTGAGGTCAAGAGAGTCCGCGCGTGGCCCGTGTCACCCACCGGAACACACCAGGTGAACGACCTGCCCGACCCCGAAGATCTCGTGCCGCCGCCCGCTGGCCCTGAACCCCACACGCCGGTACAACGCGAGCGCCCGCTCATTGGCGACGCCGGTCCACAACTGCAACCGGCTCTGCCCCCGGCCCGCAGCGCACTCTTTCAGCACACCCAGCAACGCCGCACCCACTCCCGCACCCCAGCGCTCCGGCCGCACGAACACCATCGAGACGTGACACAACCCCGGCTCCACCGGCCCCCGCCCATCCTCCGGCCGCCCCGCCTCGGCCAACACCATGCCGACGACGCACCCGCCCTCCACCGCCACGAGCACCAGCGCTTCGGGATCCGCCAACTTCTCCCGCACCCGCTCCACCCGCTCCACCCCAGGCACCTTGCCGCGCGCAACATTGGCCGCACGCCAACACTCCCGCGCCTCTTCAAGCTCAGCGACAGTCACTGCGACCCGAACTTCGACCATGGCCTCATCGACTCCACGTCCCATCGGCACCTCCCAACGCAACCCGACCACACGCCGCCGCTGCCCATCACACAACGCTGGCCGGCGCCGCCCTTGCCACCCCTCAACCCCCACCCGGCAACACAACTCACCCCCCACCCACCCCTCCCCGCACCCTTCCCCCGGCCGGCCCCCGATGTCTTTCCAAAACGCGGTCGTGACAATCAAGAATCGGGGTGCCCACCACCCACCAATCGGGCGCAATGGTGTGCGCAGCACGCCGAGCCGCCACCCGCTTCCCCCAAAGCCCCTAAACTCGACCACCGGCGACGCGGGAGGTGAGCCCGGTGGAGAACCACCCCTTCCGGGGCAACCCCGGAACGCACCACATCACCCGATCACAGCGCCCCACGCGAGGGCGGCACGCTGCGCGTACAAGACCGCGCGGATGAACGGAGAAAGAGTCACCCCCGCGTCGCCGACCAGCCCGACCAGTCCGACCAGCCCGGCCACACCACCCGAGCCGTCCCACCCTGCCGAGCCGAGCCGGCGAGCCGTGCCAACCAAGCGAGCCGGGTCAGTCGAGCAACCCGAGCCAAGCCAGCAATCCATGCCAGCCGCCCCAACCGAGAACGCCACACCACTCGGTCCCCAAGAACCATCCCTCCTAGACCCCCTCCCCCCAATCTGGCGCTGGCAAGTCCCCCACTGGCCCACCTTCGAATCCTGCGCCGCAGCCCTGGACCTCACCCCAGGCGAACTCTCCTGGTTCTCCGACCCCCGCCACTGGAACGACCGCGCCAACCACACCCTCCGCCATTACCACCACCGCTGGATCCCCACCGCCACCGGCGGCCTCCGCCTCATCGAGCGCCCCAAACCCCGCCTGGCGGAACTCCAACGGCGCATCCGCCGGCACGTCCTCACCGCCCTGCCGGTCCACGACGCCGCCCACGGCTTCCACCCCGGCCGCTCCATCCTCACGTGCGCGCAACCCCACGCGGGCCAGGACAAAGTCATCCGCATGGACCTGGAGCACTTCTTCCCGACCGTCTCCGCCCGCCGGATCCGTTCACTGCTCGAACTGGCCGGCTACCCACCTGCCGTCGCCCAGGCCCTGGCCGGAATCCTCACAACGACCACGCCACCGGACGTCCTCAAAAGCGCACCCAGAAAAGTCCGCGACCAACTCAAAAAACCGCACCTGCCCCAAGGCGCACCCTCATCCCCGGCCGTCGCGAACGCCGTCACCAACCGTCTCGACCGAAGGCTCTCGGGCCTGGCACAGAGACTCGGCGCGAACTACACCCGCTACGCCGACGACCTCGCCTTCTCCGGCGAAGCCACCCTGCTCCTCCACCGCCTGCTCCCCGGCGTCCGCCGAATCGTCGAAGACGAAGGCTTCCACCTGCGCGACGACAAAACCTCCGTCGCCGCCAAGCACCAGTGCCAGCGCGTGGCCGGCCTCGTCGTCAACACCAATCCCGCGGTTCAGCGCACCCACTACGACGACCTCCGCGCCACTCTCCACAACTGCGCGACAACCGGCCCCCAGGCGCAGAACCACGCCGGCCACCCCGATTTCCGGGCGCACCTGCGAGGCCGCATCGCCTGGATCTCCGCGACGAGCGCGCTCCGAGGTGCCAAGCTGAAAGAGCTCTTCGACCGAATCGATTGGAGCTGACCGTGGAAAACGACAACGTGTTCGACGTCCTCGCCGCCCTGGACCGGCTCCCCGACACGGCCGACACGATGCTGGTCGACGAGTACTTCGTGGACAAACCCACGGCCAGCGCGCGGATCTTCCGCATCTACCGCGAGCTGCCGCTGCACTACCACACGGAATGCGACGAGCACCTCTACGTGCTCAGCGGCCGCGGCACGTTCCACCTCGACGGCGAAGAGTTCGAAGCCCGCCCGGGCCTGCTGCTGCACTTCGAGAAGACCAAGGTCCACGGCTTCCCGCGGATCGGCGAGCACCCGCTCGTGGTGCTGTCGGTGGACGTGCCGAGGCGGCGCCCCGACGACGTGGTCTTCGTGGACCCGTCGCAGGGCGACGCCGGCACGTTCATGGCGCGCAACGCGCCGGAACCACCGCGCTAGGCAGGCGTCACGCCACCAGCGGGCAGAGGGTCCGCTCGAGCTCGGCCCACGAACCGACCGGCGCCGCGCCGGGGTCGACGTCGCGCGCCTGGATGTCGCCGGCGCGCTGCGCCAGGTCGAAGCGGTTCTCGCGCCATGCGTAGGCCAGCAGGTCGTCGTACTGCGTACGGGGCAGCCAGCCCTGCTCGCGCCCGACCTCGAGCCGCATCAGGTGGAACACGAGCTCGACGCTGCCCGGGTCCAGACCGCGCAGCCGTCGCGCGAACCCCTGCGCCGCGTCGAGGTTGCCCGCCTGGAAGGCCGTGTAGGCCAGGAAAAGCGCCGTCGCGGCCATCACGTCGGAACGGTGCAGGCCACCTTC
The DNA here is from genome assembly GCF_040607795.1 of Amycolatopsis sp. NPDC005232. Lineage (NCBI taxonomy): Bacteria > Bacillati > Actinomycetota > Actinomycetes > Pseudonocardiales > Pseudonocardiaceae > Amycolatopsis > Amycolatopsis sp. NPDC005232. Next base: position 55,404 of record NZ_JBEXHL010000026.1, on the reverse strand, counting down.
GGCCGCGAGGTGCTCGGCGATCCGGAAGCTGCGGCCTCCCTCACCGAAACCCCCGTCGGACTCCACGGCCTCGGCCAGCGCACGCTGCTGGCGCGTGAGGTAGTCGTCCGCTAAATCCACCCAGCTTGCATTCATCATCGAAACCCCTCCCCTCAGCCGAGCTTTCACCCGACTGCTCCTCTGCACAAGATGTTACGGCGGAGTGGCAGATACATCGAATGCCCCAACGCCTTCCTCCGTTAGAAGGTTGGGGAGTCACGAAGTGTGCTCAGAGGCCCGTGATTTGGCCCCTCCGGCCGACCGGATGGGGTAACTTCGGGCAAGATCAACGCGGGCGAGGGCACCATCCCGGACGAAACGTTCACTTCCGCCGATGTGGTCATCTCGCTGGTCGGTTGCAAGATCGGTCCGCTTCGGAACGCACAGATGGTTCGCAGGGGCAACGAAAATTCCCCATCCGACCCGGAGTCCTCCCTGGACTCGCCCGGCTACCGTGCAGTAATGACGACCACGGTGTTCCGCGGCGGCCGAGTCTTCACCGCCGACGCCGCGGGCACGATCTGCTCGGCCGTCGCGGTGTCCGACGGCCGGATCGTCGCCGTCGGCGGCGACCGCACGGTGGAGCCGTTCCTGCGCGAAGCCGACGACGTCGTCGACCTCGCCGGCGGACTCCTGCTGCCGGGTTTCGGCGACGCCCACGTGCACCCCGTGCTGGGCGGACTCGAACGGATCCGCTGCGACCTTTCGGGCGCCGCAACCGCCGACGCGTACGCACGCATCATCGGCGAATACGCCCGCGCCCACCCCGACCGGGAATGGGTCCTCGGCGGCGGCTGGGCCATGGAAGCGTTCCCCGGCGGCCGCCCGCACCGCGCCGCGCTCGACGCCGTCGTCGGCGATCGCCCGGTGCTGCTCCCCAACCGCGACCACCACTCCAGCTGGGTCAGCACGGCCGCCCTCACCCGAGCCGGGATCGACCGCGACACCCCCGACCCGGCCGACGGCCGCATCGAACGCGACGCCGACGGCGAACCCACCGGGCTCCTCCACGAAGGCGCCGCCGACCTCGTCGCCCGCGTCGCACCGGTCGACACGCAGGAAGACCTCGACGCGGCCCTCGCCGAAGCCCAGCGCTACCTGCACTCCTGCGGTGTCACGAACTGGCAGGACGCCTGGGTGGCCGTGCCGGGCGAAGGGCCGAACGTCCACGAGTCCTACCTGCGCGCCGACGCCGCCGGCACGCTGACCGCGAAGGTCACCGGCGCGCTGTGGTGGGACCGCTCGTGCCCACCGGAAGCCGTCGCGGACCAGGTCGCGCGCCTCGCCGAGATCCGCGCGGCCACAGCGGCGCGGTGCCGCAGCTACCACACGCCGTCGGTGAAGGTGATGCAGGACGGCGTGGTCGAGACGTTCACCGCCGCCATGCTCGAGCCCTACCTCGACGCCCACGGCCACCCGACCGGAGACCGCGGCCTCGGTTTCCTCGATCCCGCCCTGCTCTGCGACGTCACCACCGCCCTCGACGCCGCCGGCTTCCAGGTCCACTTCCACGCGATCGGCGACCGCGCTGTCCGCGACGTCCTCGACGCGCTCGAAGCGGCCATCGCCGACAACGGCACTTCCGACCGCCGCCACCACCTCGCCCACCTGCAGGTGGTGCACCCGTCCGACGTCGGGCGCTTCCACCGCCTCGGCGCCACGGCCAACCTGCAGGCACTGTGGGCCGCGCACGAACCGCAGATGGACGTGCTCACGCTGCCCTTCCTCGGCTATCCCCGCGCCGCCTGGCAGTACCCGTTCGGCGATCTCCTGCGCACCGGCGCCGCGCTCGCGATGGGCAGCGACTGGCCGGTCAGCAGCCCCGACCCGCTGGCCGCGATCCACGTCGCCGTGAACCGCGTCCTGTCGGGCGCGACCACTCCGCCCTTGGGTCCGGAACAAGCGTTACCGCTCGCGACCGCGTTGCGCGCCTACACCGCGGGCAGCGCCGCGGTGAACCACCTCGACGACATCACGGGCGCGCTCACCGTCGGAAAGGCCGCCGACCTGGTGGTTCTCGACCGCGACCCGTTCGACGGACCGCGCCAGGAAATCGGCGCGACGCGGGTGGTCCGGACGTACGTGGCCGGAATCGAGGTCTATCGGGCCTAGACTGCGCAGCCGGAGCTGTCGTTCTACCCAGGGTGAACCTGTTGCACCGAACGGGTGACAACCGCCGCTGCCGCGTCTGAGCCGCGGCCAAACGGGTTAGCCCGACGCCACCCGACTCCGCCAGAGGAGAGCCCGATGCCGATCCGCGTGCTGATCAGCCACGAGAGCACCGCGATTCCCTGCGAGAAGTGTGGTTACCCCACGTTGCACGTCGCCCATCTCGTGACTCCCGAAGGCCAGTGCATCGGCCAAAAGCTCGTGTGCACGCTGTGCCGAGACCGGGAAAGCCAGGAGCGGGAGACACCCGAGCAGCAGCTCTCCGCCGGCTGAGGTCAGGCCACTTCCCCGCGCCGGCTGTCCGCCGTGTGCAGCCCCAGCATGTCCAGCAGCAGCGCGCAGTCGTCGGCATCGCGCGAGTTCGACGCCACGGCGAGAGTTGCCTTGCGGCGCACTTTTTCCTGGTGCGCCAGGTTTTCCTCGGTCAAGAGGTCCGCGGCCGGGTGCAGCCCGGCGCTGATGTCACGCATGCCTGTTCTCCCCGAAGTGCGAAATCCCTTCTCCTGCGAACCTACCCGGGTGCGCGTGGGGTGAAACGCGATCAGAGCCAGTCGCGGCGCTTGAACGACGCGTAGAGGCCCACCGAGAGCAGCACAATGGCCACTGTGGACACCCAGAACCCGGACGTGGCCTGGAATCCCGGGTAGGGTACGTTCTGCCCGTAGAACCCGGTGACCGCCGTGGGCACCGCGATGATCGCCGCCCAGCTCGTGACCTTCTTCATGATGGTGTTGAGCCGGTTGCCCTGCAGGTTCAGCTGCGTCTCGCGCACGGTCGCCACCAGGTCGCGCAACGACTCCGTCCACTCCGACGCGCGCAGCACGTGGTCGTAGACGTCCTGGAAATACGGCATCATCACGCTGTCGACCAGGTGCTGGTCGCGGCGCATCACCGTGTTCACGACCTCGCGCATCGGCAGCACCACACGGCGCAGCGCCGTGAGGCTCTTGCGCAGCCGGAACGAGCGCCGTTGCAGCTCACGCTGGTCGGGCCGCTCGTCGAAGACCAGGTCCTCCAGCGCTTCGATCTGGTCGTCGAGCGCCTGGACGCTGTCGAAGTGCCCATCGACGATGTAGTCGAGCAGGCCGTGCAGCAGAAACGCGACGCCGGACTTCGCGAGATCAGCCGAGGAGTCCCACCGCTGCGCCACGGCTTCGATGTCGAACCCGTCGTCCTTGCGAACGGTCACGAGAGCCTGCTTCGTGACGAACGCAGCGAGCTCCGACTTCGCGACCATGCCGGTGTCGACGTCGAAGTGTGCCGAGTACGCGATGAGGAAGGAATGCGTGTCGTAGCGGTCGAACTTGGGCCGCTGGTGCTCCTCGGCCGCGTCCTCGACGGCCAGCGCATGGAGGCCGAGCTCTTCGGAGATCGAGGCGAGGTCGTCTTCGGTCGGCTCGCAGAAGTCGAGCCAGACGGTGGTGGCCGGGTCCTGCAGGTAGTCGGAGACCTGCTCGACCGGGAAGTTCTCTTCGACCAGCACGCCGTCGCGGTAGACCCGAGTGTGCGCCACGCCGTGCCACCTTCCGCCGGGGGTTGAACGTTTCGCCGAAAAGTACCCGCCGGCGACCTCCGCCGAACCCGCCCGGCTTCCACCGAAGGTGTTGTGTGACTGGCGTCACCGCGCCGGCTGCGGCACTGTTCACGCCGTGCGATCAGCCCGAGGTCCCCGCCACCCCGTCCGCACCGCGCTGGTGGGGCTCACGGTGCTGGTGCTCGGCATCGTCACCGCGCTCAACGCCCGGAACCTGCCCGTGATCGGCGACGGCACCACGTACGCCGCAGAGTTCGCCGAAGCCGCCGGACTGCAGAACGGCAACGACGTGCGCATCGCCGGCGTGGCGGTCGGGCGCGTGTCCGCCGTGACGCTCGACGGCGCTCGCGTGCGGGTGTCGTTCAAGGTCAAGGACGCGTGGCTCGGCAACAGCACCACTGCCGCCATCAAGCTGAAAACGGTGCTGGGCCAGAAATATCTCGCGCTCGACCCGGCGGGCGCCGGCTCGCTCGACCCAGACGTGCCGATCCCGAGCTCACGCACCACCGTGCCCTACGACGTGCTCGACGCGTTCCGCGATCTCTCGGCCACCGTCGACCACATCGACACGGCGCGGCTCGCGCACAGCTTCGACACGCTCGCCACGACGTTCGCCGACACTCCCGCCGACGTCCGGACGGCGCTCGGCGGACTCTCCCGCCTGTCGGACACCATCGCCTCCCGCGACGCGCAGCTGACCGCGCTGCTGGCCAACACCCGCACCGTGTCCTCGACGCTCGTCGACCGCGACGCGGAAGTGCGGCGCCTGTTCGCCGACGGCAACCTCCTGCTCGACGAGGTGGCCCGCCGCGAGTCCGCCATCTCCACCCTGCTCGACGGCTCGCGGCGCCTCGCCACCCAGCTGTCCGGCCTCATCGCCGACAACGACCACACCCTCGCGCCGACGCTCGCCGGCCTCGACCAGCTCACGTCCTTGTTGCAGCGCAACCAGGATTCCCTCGCCCACGGCGTGAAAGCGCTTGCCCCGCTCCTGCGCCTCGGCACCAACCTCGCGGGCAACGGCCACTGGATCGACGGTTACCTGTGCGGTCTGGTCCTGCCGTCGATCGGGCCGCTGAACGAGCAGGGCTGCCACCCGCGTTAGGGCGTGATCTTCCGGAAGCCTTTCGATCTTGTTCGAAAAGGTCGACAGGAAAGGGAAAACGCCGGACCCGCCCTCGAGAACAGGCGAAGCCGGCGTTTCTCGCGGCAAGCGTCAGGCGTGGTCCACGGACACCTCGTCCTGCGCGGGAGCCTCGTACCCCGGCACGTGCGTGATCCGCACCGTCACCTGGTTGTCGTTGTACGTATAGGCCTCGTACGTGAACTCGACGCCCGTCTTCTCGATGTGTTCCATCCACGCGCGGTACTCGTGGCGCTTCCAGCCGGGGAAGTTGAAGAACTCGTCGAAGTGCACGATGCTGCCCGGGCGCAGGCGCGGGCCGACGTTGTCGAGCACGGTTTTCGCGGAGCTGTAGAGGTCGCCGTCCACGTGGAGGAAATCGACGTGGCCCGGGTGCTTCTCCAGGAATCCGGGGAGGCTGTCGTTGAAGAGGCCGACGACGAGTTCCGCACCGGGGACGTCCGGCAGGTCCTCGCGGGCGAAGGCGCCGGCGGGCATGCCGTTGAGCCACGCCTCGGGCAGGCCTTCGAAGGAGTCGAAGCCGTAGACTTCGTCGCCGCCGCGCGCGGCGGCGATGGTGCGCAGTGTGTTGCCCGACGCGACGCCGAACTCGAGCGCCATCCCACCCCTCGGGGCCAGGGACAACGCGAACTTCAGCGTCTCGGGCGGGCTGCCGAAGTGGCGGGCACCGATGAGGTTCTCGCGGGCGAAGATGTTGCTCTCGAGCGCCGCGTCCTGGTCGCCGGCGTACACGATGTCGCGGCGGCTGCGGATTTCGAATTCCACCACCCGGTCGAGCAACCGGTCACCCTGGCGGACGATCTCGGCGCGGAGCTCGTCGCGGATCTGGTTCAACTGTTCGGCGTACGGGTCATGCAGGCGGGTGGCCACCCGGCGCAGCACCAGGCCGGCTTTCCGCCGCAGCGCCCCGCCCAAAGTCTTTGCCGTGAAACGATCTTGGTGCGGCTGGTTCATCCCGGGACGATATACGTCAACCGGGCGTTGATTCGAGGCGGCCGGATTACCCGCGGGTAACGGCAAGCGTCCACTGTGTACCGATCAGCGACTGTGTACCGATCAGTGGCGTGGTGGCTGCCCGTGGCCCGAACGTCACCCGCCGCACCCCTACGGGCAGCTTGCCCGAAACCCCCAGGGCCGATCATGGGATGGTGGCGACCATGACGACACGAATGTGGTGGGCCTGGCAGACGGTCCGCTCGGCCGCGATCGCGTATCGCACCGGGCGCCGACGGGCCCGCGACTGAGACCGGTACCGGCCGGGGCACCCGTCGGCGTCAGCGTTCCGGTGAGTCTCCGCCCTGCTCGGCCAGGAACCGTTCGAACTGCGAACCGAGCTCCTCGGCCGTCGGCATGTGCTCCTGCGACTCGGCCAGCAGGCTGTCGCGGCCCGAGGCTTCGACGAACGTGTCGTACTGGCGCTCCAGCGCGCGCACGACGTCGGCGACCTCGTCGGACTCGGCGACCTGGCGGTCGATTTCGGCGGTGGCGACCTGCGCAGCCACGCGCAGCTCACCGTCGGGCAACTGCAGGCCGGTGGCGCGCTCGACGGACTCCAGCACCAGCAGCGCCGCCGACGGGTAGGCCGACTGCGCGAGGTAGTGGGGCACGTGGGCGGCGAAGCCCATCGCGTCGTGGCCCCACTCGCCGAGGCGGTACTCCAGCAGCGCGGAAACGCTCCCGGGCACCTGCATGCGGTTGGGCAGCGGCTGGTGGTCGCCGCCGATGAGGCTCTCGCGCGTGGCGTGGGCCGTGACGCCGAGCGGACGGGTGTGCGGGGCACCCATCGGGATGCCGTGGAAACCGACGGTCAGGCGCACGCCCCAGCGCTCCACCAGGCTTTTCACGGCGGTGGCGAAGCGCTCCCACTCGTGGTCGGGCTCAGGGCCGGACAGCAGCAGGAACGGCACGCCGTCGGTGTCGTGCAGGAGGCGAACGGCCAGCTCAGGGGCCTCGTAGTCCTCCCAGTGGTCCACCGCGTAGGTCATCGGCGGGCGCCGGGAGCGGTAGTCGATGAGGCGGTCGACGTCGAAGCGCGCGATCACGCGGTTCTCGACCTCGTTCGTCAGGTGGTCGGTGACGAGCCTGCCGGTGGAGCCCGCGTCCATGAAACCGTCGAAGAAGTGCAGGAGCACGGCTCCGTCCAGGTCGGGGACGTCCGAGTCCACCTCGTACAGCTCCTCGGGATCGAATCCCACCGGAATCCTCCTGCTGCTCGCTGTCGTGCACAGACGTACTGTGTTGTTCGTTGGCGATCCGACCACAGTCACGGCCGAAACCGCCCGCACGCCCGGTGACGTCACCTTGGGCATCCGCCTGCTTTTGCTCGGATCGCCAACGGGTTTCAACGCGGCATCCCCGCGAATCCATCCCGCCCGCGGCGGAAATAGTAACGCCACGCACTCACCGGGGCCCCGGATCGGGGCACAGTGACACTTGTCGTGGCCACGGTCACCGCGGTTCAGGCACGCTGAGCAGGTGACCGCACAAGAACTGAGCCTCAGCCTTCGGCCACCCGAGCACCGGGTGAGCCGCAAGGCGATCGGCCACTGGACGGCGTCGGCCGCGATCGCCTGGCTCGTCGTGATCGGCGTGCAGGCGGTGGTGGTGGCTACGAGCGACGACCCGCCGTCGTGGCTCTCGGTGACGCTCGTGCTCTGCTGCGTGCTCGGGCCGCTGCACCTGCTCGTGATGCCGCAGTGGCGCTACCGCGTGCACCGGTGGGAGGTCACCTCCGACGCCGTGTACACGCAGTCGGGCTGGCTCAAGCAGGAGTGGCGGATCGCGCCGATTTCGAGGATCCAGACCGTGGACATCGAGCGCGGCCCGCTGGAACAGCTGTTCGGGCTGGCCCGGATCACGGTGACCACGGCGTCGGCCGCGGGGCCGCTGCGGATCTCCGGCCTCGACCATGACCGCGCCGTGGCGCTGGCCGACGAACTGACGCGCACCACGCAGGCCGTGCGCGGGGACGCCACGTGAGCGCGGCGTTGCCGGCGACCACGCAGGCGTACGAAGGCACAGCGGAAGCACCGTGGCACCGGCTCGACCTGCGAATGCTGCTGATCCGGCCGGTGCTCGACCTCGTGCGGTCGCTGCCGGTGCTCGTCGGCGCGCTCGTGCTGGGCTCCGGCAACAGCTGGCAGTGGATCGGGCTCGCTTTCACGGCGTTGACGATCGCCACCGGCATCTCGCATTGCCTCACCTCGCGCTACCGCGTCACCGCGACGCAGGTGGAATGGCGCACCGGGCTGCTGCTGCGCAAGCAGCGGGCGGTGCCGCGCGACCGGATCCGCACCGTCGACGTGGTGTCGGAGCCGAAGCACCGGCTGTTCTCCCTGGCCGCGGTGCGGATCGGCACCGGGCGGCATTCGCACGGGAAGGGGCCGGGCAAGGACGAACTGGTGCTCGACGCCGTCACGCGCGAGGAGGCGCAACGGCTGCGGACCCTGCTGCTGCACCGGAAAACGGTGCCGGCCGATGTCGTGGCGCCGCCGGAGCAGCTCGTGGCGGCCGTCGACCGGAAGTGGCTGCGGTACGCGCCGTTCACGCTGTCCGGGATCGCCGTGGTGGGGGCGATGCTCGGCACCGTCTACCACTTCGCGCACGAGCTGAACCTCGACCCGGTGCGCTACGGGCCACTGCGCGAGCTGGCCGACCGCGTGACGCAGGAACCCGTGTGGCTCACCGTGGTCACGGCGGCGATCGGCCTGCTGCTGCTCGTGTCGGTGCTTTCGGTGGGCGGCTACGTGCTGTCGTTCTGGAACTTCCGTCTCACGCGCGAGCCGGGCGGCACGCTGCACATCCGGCGGGGGCTCATCACCACGCGGTCGGTGTCGATCGAGGAGGACCGGCTGCGCGGCGTCGAGCTGAAGGAACCGTTGCCGCTGCGGATCGCGGGCGGCGCGAAGTGCGTGGCGGTGGCCGCGGGCCTGCGCGAAGGCAAGGGCGCCGACAAGGGCGGCGGGCTGCTGCTGCCACCCGCGCCGCTGGGACGCGCGCAGGAGGTGGCGGGTGAGGTGCTGGGCGAGGACGTCGCGGGCGCCGCGCTCGTGCGGCACCCACGGCAGGCACTGAACCGGCGGATCACGCGGGCGTTGACGAGCGTGCTGGTGCCGGCGGCGGCGCTGTTCCTGCTCGCGTGGGCCGGCGCGTTGCCGGACTGGCCGTGGCAGCTCGCGCTGGTGCTGGTGCCGTTCGCGGTGCTGGTGGGCTGGGACCGTTACCGCACGCTGGGCCACGCGCTGGCCGGCCGCTACCTCGTCACGCGCTCGGGTTCGCTGGCGCGCACGACGGTCGCGGTGCGGCGCGACGGGCTGACCGGGATCGTCGTCGAACGCTCGTGGTTCCAGCGGCGCGCCGGGCTCGTCACGGTGGTCGCGCCGATCGCGGCGGGACGCGGCCGCTACCACGTGGTGGACGTCGGCGAAAGCGCCGGACTCGCACTGGCCGACGCGACGGTGCCGGGGTTGCTCACGCCGTTCCTGATCACCGGGAAACGGGCCGAATAGCCGGCCGTGATCATTCCGGTGAATTCGCCGCGCGCGATTGTTCCGGCCATGTGGTAATTTACTGACCTGTCGTGTTCGCGAGTCGGGTCGCAGACCACGAAGAGGATTCGAATGCCGCCTTCCGAAGAAAGCTCCGCGGGCCCGCGCCGAACGGCAGGCACAAGCAGTTCGCGCAAGGTTCTGCAGGTGCTGCTCGCGTTCTCCGAGCACCGGTGGGAAGCGAGCGTCGCGGAGCTGGCCGAGGTGATCGGCAGCCCGGTCGCCACGACTTATCGCTACGTGCAGTTACTGAAGGAACTTCAGCTGCTCGAAGAGGCCCGCTCGGGCCGCTACCACGTGACCAGCCAGGTGATGCCGCTCGCGCGCGCCGCGCGGCTGGCCAACGACGTCGCCCGGATCGCCCGCCCGACCATGGAGGAAGCGTCGCGCGAGCTCGGCGAGACGATCTTGCTGTTCCAGCACTTCGGTGACCTGGCGGTATGCACCGATCGGGTGGAATGCGACCGCGCCATGCGGTTCACGTTCCAGCCCGGGCACTCGATCCCGCTCGGCGCGGGCGCGACCGGCAAAATGCTGCTCGCGCTGCTGCCCGACGGCGAACGCGAGCAGCGCGTCGCGGAGATCGCGCGCGAACACGGGATCGAGGTGCGCGAGGAGCTGAAGCTCGCACTGGCGAACCGCTACGCGCAGAGCTGGGGCGAGATCGAAGACGGCGTGTGGGCGTGTTCGGTGCCGGTGGAAACGGGGCGGACGCGGCCGAGCGTGCTCTCGCTCGTCGGGCCCGCCGCGCGCATCGGCGACGCCGCGCGGGCCGAGGCGATCAGCGCGTTGCAGGTGTATGCCGAGCGCATCAAGAAAGCAGTTTCGTCGTATTCGGTGTAGCGGGTAGGAATGGGGGATGATCCGGCTCGCCACTGCTGTCGACCTGCCGCTGCTGGGTGAGCTCGAACGCGCGGCCGGGGAGCCGTTCCGCGACCTGGGGATGGCGGCCGTCGCGGATGACGAACCGTTTTCGGTGGCGGAGCTGGAGCCGTACCGGGTCGGCGGGCGGTGCTGGGTGGTGGATGTCTCGGGTGTCGTGGCGGGGTATCTGGTGGCGGACGTCGTGGACGGCAATGGTCACGTCGAGCAGGTGTCGGTGCTGCCGTCCTTCGCGCGCCGGGGGCTGGGACGGCAGCTGATCGAGACGGCCGCCGCGTGGGCTGGTGCCCGTGGTCTGCCGGCGCTGACTTTGACAACCTTTCGCGACGTGCCGTGGAACGCTCCGTACTACGCGCGGCTGGGCTTCCGGGAGCTTCTCGAATCGTCGTGGGGACCCTCGCTGCGCACCATCCGCGAGCACGAGGCGGCGCTCGGGCTGGACCACTGGCCTCGTCTCGCGATGATTCGCTGACCAGCGGTGTTACCCCTCCGGGGGACATGCGTCGCCCACGAGGGGGACCCGATTTGCGAGCGCCTTCGAACACGTGTTCTACTGGTCGGGCCGGCCCCGGAGGGGGAAGCTCCGCGGGCCGGCACTCTCGGTTTTCAGCGTTTGGAGGCAGCGTGGCAGTCAAGATCACCCACCTCACCAACGGCCAGCAGGTGCGCTTCGCCAACGCCGACGGCGCCCGCCGCTACGCCGAAATCATGGGCGGCGGCGTCGACAAGTGGGCGTTCACCGACGTGCCGGGCGAGTCCGAGCTGCCGAAAATGTCGGGGTCGGTCGTTAATGTCCCGGTATGGCGTATGACTTCCAGGTGACCGTGGACTCCGCGGAACCACACACCCAGGCCGACTGGTGGGCCGAGACGCTCGGCTGGGCTGTCGAACCCAGCGACGAGGCCTTCATCCGCGAGATGATCGCCAAGGGCTACGCGTCGGAGGACGAGACCACGGTGCACAGGGGCGTTTTGGTCTGGCGCTCGGGCGCCGCGATCTCACACCCGGAGACGTCGCGGCGGGTCTTGTTCCAGGAGGTCCCGGAGGGCAAGACGGTGAAAAACCGCCTCCACTTCGACGTCCGCGTCGGCGGCCCGGAGTACATGGAGGAGGAGTTCGCCAAACTGCAGGCCAGGGGTGCGACGTTCCTGCACCGGGGGTCCCAGGGACCGAACCGCTGGATCACCCTGGCGGACCCGGAAGGCAACGAATTCTGCATCGGCTGACGGTCTGCACGGCTTCTTCCGGGAACGTCCCGGCCACTTCGGCCTCACCCACGTCTCGGCCCGGCTCGGCTCGGCTGGCGGGGGCAGCCGAGCCTTCGCGGTGACCGCGCCTCTTGCCACGCGGACCACCCTTGCCACTCCGCGCGGAACTTGCCACTCCACACCGGTCCACGCCACCCCGCGCGGCGCCATGCCTTCCGGCGCGCGCCATGCCATTCCGCGCGGCGCCTCGCCATTGCGTGCGGCACGATGCCATCCTGCGGACGCCATGCCAACCTGCACAGCACCCCGCCACTCGGACCGCCCAAGCCATCCCGCGCGGGCACGTGCCGCTCGACGCTGGCCCATGCCATTCCGCGAGGTGCCTCGCCAATCAGCACGGCACCTCGCCACCCCAAGCCGCACATCGCCACAGCGGCGGCACATGCCAAGCGCGCAACACTTGCCATCCACCTCGGCACCATGCCGCCCGCGCGACCTCTTGCCACTTGACGCGGCACCCCTGCCAGCCCGCGCGGAACCTCGCCGCTACCGCCGCACCTTGCCACGACAAAGGCAGTGGCACACCTCGATGTCATGCCACACCCATGGCGGCTTGCCGATCGGTGCGGAACCTTGCCACCGAATGTCGCACGTTGCCCAGGAACTTGCCATTCGCCGCCGGGCCTGCCACAAATGCGGCGCCTTGCCAGTAGGGGCAGCAACTTGAGGTAGGGGCGGCAACTTGCCGATCAGAGGTGGGTCTTGCCACCGTGGCAAGTTGTAAGTGGTGTGGCTGAGGATCTTGCGGTCAGGCCCGCTTGTATGGGGTGATTCGTGTTGTCCGTGGGCCGGAGGCAATGACGACCGGTCCGAAGCGTCCAGTGGCAGGAGGCCCGCACACCCATGACGTCCCGGCGAGAGACCCAGCTGCTTTCCCGAGCCGCCGAGTACAGCGCGGCCGCCCTGCGCAACATCAGGAAAGAGTTCCCCAACGACATCCGCAGCACGATGCGGTTCCCAGGGGATTTCCCGAACCGTCCGCGCGACCTGTACCCAGCCTTCTACGGTTGCTACGACTGGCATTCCTGCGTCGAGATGCACTGGCTCCTGGTCCGGCTGCTCCGCACAACCCCAGACGCAGTACCGACCGACGACATCCGGACCGCACTCGACGAGCACCTCACCGCCGACGCCCTCGAAGGCGAAGCCGAGACGTTCGGGACCAAGGGATCACGGGCCCGCCCCTACGGCTGGGGCTGGGCCCTCATGCTCCACCACGAAATCGCCACCTGGGACGACCCCGACGCCCAAACCTGGTCGGCCAACCTCGCACCCCTGTCAGCCGCAGTCACCGACGCATTCCTGCAATGGCTCCCCAAACAGACCTACCCCGTCCGCACCGGCGCGCACAACAACAGCGCCTTCGGGCTTTCCCGAGCCCTCCCCTACGCCAGGAGCCAAGCCGCAGCCGGCGACGGAGCCCTTCTCGCCGCCATCCAAGACGCCGCCGCCCGCTGGTTCAGCACCGACGCCGACTACCCCGCCAACTGGGAACCCTCCGGCGCCGATTTCCTGTCGCCCGCCCTCACCGAAGCGGAGCTGCAGGCCGGCCTCCTGCCACCCCACGACTTCGCAGCCTGGTTCGACCGGTTCCTCCCCCAGCTCCCGGCCGCGCTCCTCACCCCGGCCACGGTGTCCGACGACAGCGACGGCCAGCTCGCCCACCTCCGCGGCCTCAACCTCAGCCGTGCCTGGTGCTGGCTCCGCCTGGCCGACAGCCTCCCCGCCGCCGACCCGCGCCAACCCCTCCTGGTCTCCGCCGCCGAAGCCCACGCGGACCCGGAGCTCGACCACGTCAGCGGCAGCGACTACATGGTCGAGCACTGGCTGGCCTGCTACGCCGTGCTCTACCTGACCGTCGGCGAACGCGACCACGCAGGAAAGGGCGCCGCCACGGGGAACGCCCCGCAGCGAGCGGAAACCTAACCCTGCAGCCGAGAAAGTGTCGCCGGAATGGCCGCCGCCAGCAAGTCCAGCTCCTCGTCCCCCGCCACCAGCGGCGGTGACATGGCAATCCCCTTCCCCAACGGCCGCACCAAAACACCCTCGTCCCGCAGAAGCCGCTGCAGCTTCCCCGGCGCCCCGGGATCCGCCGCCAGCACCTCGGCCGACAGCTCCACCGCGGCCAAGAACCCCAGCCCAGCCCGAACCTCCGCGACCAACGGATGCTCAGCCGCCCCGGCCAGCGCGTCCGCCAACGGCTTCTCCAGATCCCGCCCCCGCGGAATCAACCCGTCCTTCTCATAGATATCCAACGTCGCCAACGCAGCAGCACAACCCACCGGGTGCCCCGCATAAGTAGCCCCATGCCGCAAAACAGGAGCCCCGGCAGAACCCGTGAAGAACGGCGCCGCCACCTCCGGCGAAACCAGCAACGCGGCCAACGGAATAGTCCCACCGGTGAGACCCTTGGCAGTCGTCACCATATCCGGCCGAACCGCCCACCGATCAATCCCGAACCACGTCCCCAACCGCCCGAACGCGGCAATCACGCAATCCGCCACGAAAAGCACCCCGTACCGGTGACAAACCTCCACCGCGGCCTCGAGATACCCCTCCGGTGGCAACAACACGCCACCCGCGCCGATCACCGGCTCACAGAAGAACGCGGCAACCCGATCCGCGCCCACCCGCAGGATCTCGGCCTCCAACGCCGGCACACTGTCATACGCCACATGCGAAAACCCCGAAGGCATCGGCCCGAACCCCTCGGCATTCACCGGGATCCCGCCCACGGCCGTGCCGAACCCGTGCGTCCCGTGGTACCCCTGCGTCCGCCCGATGATGTGGGTCTTCTCCGGTCGTCCAGTGTGGACGAAGTGCGCCCGCGCGATCTTCACCGCCGTGTCGACGACATCACCACCACCGGAGCCGAGGAACACCTTCGAACCCGGCACCGGAGCAAGCGAAGACAGCCGCGAAGCCAACTCCAGCGCCGGCTCGTTCGCGTAATACCCGAACAGGTTGTACGAATCCAGCTTCTCCAGCTGCGCCGTCACGGCCTGGGTGATCTCAGGCCGCCCGTGGCCGAAGTTCGCGTACCAGAGCGAAGCCGTGGCGTCGAAGTAGCGGCGGCCGGCGTCGTCCCACACGTACGAGCCCGAGCCGCGCGTGATCACGAAGCGGTCGCCGTCGACGGCGCCCATGTCCGCGAACGGGTGCCACAGCGGGTTCTCCATGTAATCCTCCTTGTGTCACAACGAAAGGAACTCGGCGATCTCCGACTCCGAGTACCCGATTTCCGCGAGCACCTCCGCCGTGTGCTGGCCCAGCACCGGTGGCGCCGACGTCGGCCGCGGCTGCGTGTCGGAGGCCTTCACCGGGAAACCCGTGCCGAGGTAGGTGCCGACGGTTGGGTGCGGCAGCCGCACGACCTGGTCGCGCGCGGCGGTCCACGGGTCGGCGTACACGTCGTCGATGTCGTTGATCGGCGCGGCCGGGATGCTGGCCTCGTCGAGGGCCTTCGTCCAGTCGTCGACGGTGCGCGTGACCAGCACTTCTTCCAGCAACGCGTTGAGCTCGTCGCGGTGCGCCGCCCGCGCCGCATTGGTCGAGAAGCGCGGGTCCTCCGCGATGTCCAGGCCGAGGACCCCGCAGAACGCGCGCCACAGCTTCTCGCTGCCGACGGCGATGACGAGCCAGCCGTCGGACACGTGGTACGCCTGGTACGGGACGATGCTCGGGTGCGCCGAGCCCATCCGGCGCGGCCGCGGGGCGTCGTAGAAGTGCGCACCGGCGGCGTAGATGTGCCAGGCGAGCTGCGCGTCGAGCAGGGAGACGTCGAGGTACTGGCCGCGCCCGGTGGTGTGGCGGGCCTGCAGCGCCATCAGCACGCCGATGATCGCCCACGTGCCCGCGTTGAGGTCGGCCACGGGCAGGCCCACCTTGGCGGGCGCGCCGTCGGGCTCGCCGGTCAGCCCCATCACGCCGCCGAGTGCCTGCGCGACGAGGTCGTAGCCCGGCCGGTCGCGGTACGGCCCCGTCTGGCCGAAGCCCGTGATCGAGACGTGGATCAGCCGCGGGTTCAGCTCGGACAGCGAGGCGTACGACAGGCCCCACCGCTCCAGCGTGCCCGGGCGGAAGTTCTCGACGAGCACGTCCGCGTCGGCCACGAGCCGGCGCACGGCTTCGCGGCCGCGTTCGGACTTGAGGTCGAGCACGATCCCGCGCTTGTTGCGGTTGGCGGCGAGGAAGTACACCGCTTCGTCGCCGACGAACGGCGGGCCCCACAGGCGCGTGTCGTCGCCGTGGCCGGGCGGCTCGACCTTGACGACGTCGGCACCCATCTCGCCGAGGTACTGCGCGCAGTACGGCCCAGCCAGGATCCGGGAGAGGTCGACGACCTTGAGACCGTCGAGCGGGCGGACCTCGGGCATGGGGCGGCTCCTCGGGGCGTCGTCGCGGACCTACGCCTCCTTTCTACCTCCCGGCCAACGGATTACCTACCAACGGCCCATTGACGTGAACCGTTCACTCCTGTTGATTCTTGAGGAAGTATGTGCCGCTTTGAGTAGTTGAGTTGTGCACTCCGGGAGGAATTCATGCGTCGTCTTGTGGGCCTGCTGGCGGCTGCCTGCCTGACCACCGGCCTGGCCACCACCCTCACCACGGCGAGCGCGGAAGCGGCCCCCGCCGCCCCGAACGCCGTCCAGCAGGAAACCGGCGCGCTGCCGCCGATGGGCTGGAACAGCTGGAACAAGTTCGGCTGCAACATCAACGAAGAGCTCATCCGCGAGACCGCTGACGCGATCGTCGCCAGCGGGCTCAAGGACGCCGGCTACCAGTACGTGAACATCGACGACTGCTGGGCCGAGCAGAACCGCAACGCCGAGGGCAAGTTCGAGCCCAACCACGAACGCTTCCCGAGCGGCATCAAGGCGCTGGCCGACTACGTGCACAGCAAAGGCCTCAAGCTCGGCATCTACACCAGCGCCGGCACACAGACCTGCGCGAAGACCATGCCCGGCGCCCTCGACCACGAGGACGTCGACGCGCAGACCTTCGCCGACTGGGGCGTCGACTACCTCAAGTACGACAACTGCAACAACGAGGGCCGCCCGGCCATCGAGCGCTACACGAAGATGGGCGACGCGATCAAGAAGACCGGCCGCTCGATGATCTACGCGCTGTGCGAGTGGGGCGAGAACCAGCCGTGGCTGTGGGGCAAGAGCTCCGGCGCGCAGCTGTGGCGCACCACCGGTGACATCAGCGACAACTGGACCAGCATGACCGGCATCCTCGACCAGCAGGTGGGGCTCGAGAAGTACTCCGGCCCCGGCGGCTGGAACGACCCTGACATGCTCGAGGTCGGCAACGGCGGCATGACCGACGCCGAGTACCGCTCGCACTTCGCGCTCTGGTCGCTGATGAACGCGCCGCTGCTCGCGGGCAACGACGTCCGCTCCATGCCGGCCGCGACGAAGGCGATCCTGGCGAACAAGGACGTCGTCGCCCTCGACCAGGACTGGGCGGGCGTGCAGGGCCACAAGGTCCGCGACGACGGTGACACCGAGGCGTGGACCAAGCCGATGTCCGACGGTTCGGCCGCGGTGGTGCTGTTCAACCGCGGGATTTCCGCTGCGACGATGTCGAGCGACGCGTCGGAGATCGGTCTGTCCGGGCGCGATTTCCGCGTGCGTGACCTGTGGACGGGTGCGGAGACGGAGAGCGCCGGGACGCTGCGGGCGACCGTGCCGAGCCACGGTGCGGCGGTGTTCCGGGTGTGGCCGGCCAAGTTCCCGGCTGCCGCACCGGCGGCGACGCTGTCTCTTGACGCGGGGTCGTACTTCCCCGCCGGCAAGCCGTTCACCACTCACGTTCGGCTGACCAACGACGGCAGCACGCCGCTCGCCGCGGCGCGAGTGACGGTGTCGGCGCCGTCCGGCTGGCAGCTCGACGGGCGTGGTGACGTGCTCGTGCCCGCGGTTGCACCGGGCAAGTCGTGGGAACGGTCGGTGACGGTGAAGCCCGTGAAGCCGGGCGCACAGGTCGCGATGTCGGCGAAAGCCACCTACTTCACGGGCTGGGGGCGGCGTTCGTTGTCGGCTGACATGAGTGGACCGGTCGTGACTCCGTTCGCCGCCGGAGTGACGCCGATGTCGAAGGCGCCGTTCCTGCTCACCGAAAACGGCTGGGGCCCGGTCGAACGCGGCACCAGCAACGGCGAGAACCAGGCCGGCGACGGGAACCCGATCACGATCAACGGCCAGGTGTACTCCGATGGCCTCGGGGCGCACGCGCCTTCGCTGGTCCGGGTGTACCTGGGCGGGGGTTGTCAGACGTTCCACTCGGTCGTCGGACTCGATGACGAGTTCGCCACGGGGAGTGTGACGTTCGAGGTCCGCGGGGATGGGAAGACGCTGGCTTCGACGGACGTGTTCCGCCATGGCTCGGCGGCGCAGGCGCTGGATGTGCCGTTGGGTGGGGTGCAGGTGCTGGACCTCGTCGTGACGGATGGTGGAGACGGGAACAACACCGATCACGCAGACTGGGCTGACGCGGCGGTGAGCTGCTGAATCGGTCCGAACCATTCACACACGCCAGGCCGCGGCGGGAGAATGCGGCATGGCGTCGACGGAGGCCCTGCCGGCTGAGCACTGGATGATCACTGCAACCCGCAACGGGAAACCGCTGCCGGAAGTGGTCGTGCGGCGGTGGGTGTGGTTCTGCGACCACGCCCGCCGCAGCCGCATCCACTACGTGACCACGGAGTTCGTCGGCGTCGCCTGTGCGGCGGCGGTGCCGGTGTTCGCGGCGTTGCGGTGGGACGTGGCGTTCAGCGCGATCGCCGGAGCGCTGGTGTTGATCGCGACGACGATCCGGACGGTGCTGGGGTTCCATGACGACTGGATCGAGTACGTGCGGCTGCGGTTCTCTTTGGAACGGGATGCGACGGCGTATTTGTACGGGATCGCGCCGTATGACGTTTCCGATGAGGAGGCGGTGAGGGTGCTGGTCACCCGGCATGAGGAGCTCGGTGCCGAGTTGAGGGATGGGTGGTTTGCGAGGAGGAAGAAGTTGGGGAATGGGGGGCACGCGATCAAACCGCCGGCGTAGGGGTTGGGGTTCCGGGGTTTCGGGTTGGGGTGCCGGGGCGGGTCTGGGTGCAGGTTCCGCTGCGTGGGTGGGCGGCGGTCGTGAGGGTGGACGCGGCCAGGGTGCGTGGTGAGTTGGGCAGGCGGGCGGCGGTGGGTGGGGGGCGTCAAAGCACCCCAATGTGGCGTTGGTTGCGTTGAGCGCACCCAATGTGGCGTTCGGTGCGTTGGGCGCAACGAACGCCGCGTTGGGGGCGGAGGTCAGCGGACGCCGAGGTCGAAGTCCAGGCTGTAGCGGTTCGAGGGCATCGCGCCGGCGGACTTGGCGCCGTCGATGGGGAGGACGGCGCCGTTGATGAAGCGGGATTCGTCGGTGGCCAGGAAGAGGATGGCCTTGGCGACTTCTGTGGCCTCGCCGACGCGGGCTGCGGGAGTGCTGGCCACGAGCTGGTGTTGCTTGGTCTCGAAGTCGTCGGGGGAGGCCAACGTCGAGCGGAGCATGTCGGTGTCGATGGCGCCCGGGTTGACGGTGTTGGCGCGGATGCCCTGGTGGGCGTGGGCGACGGCGAGGGACTTCGTGAGGCCGACCAAGGCGTGCTTCGTGGCGTTGTAGACCGGGTCGCTCGGACGGCCCATCATTCCGCCGTTGGACGAGGTCGTGATGATGCTGCCGGAGCGTTGCGCGAGCATGTGGGGCAGCACGGCGCGCGTGCCGAGGAAGGCGGCGCGGACGTTGAGCGCGAAGATGGTGTCGAAGTCCTCGAGCGTGGTCTCCGTGAGGGGTTTGGCGAGGTGCACGCCGACGTTGTTCACCAGCACGTCGATGCGGCCCGCGTCCTCGATGACGCCCGCGACGAAGTCGTTGACCGCGGTCTCGTCGGTGGCGTCCACGAGCGAGTGGCGGTAGCCGTCCAGCTGAGCAGCCGGCTCGCGGATGTCGCTCGCGAAAACCACGGCGCCCTCGGCCAGGAACTCCTTCACGGTGGCGAGGCCGATGCCCCGCGCGCCCCCGAAGATCACCGCGACCTTGCCGGCCAACCGAGCCATCGTTCAGTCCCTCCCTCGAAGTTCGGCCACCTGGTAGTCCTCCGGCAGCCTGACCAGCGCGTCCGGCGCGCCGGTGTACCGCACCACCACGCCGTAGACGGACTCCGCCGCCTCCGCGGAAACGTACCCCGCCACCACGTCGGCCAGCACGTCTGCCACGGCGCGCCGCCGCGGGTCGCCGTAGCCGCCGCCACCGGGCAGGACGACGTCGACCTCGGCGTCCGGAGCCAAGGCGATGCGGCTTTTGACGGGCAGATCAGCTCCGGAAACCAGCCCGAACCGGCCGAGGGCGCCCGGAGCACCACCGTCCACACCGGACGCGGCGGCCCGCACCCGGTCGACGTTCCCGTTGACACTCCAGGGAAAATCGCCCCGCAGACCCATCGTCGTCCGCTGCCCCAGCCCGCCGCGGAACTGCCCGGCGCCACCCGAGTCCACCAGCAGCTCCCGCACGCCCTGCACCAGCGGCGCGCTCGTCTCGATCACCTCGGTGGGCGTCGAGCGCAGGCCGCTGGGAAAACCCGTGGTCGAGAGGCCGTCGCGGGACACGCGCGCACCCATGCCGCCGGTCTGGAACACCGTGGACATGAACCCCTCGCCGCGCCAGATCGTCATCCACAGGGCGTCGGCGCTCGGCGCGACCGGGCAGCCCGGCAGCGCCCCGATCAGCAACGACGGCAGGAAGTGCCCGATCAGGTGCCGCGACGCGACCGGTGCCGGGGCCACGCAGTTGAGCACCGAACCTTCCGGCGCGGTCACGTGCACAGGGCGGAACGAGCCCGCATTGTGCGGCACCCCCGGCGAGATCGCGGCTTTCACCGCGAACGACGCGTAAGCCCTCGTGTAGTTCAGCACCACGTTGATCCCGCGCCGGCTCTGCGGCGACGAACCCGCGAAGTCCACGTGGATCTCGTCGCCCGCCACGGTCACCGCGACGCGCAGCACGACCGGTTCGTCGTCGAAGCCGTCGGTCACCAGCTCGTTGCGATACACGCCGTCCGGCAACGCGGTGATCGCCTCGCGCAGCGCGCGTTCGGAGCGGTTCATGATCTCGGCGGCGACGTCGTCGAGCGACGCCAGCCCGAACTCCTCCAGCAGCCGTACGAGGCTCGCCGCGCCGACGTCGTTGCCCGCGACCTGCGCATACAGGTCGCCGATGGTCTCCTCTGGTGTGCGGACGTTGGCGCGGATCAGCCGTTCCAGGTCGGCGTTCACCTCGCCGGCGCGCAGGAACTTCAGGATCGGCAGCCGCAGGCCCTCCTCGAAGACCTCCGTGGCGTCCGCGGACACGAGCCGGCCGCCGATGTCCGGCGCGTGGCAGCACGACGCGAACCACGCGACCAGCCGACCACCCGCGAACACGGGCGTGGCGACGGTGATGTCGTTGATCTGCCCGGCCGTCTGCCACGGATCGTTGGTGAGCAGCACGTCACCGGGCTCCAGCGTCTCCGGTGGGTACTCGGCGACGAAGTGGCGCAGGCCGGTGGCCATCGCGTTGATGTGGCCGGGCGTGCCGCCGGTCGACTGGCCGATCATCTCGCCGCGCGAGTCGAACACGGCGCACGCGAGGTCGAGCGATTCGCGCACGACCGCGGAGAACGCGGTGTTGACCAGCGCGTTCTGCTGCTCGGCCAGGATCGAGTGCAGCCGGTTGCCGATCAGGCCCACGAGGATCGGGTCGGTCACCAGCTCACCTCCAGGCTCGCGTCGCCGCGCACCACGCAGCGCGCGCCCGGCGGGACGACCACCGTCGACTCGCGTTCCTGCACGATCGCGGGGCCGCGCCCCCAATCTCCGGGCCGCAGCCGGTAGCGGTCGACCACCGCAGTGTCGACAAAGCCACCGGCGAAGTACACTGGACAGCTGCCAGCCGATGCTCGTCCGGGCTCGATTTCCTTCAACCGCAACGAAACCTCGGGCACCGGCGCCGACGAGACCACCCGCCAGTTCAGCACCTCGACCGCCACCGGCGGTCCGCTGCGCCGGTACAACGACCGATAGACGTCCGTGAAATCCGCGACCAGCGCGTCCGGCCACGACTCCGCTGAAGCCCGCACCGGCACCCGGATCTCGTACCCCTGGCCGGCATACCGCATCTCGGCGACGCGCGCGTGCGTCACGTCCGCACCGTCCACACCAGACTCCCGCAGCAGCGCCGCGCCCTCGGCCTCCATCTCCGCGAACCGCGCGTCGACGTCCTCCCACGACAGGTCCAGCACGGCGGCCCGCGCCGAACGCACGAAGTCGAACGCCAGCGGCGCCGTCAGAAACCCCAGCGCACTCAGCACACCCGCGGCCGGCGGCGCGACCACCGTCCGCGCCCCGAGTGCCCGGGCGACACCGGCACCGTGCACCGGACCCGCGCCGCCGAACGTGTACATCGGCAGCTTCGCCGGATCCTTGCCGCGCTCCACGGCGTGCACGCGCGCGGCGTTGGCCATGTCCTCGTTCACGCTCGTATGGATGCCCCACGCCGCTTCCTCGACGCTCACGCCGAGCGGCTCGGCGATCTTCGTCCGCACAGCCTCGCGGGCGGCCTCGACGTCGAGCGCCATTCCGCCGCCCAAGAAATACGCGGGATCGAGATAACCCAGCAACAGGTCGGCGTCGGTGACCGTCGGCTCAGTGCCGCCGCGGCCGTAACACACCGGCCCCGGCTCCGACCCCGCCGAATCCGGGCCGACGGTCAGTAGCCCCAGCGCGTTCACCCGCGCAATCGAGCCGCCGCCGACACCGATCTCGATCATGTCGGTCACCGGCACCTTCACCGGCAGCCCCGAGCCGGGCAGCAGCCGGTACTCGCGGCCGACCTCGAACTCGTGGGTCACGAGCGGCGCGCCGTTGGCGACCAGGCAGAGTTTCGCCGTGGTGCCGCCCATGTCGAACGCCAGCAGGTCGCGTTCCCCGGCCCTGGCCCTGACGCCGAACGCGGACGCGGCGAGCGCTCCGCCCGCCGGGCCGGATTCGAGGATGCGGATCGGGTACCGGCCCGCGGTCTCGACGGTCGCGATCCCGCCGTGGGACAACATGATGTGCGGCGTGGGCCGCACGCCCAGCTCGTGCAGCCGGCGCGCCAGATCCGCCAGGTAACGCTCGGCGAGGTCCTGCACGTAGACGTTGGCGACCGTGGTCGACGTCCGCTCGAACTCGCGGATCTCCGGCACCACTTCGGACGACAGCGCCACCCGCAGCCGCGGCGCAACGCGTGCGAGCACCTCGGCCGCGCGCCGCTCGTGCCGCGGGATTGGAGAAGGAATGCAGGAAACACACGGCGACGGCGTCGATGCCCCGCGCGTCGAGCTCTCGGCCCAGCCGCGCGACGTACTCTTCGTCCAGTCCCGTGTGGACGGTCCTGTCGGCCAGGATCCGCTCTGGCACGTCGAAGCGCAGGTACCGGGGCACCAGCGGTTCGGGTAGTTCGAGGCGCAGGTCGTAGAGCTCGTAACGGTGCTCGCGGCGCATCTCGAGCACGTCGCGGAACCCCGCGGTGGCGAGCAACGCCGTGCGCGCGCCCTTGCGTTCGATCAGCGCGTTCGTGACCAGCGTGGTGCCATGCACGAGCTGCTCGACGTCGCCGAAGTCCAGCCCGGCGCCCGCGAACACCCCGGCCAGGCCTTCGGCGACCGCAAGAGCCGGCTCACGGTGGGTGGTGAGCACCTTCCCGACCGCGACGACCCCGGATTCGCCGAGCACGCACAGGTCCGTGAACGTGCCGCCGATGTCGATCCCGACCCGCAGGCCCGTCATCAGCGCGGCTTCCGCGGCCACCGCGGGGACGTGTTCACCGGAGGCTTCAGCTTCGCCCGCACCACCAGCACGTTGGGCTCGTCCGACTCGATGAACTCGCTCAGCAGCCGCCGGAACGCCCGTCCGAACCCGGACACGCGGTCGGCGTGCACTCCGAACGACCGCGCCAGGCCGACGAAATCCGGGCTGTCCCAGTCGACGCCGCGATGCGGCAGGCCTTCCTGGTCCTGGTCGTAGCGCAGCATGCCGTAGCCGCCGTCGTCGACGACCACGACCGTCACCGGCAGCTGCTCCTCCGCGAGCGTCGCGAGGTCGCCCACCGCGTAGAGGAAACCGCCGTCGCCGGTCACGCACACGACGCGCCCGGTTCCGGTGGCGGCGGCGCCGAGCGACGCGGGGAAGCCGTAGCCGAGCGTGCCCCAGCCCATCGGGTAGGCGAGCCGGCGCGGCGCGCGCACGCGGTGGAAACCCCCGATCCAGTACCCGGCCACGCACATGTCGGTGACCAGCATGGCAGGTTCGGGGAGCACTTCCTCCAAAGTGGACAGGAAGTCGGCCGCCTGCGGCTCCTCGGTGCGGATGCGCTGACGCACGCGGCGGCCGATGGACGCCAGCCGCACGGTCAGCTCGTCGAGGCCCGGCCGGCTGGCCGGCCGAAGCGACTCGACGACGCGGCGGGCGTCACCTACCAACGTGATGTCCGGTTTGTAGTTTTTCCCCGCGTCGAACGCGTCCACGTTCACCGCGATGAGCTTGGGCGGCGCGGGCATCAGCCAGTTCTGCGTCATCAGGCCGTCGAAGTCCGTGCCGATCGCGAGCACCACATCGGCCTCGTCCCACAGCTCGCCGACCTCCGGGGCGTGCACCGGATTCGGGGCCAGGCAAGGGTGATCGAGCGGCAGCAGCCCGCGCGCGGCGAACGTGGTGATCACCGGCGCGGCCAGGCGTTCGGCGAGTTTGCCGATGGCCTCACCCGCCTCCGAACGCAAGGCGCCACCGCCGGCCCAGATCAACGGACGCCGGGCGCCGGAGAGGAGCTCGGCGGCGCGGGCCAGATCCGGCAGGTCGAGCACCCGCTCGGCCAGCGGCTTCGGCGGTCCGCTCGGCTCCGAGATCTCACGCAGGTAGTCCGTCGGGATGCCGAGGTACACCGGGCCGGTCTGCGGCATCAGCGCCAGCCGCGACGCGCGGTGCACGGTGGTGCCGATCTGGTCGGCGCGGTGGACGGTGAACCCGGCCTTGGTCACGGGCGCGAACATCGCCTGCTGGTCGGACGTTTCGTGGAGCACGCCGCGCACCACGCCGGGGCGCTTGAGCGTGGACGGGATGTCGGTCGCGACCACGAGCACCGGCGCGGCCGAGGCCATCGCCTCGCCCACCGCGCCGAGCGTGTTGGCCGCACCGGGCCCGGTCGTCACGAGCGCGACGCCGAGTTTTCCCGTGGCGCGGGCATAACCGTCGGCCGCGAACCCGGCGGTCTGTTCGTGCCGGACACCGACGATCCGGATTCCCGCTTCCGCCAACGCCTCCCATAGCGGCAGGTTGTGCACTCCCGGGAGCCCAAACACGACTTCGGTCCCGAGTGCCTTCAGCGCGTCGCCCAGATGCTGAGCACCAGTCCGTCCTGCCACAGCTGCCACTGTATCCACCGTGCGGATTGCACCGCACGGTCGTCACCGGACACCGTTTGCCACCAGCAATTATGTGGTACTGGCCAGACAACGCCGCATCGTGCGTAGACTCGGGCTCCGGGGAGCGCCGATGCCCCCTGCGTGGCGGAAGGTGGTCGGAAAATGCCGTTGATGCCCGTGACCGACTCGATGTTCCTGATGGTCGAGACCCGCGAACACCCCATGCACGTCGGCGGCCTGCAGCTGTTCCGCAAACCGGAGAACGCGGGCGAGAACTACCTCAGTGATCTCCGCCAGAAGATGCTCGCCACCGACAACATGCGCAGCGTCTTCCGGCGCCGCCCCAGCCGGCCCGTGAACACCGCCGGGTACGTGCGCTGGGCCGCCGACGCGGAGCTCGAGCTCGATTATCACTTCCGCCACTCCGCGTTGCCGCAGCCGGGCCGCATCCGCGAACTGCTGGAGGTCACCTCCCGCTGGCACAGCACGCTGCTCGACCGGCATCGGCCGTTGTGGGAGATCCACCTCATCGAGGGCCTGCAGGACGGCCGGTTCGCGATGTACTCCAAGATCCACCACTCGCTGATGGACGGCGTCTCCGCGCTGCGCCACCTGCAGGGCACGCTGTCCGACGACCCGAACGATCTCGACTGCCCGCCGCCGTGGGGCAGCCGGCAGAGCGGGACCAACGGCAACGGCCACGCGCAACCGTCGCTGTTCAGCCTCGCGGGCAAGACGTTCGACCAGGTCGCGGGCATCGCGCCGGCCGCGGCGAAGGTGGCGCGTGAGGCGTTCCGCGAGCACACGCTCACGCTGCCGATGCAGGCGCCGAAGACGATGCTGAACGTGCCGATCGGCGGCGCGCGCCGGTTCGCCGCGCAGTCGTGGTCGCTCGACCGCGTGCGCGCGGTGGCGACCGCCGCCGGCGTCTCCCGCAACGACGTGGTGCTCGCCATGTGCTCCGGCGCGCTGCGCGACTACCTCATCGAGCAGAGCGCCCTGCCGGACGCGCCGCTGATCGCGATGGTGCCGGTGTCGCTGCGCCGCAAGGCCGACGCAGGCGAGGCCAGCGGCAACAACATCGGCGCTCTGCTGTGCAACCTCGGCACCGACCTGTCCGACCCGGCGCTGCGGCTTTCGGCGATCCACACCTCGATGACCAACGGCAAGAAGCTCTTCTCGGAGCTCACGCCCCTGCAGACGCTGCTGCTCTCGGGCGTCAACGTGGCGCAGCTGGGCGCGTCACCGATCCCGGGCGTCGTGAACAACACGCGGCCGCCGTTCAACCTGGTGATCTCCAACGTCCCGGGCCCGCGCAAGCAGATGTATTGGAACGGGGCCGCGCTCGACGGCATCTACCCCGCGTCGGTGCTGCTCGACGGCCAGGCGCTGAACATCACGCTGACCAGCAACGGCGACAACCTCGACTTCGGCATCACCGGTTGCCGGCGCAGCGTGCCGCACCTGCAGCGGATCCTCACGCACCTGGACACGGCGCTGGCGGAGCTGGAAGGCGCGACGGGCGTCAAGTAGGGCTTACGCGATGCCTTCCGGGCTGGCGCCGCCGACCTGGATGGCACCGGCGGTGATGCGCTCGATCTCGGCGAGGTCTTCGGGCGTCAGGTCGAGGTCGGCGGCGGCCGTGCTGGCCTCGATGTTGCGCGGCTTGCGGGCTCCGACGATGGCGACGTGGACGCCGGGCTGGGCGAGCGTCCAGGCGATCGCGAGCCGGCTGACCGACGCGCCCCGCTCGGCGGCGAACTTGGCGAGCTCGTCGACGATCTCCAGGTTGTGCCTCAGGTTTTCACCTTGGAACGCCGAGGATTTCGAGCGCCAGTCGGACTCGTCGAAGACCGAATCGGCCGTGAAGGTGCCGGTGAGCAGGCCGCTGCCGAGCGGGCCGTAGGCGAGCACGCCGATGTCGTGCTCACGCGCGTAGGGCAGCGGATCGGTCTCGATGCCGCGGCGGAACAGGTGGTACGGCGGCTGCAGCGTCTCCACCGGGCGCGTCTCGTCGAAGGCGGCGAGCTCGGCGGCGGTGTAGTTCGAGACCCCGACGTGGCGCACCTTGCCCGCGTCGACGAACTCCTGCAGCGTCGCCGCGACCTCTGCCGCCGGCGTCTCGGGGTCGGGCCAGTGGATCTGGTAGAGGTCGAGGTGGTCGACGCCGAGCAGGCGCAGGCTGTTGTCCACACCCTGGGTGAGCCACTCGCGGCGGGAGTCGCGGGCCCGTTCGGCGCGCGGTTTCGTGCCGCCTTTGGTCGCGATGACGACGCTGTCGCGGTCGTGCTCGAGTTCGCTGCGCAGCGCCTTGCCGAGGAGCTGCTCGGCCGCGCCGGCACCGTAGGCCTGCGCGGTGTCGAAGAGGGTCACGCCGAGCTCACGCGCGTGCCGGATCGCCGCGATCGCCGTGTCCTCGTCGAAGGAGCCCCACTGCCCGCCGAGCTGCCACGTGCCGAAGGCAATCCTCGATACTTCGAGGCCGCTCCTGCCCAGAATCGTCGTACGCATGATCCTCAGGAGAGCACACGGGCCACGGCCCCGCACCACACCTGTGGCGTGCGTCCCGGCCAGCGGATATCGAGTTGTGCCGGATGTGCCGATGATCGGATACTCCCTCGCCGTGAGCCTCCTCGAGCCCCTGCGCGGCCGCAGTTTCCGCGCGCTCGCCACCGGACGGACCCTCGCCACCTTCGCCAACGCCGTCGCCCCCGTGGCGCTCGCGTTCGCCGTGCTCGACCTCACCGGTTCGGCCGTCGACCTCGGGCTCGTGGTGGGCGTGCGCTCGGTCGCGAACGTCGCGCTGGTGCTGTTCGGCGGCGTGCTGGCCGACCGCCTGCCCCGCTCGGTGATCATGCAGGGCACCGAAGCGGCCGCGGCGATCACGCAGGGCACGCTCGCCGTGAGTGTCCTTTGTGGATTCGCGTCGATCCCGTTCCTCGTCGGGCTCAGCGCGGTGAACGGCGCGGTCGCGGCGATCTCCCTGCCTGCCGCGGCGGCCATCACGCCCCAGACCGTTTCGCGGGGCCGGCTGAACCAGGCCAACGCCCTGCTCCGCCTGCTCACCAACACCGGCCGCGTCGCGGGCGCCGGCGTCGCCGGGATCGTGGTCGCCGTGGCCGGCTCGGGCTGGGCGGTCGCGGTGAACGCGCTGCTGTTCCTCGCCGCCGCCGTCGCTTACCGCGGCATCCGCCTCCCGCGCGGCGCCCGCATCGAGACGAGCCACCCGATCGCCGACCTCATCGCGGGCTGGCACGAGTTCCGCTCACGCGCGTGGGTGTGGATCGTGGTGGTGCAGTTCGCCTTCGTCAATGCCGCCGGCCTTGGCACGCTCGTCGTGATCGGCCCGGTCGTCGCCGACGAGACGTTCGGCCGCACGGGCTGGGGCCTCGCCCTCGCGATCGAGACGGTCGGCTCCATCTTCGGCGGCCTCATCGCCGCGCGCTGGCAACCCCGGCGCGCGATGTTCGTCGGTGTGCTGCTGGTGATGACGGAGGCCCTGCCGATGTTCAGCCTGGGCCTGTGGCCCGCGCTGGTGCCGCTCCTGCTGACGATGGCCCTGGCCGGCTTGACGATGGAGCAGTTCAGCGTCATCTGGGACGTGTCCCTGCAGGAGAACATCCCCGAGGACCGCCTCGCCCGCGTGTACTCCTACGACGTGCTGGGTTCCCTCGCGGCCATGCCCATCGGGCAGATCGCGGCGGGACCGCTGGTCGAGCACCTGGGCCGCAAGCCCGTGCTGCTGGGCTGCGGTGTGCTGATCGTGATGGCGACTTTGCTCGCGCTGTCGAGCCGGCAGGTGCGCGGGCTGGTGCGCCGGCGACCGGTCGCCGCGGACACGGCGCCGGCCACCTGAGGCCGCCGCGAAACGGCTATTTCGGGCGTACCGCCATGAAGTTGATGGCGTGGGCGGTCATCACGACCTCGTCGTCGGCGTTGAAGAGCTCGATGTGCGTGCGGAGCAGGCCGCGGTCCGGCTTGGACTTCGAGAGGCGCGCCTCCTCGATGGTGGCGCGCACGTGGAGCTTGTCCCCGGGGCGGACGGGGCGGGGCCAGCGCAGGTCGTCCATGCCGGGGCTGCCGAGGCTGGACACCGAGGACAGGAAGTGGTCCACGAACATCCGCATCATCACGCCGGCCGTGTGCCAGCCGCTGGCGACGAGGCCGCCGAAGGGGCCGTGCTCGGCTGCCGCCGGGTCGGTGTGGAAGCTCTGCGGGTCGAAGCGCCGCGCGTACTCGACGATCTCTTCCGCGGTCACCACGGCTTCGCCGAACTCGTACACCGCGCCTTGCGGGTAGTCCTCGAACCAGCGGTCGTCGATCGGCGTCGTGAACTCGGTCATGGCTCGCAGCTAACCACAACAACAATTCGCTCCGAGACGAACTGTCAGCGAGCTAGTCTCGGCCGATGACGGCCGGACCGGACATCGCGACCGTCGCGCAGGCGATCGGCGAACCGGCGCGCGCGGCGATGCTGCTGCAGCTCATGGATGGTGACGCCCACACCGCGCGCGTCCTCGCGACGGTCGCCGGTATCGCCCCGTCCACGGCGAGCGCGCACTTGCGCAGGCTGTGTGACGCGGGCCTGGTGCGAGTGACGGAGTCCGGCCGGCGGCGGCTGCACCGGCTCGCCGGGCCGGAGGTCGCCCAGCTCGTGGAGGCCCTCGCCGCGCTCGCGCCTCCGCGGCTGCCCGCGAACCTGCAGCCGGACCCGCCGACGGACGAACTGATCGAGGCCCGCGCTTGTTACGGCCATCTCGGTGGCCGGCTCGGCGTCACGATCGCGGCACGGCTTCAGGAAGACGGTGTCGTCGGCGCGCTCCGCCCCGGCGACACCGACGCCGTACGCACCTTCGACCACCCGTTGCTCACCGCACTCGGGATCACCGGAGTCACCGCGGCTCCACCCGTCCGCGCCTGCCTCGACTGGTCGCAGGGCAGGGTCCATCTCGCCGGCGCGCTCGGTGCCGCGCTGCTCAACGGCTTCCTCGACGCGGGCTGGGTGCGCCGCCGCCCGGCCGGGCGAGCCCTGCGGATCACGCCGATCGGCCGGGACCACTTGGCGCGGCTCGCTTTCCGGTAGACGGGGTTCCCGGTAGCGAGTGCTTCCGGTAGTCAGGGTCTCCGGTAGTCAGCGCCCGGGAGAACGCGGCTCCGGCGCGACGTCGCGGTGCCCGTCGAGCTTCCACCAGCTCTCGAGGGTCTGGCGCAGCGCCTTGAGCAGCTCGCCGCCCGTTTCGAGCGGAACCAGCGCCGTCGGGCCGTCTTCGATGCGGAGGGCGGCCGAGAGACGGTCGTCGTGCTCGATGAGGCCCACGATCACGCGGGTGGGTTGACCGGTCATGTCGACAGTGGGGATCGCCTGCTCGTACCGCCAGCCCGTGGAATGCACGCGCCAGACCCTGACACAGTTTCCGGCGCTCGCGGCCGGTTTTCACCCCAACGTGCGTCGGGTCAGCGCACAACCCAGGGCCGCACCTCTTCGAGCAGCTTCGCGACGGCCAGCACGAGGTCGTCGGAGTGCCGCGGGCCCACGATCTGCAGCCCCACCGGCAATCCGGCCGACGTCCGCCCGGCCGGGACGCTGATCGCCGGCTGCTGCGTCATGTTGAACGGGTAGGTGAACGGTGTCCACTCCGGCCACTCGCTCAGCCCGCTGCCCGGCGGCACGTCGTGGCCGGCCTCGAACGGCGGGATCGGGATGGTCGGGGTGATCAACACGTCGTAGCGCGTGTGGAACTCGCCCATCAGGATGCCGAGCGCCGCGCGCGCCGCAGTGGCGTCGAGGTAGTCGCTCGCGCTGTAGGTCTTGCCCTGCTCCCACACACGGCGCAGGCCCGGGTCGACGCGGTCCTCGCTGCCCGGCGGGAACGAGTCCAGCAGCTTCGCCGCGCCGGTGGACCACAGAATGTCGAACGACGGCTTCGGGTCCTCGAACCCCGGGTCCGCCTCCTCGATCTGCAGCCCCGCGTCGTCGAGCGCCTTCACGGCCGCCGCGACGATCGCCGCCACCTCCGGGTCGACGTCCACGTAGCCGAGCGTCGGCGAGAACGCCGCGATCAGCCCGCGCACATCGCGCCGCACGGCCTCGCGGAAAGTGGAAACGGGCGGCGCCAGCGCGGCCGGGTCACGCGGGTCGGGGGTGGCGATCACGTCGAGCAGCAGCGCCGTGTCGTCGACGCTGCGCGCCATCGGGCCGGCGTGCGAAAGCGGGCCGAACGGGCTCGCCGGGAACAGCGGGATCCGGCCGTGGGTCGGCTTCATCCCGACGATCCCGCAGAACGACGCCGGGATCCGCACCGAACCACCGCCGTCGGTGCCCACGGAGATCGCGCCCATGTCCGCCGCGACGGCTGCCGCGCTGCCGCCGCTCGACCCGCCCGCGGTCATCGCCGGGTTCACCGGGTTGCGGGTGATGCCGGCGAGTGCGCTGTCGGTCACGCCCTTCCACGCGATCTCGGGCGTGGTCGTCTTGCCCAGCACCACCAGGCCGGCCTCGCGCATCCGCGCCATCACGGGGCTGTCGACGTCCCACGGCCCCTCGGCCGGGATGCTCGTGGAGCCGCGCCGCGTGGGCCAGCCGGCGGTGAGGAACATGTCCTTGATCGACGAGGGCACGCCGTCGAGCCAGCCGATCGGGTTGCCGTCGCGCCAGCGGATCTCGGCCGCCTTCGCCTGTTCCAGCGCGCGGTCGGCGTCGACGAGGCAGAACGCGTTGAGGTCGCCGTCGCGTTCCTCGATGGCCTGCAGCGCGTCCGCGGTCGCTTCCACCGGCGAGAGCTCCCCGGTGGCGTAGGCGGCGACCAGTTCGCTGGCGGTCAGTTCCCGGTGGCTCATCCGGCTGCTCCCTGAGATTCCGACGGCACGTATCCGAGCCGTTTGTCCACGACGTTGTGCAACGGCTCCCCGGCCACCCAGCGGCGGAAGTTCGCCGCGAACACCTCTACCAGGGTGGTTCGCCAGCCGCGGAAGTCCCCCGACATGTGCGGCGACAGCAGCACGTCCGGCATGGTCCAGAGTGGACTGTCACCCGGCAGCGGCTCGGTGTCGAACACGTCGAGGGCCGCGCCCGCGATCTGCCCGCCGCGCAACGCCGCCACCAGGTCGGACGTGACCACCAGCTCGCCGCGCCCGACGTTCACGAACCGCGCCGACGGCTTCATCGCCGCGAACGCCGCCGCGTCGAACATGCCCTTCGTCTGCTCGGTCAGCGGCGCGACGGCCACGACGTAGTCGAAGGCGGGCAAGTGTTCCGTGAGCTGCGCGGAGTCGTGCACCGTGCCGAAGTCGGGGTCGCCCGTGCGCGGGCGCCGCCCGGCCCCGGACACGCGCAGGCCGGCCGCGCGCAGCAGCCTCGCGATCGAGCGGCCGATGGGCCCGGTGCCGACCACGAGCACCTCGCGCCCGGCGACGCGTTCGGTCTCGCGGTGCTGCCACGTGCCGGCACGCTGCAGGTCGAGCGAACGCGCGAAGTCCTTGGCGAAGGCCAGAACCACGCCCAGCACGTACTCGGCGATGGCGTCGTCGAAGACGCCCCGCGAGTTCGTGAGCACGACGTCGCTCTCGACCAGGCCGGGGAACAGCACCGGGTCGACGCCCGCGCTCGCGATGTGCAGCCAGCGCAGGTCGCCGGCCGCGTGCCACGCTCCGGGCACGGCCGTGGAGAGGAAATCGTAGACGAACAGCCCCTGTGCTCCGGTAAGCGCTTCGGTCAGTCCTCCCGCGTCGGTGTAACGAACCACCGCCACCTTTTCGATAGCGGCCATGTCCGGTGGTGGAGCCGACCCGCACAGCACCGCCAGCACGGGAAATTCCGAGGCGATCACATTGACACCGTAAAAGTGGCTCGTATGATTGTCAACAATCCGAGGACGACCCCCGGAGCACCGGACGTGTCATCTGCACAGGCGTATTCCGGAGGCTGAGCCTTGGATCTGGACATCCTCGCGTTCGAGGGCCCGCTAGCCCAGCGCGGCATCGGCGTGATCGCACCGTTCGACCTCGCCCTCGAACGCGAACTCTGGCGGTGGGTACCGATGGAGGTCTCCCTCCACCTCGCCCGCACGCCGTACGAGCCCGTGCCCGTGAGCATGGAGATGGCGCAGCTCGTGAGCGACAGCCGGCACCTCGCGGCCGCGACCCGCGACGTGCTGCACGTCGAGCCCGAGGTCGTCGCCTATCTCTGCACGTCGGGCAGTTTCGTGAACGGCATCGACTACGAACGCTCCCTCACCAAGGCGATCTGCGACGCGGGCGCACCCGACGCCGTGACGACCTCGGGGGCGCTGGCCGAGGTGCTGCAGCAGCTCGACCTGCACCGGATCTCGGTGCTCACCCCCTACGACGCCGACCTCACCGGCAAGCTCCACGACTTCCTCGCCGAGCTCGGCGTGACCACGGTGTCCAGCGACCACCTCGGTCTGGGCGGCGGCATCTGGAAGGTGAGCTACCGCACCATCGCCGAGCGCATCCTCGCCGCCGACCACAGCGACGCCGAAGCGATCTTCGTCAGCTGCACCAACCTCCCCACGTTCGACTTGATCGAGCCCCTCGAGAAAGCGCTGGGCAAGCCCGTGCTGACGGCCAACCAGCTGACCATGTGGGCCTGCCTGCGCCGCATGTACCTGCCGATCGTCGGCCCCGGCCAGTGGCTGCGGGAGGTCTCTTGACCCACCTGTCTAAGATTGTCGACAATCTGCGTATCCCGGAGGTTTTGTGACCACGATCGGCTTCATCTACCCCGACCACGCGGCCGAGGACGACTACCCGCTCGCCGAGCAGCTGCTCGGCGGGTCGGACGCCGACGAAGGCGACATCCGGCTGCCGGTTGAGCACATCTACGGCACCGACCTGCACGCCGTGCCGGAGCTGCTCGACCTCGGCAGCGAGGCTCGCCTCTCCGACGGCGCCGCCCAGCTCGCCAAGCACGAGCCCGACGCCGTGATCTGGGCCTGCACCTCCGGCAGCTTCGTGTATGGCTGGGACGGGGCGCGCGACCAGGCCGACCGCCTCTCCGCGGTGGCAGGGGTCCCGGCATCGAGCACGTCGTTCGCCTTCGTGCACGCGGCGCAGGCCCTCGGCGTGAAGCGCGTCGCGGTGGCCGCGAGCTATCCCGACGACGTGGCGCGCCTGTTCGTGGACTTCCTCGCCGCCGGCGGCGTCGAGGTACTCACGATGGCGAGCGCGGGCATCGACACCGCCGCCGAGGTCGGCCGGCTCGAGCCCGAGGCCGTGGTGCGCCTGGCCGTGGCGAACAACCACCCCGAGGCCGACGCCGTGCTCGTGCCGGACACCGCGATGCGCACACTCGGCGAGATCAACACCATCGAGATCGCGCTGGGCAAGCCCGTGCTCACGGCGAACCAGGTGACGATCTGGGAAGGCCTGCGGCTCACCGGCACCACGCGCCTGGTGCGTTCGCTGGGCGCGTTGTTCCGGGTGAGGAGCTGAACCGTGGTCGTCCTGCCCGACATCGAACCGGTCAGCCGGGAGTCGACCGCCGCCGTGATCGCGCGCCAGCTGCGCGACGCGATCATGACCGGCGCGCTGCCTCCCGGCACCCAGCTCGGCGAGACCGACCTCGCGTCCCGGTTCCAGGTCTCGCGCGGCCCGCTGCGCGAGGCGATGCAGCATCTCGTCTCCGAAGGACTGCTCCGCAGCGAGCGCCACCGCGGCCTGTTCGTGATCGACCTCGAGCCGAGCGACGTGTTCGACATCTACCTCGCCCGCTCGGCCGTCGAGCGCGCCGCCCTGCTGTGCGCCCTGCGCGGCGACCGCGAGCTCATCGCGGCCTCGCTGGAGCAGTCCGTGGCCGACATGGCCGCCGCCGCGAACGACGACGACCCCACCGCGCTCTCCGCCGCCGACCTCGCCTTCCACGAGGCCCTCATCAACGCCTCCGGCAGCAAACGCCTCGTGCGCATGGCCCGCACCCTCCTCATCGAGACGCGCATGTGCCTGACGCTGCTGCAGAGCACCGAGCAGGGCGTGGAAGACCGCGTGGACGAACACACGCGCATCATCGACGCCCTGCGCACCGGCGACGCGGACGCGGCCCTGCACCTGCTGGACGCGCACATGGAGGACGCGATCGGCCGGCTGGTGCCGGGGACGAGCCTGAAGGAAGGCGAAGCGCCGGCTCCCGTGTGACCGTGACCACGAGCCGCGACCGCGACCGCGCAGGCGCGGCAACGCCGGCCGAAGACCGCGCCACACCCGTTCAGTCATCGGACCGCGTCCCCAGCACCGGCTGGCCGCCGAGGCCGTCGCGGTAGGACGGGGACCACGGGAAGCGGCCGGCTTCGTCGGCGTGGACGAGTTGCAGGGCTTGGATGTCGTGGCCGTACAGGGAAACCGCGACCGACAGGTGCGCCGACGGTGACGTGAGGGCGACGACCTCGACGGAAGGCAAGCCCCGCAAGGAAAAGATCTCGCCGGGCTGCGGTGGGCCGGAGTCGAAGGAGCGTTCGGCGGCGGCCCCCAGCAGCAGGATGGACGGGTGCGGCGGCAGGCCGGTGACCACGAGCTCCGGCAGGCCGTGGGCCGTCAGGCCGACGGTGTAGGCCCAGGGCGGCCGGGGACCCGTGCCCAGCACGCCCTGGACGCACCAGCCGTACTCCTGGATCCGCTCGAGGACCTCCGCCAGGTAACGCTCCCCGGGTCTGGCCGTGTTTTCGCGGTCCTCACACTGCTCGCACATCGGTGCTCCCCCTCGTTCGACGAAACCGGTCCGGCGGGAGCCGGTCGGTCGAGGAAAAGTGAAGCGGGGAGCACCGACGAAAAATCAGCGGAGCGCTTCGGCCACCGCCGTGCCGAGGCGAGTTGTGGTAGCGGTGCCGCCGAGGTCGGGGGTGAGCTCGGCGCCGGCCGTGAGCACCTCGTCGACGGACGTGCGGATCGCTTGCGCGGCAACGGTTTCGCCCAGGTGTTCGAGCAGCATCGCGCCCGCCAGGATCTGGGCCACCGGGTTGGCGATGCCCTGGCCGGCGATGTCCGGAGCGCTCCCGTGGACCGCTTCGAACATCGACGGAAACTCACCCGATGGGTTGATGTTTCCGGACGGCGCCATGCCCAGTCCGCCCGTGACGGCGGCCGCCAGGTCGCTCAGGATGTCGCCGAAGAGGTTCGACCCGACGACCACGTCGAGCCGGTCCGGCGCCTGAACCATGCGCGCTGCCAACGCATCCACGTGCATCTGTCCACTTTCGACGTCCGGGTACTTCGCCGCGACCTCGGCGAAGATCTCGTCCCAGAACGGCATCGAGTGGATCAGCCCGTTGGACTTCGTCGCCGACGTCACGCGAGAAGAACGCGTACGCGCCAGCTCGAACGCATACCGGATGATCCGTTCCACCCCGACCCGTGTGAACACGGATTCCTGCAGCACGAACTCGTCCGGCCGCCCGGAGTTGTGCCGTCCGCCGATCGCCGAGTACTCCCCCTCGGAGTTCTCGCGGACGATCACCATCTCCAGCTCGTCGGCCGTCCGCCCCGAAAGCACCGACGTGGTGCCCGGCAGCAGCCGCACCGGCCGCAGGTTCACGTACTGCTGGAACGCGCGCCGCAGCGGGATCAGCAAGCCCCACAACGAAATGTGGTCCGGTACGCCGGGGAACCCGACGGCACCCAGCAGGATGCCGTCGAACGCCGCCAGCTGCGCCACGCCGTCGTCCGGCATCATCGAGCCGGTCTGGGTGTAGCGCTCGCAGCTCCAGTCGAACTCGGTCCACAACAAGGAAAAGCCATGCCGAGCAGCGGCGGCGTCCAGGACCTTGCGCGCCTCGACCGTGACGTCGACGCCGATCCCGTCGCCCGGGATGCTCGCGATGCGGTACTCGCTCACAGGCTCACCGCGATGTACTTGGTCTCGAGGAACTCCTCGATGCCGACCGTGCCACCCTCACGCCCGAGCCCCGACTGCTTGATGCCGCCGAACGGCGCCGCCGGGTTCGACACGATGCCCTGGTTCAGCCCGATCATCCCGGCCTCGAGCCGCTCCGACACGCGCAGCGCCCGCTTCACGTCGCTGGTGAACAGGTACGACACCAGGCCGTACTCCGTGTCGTTGGCCTTCGCGATCGCCTCGTCCTCGGTGTCGAACTGGGTGATCGGCGCGACCGGCCCGAAGATCTCCTCCGACGCCATCCGCGCGTCGACCGGCACGTCCGTGAGCACCGTGGCCTGGTAGAAGTGGCCGGGCCCGTCCACGGTCGCGCCGCCGGTGAGCACCCGCGCGCCGCGGTCGGTGGCATCCTTGACCAGTTCGGTCACTTTCCGCACGGCGGCCTCGTCGATCAGCGGCCCGACCACCACGCCTTCTTCGGTGCCGCGGCCCATCGCCAGCGCCTGCATGCGCTCGGTCAGCCGTCGCGAAAACTCGTCGGCCACGCCGCGCTGCACGTAGAAGCGGTTCGCCGCGGTGCACGCCTCGCCGATGTTGCGCATCTTCGCCTGCATCGCGCCTTCGACGGCGGCGTCGAGGTCCGCGTCGTCGAAGACCAGGAACGGCGCGTTGCCACCCAGCTCCATCGACGTGCGCAGCACCTTCTCCGCGCACTGCTCCAGCAGCTTGCGCCCCACCGCGGTCGACCCCGTGAACGACAGCTTGCGCGCACGTCCGTCGCGGATCAGCGGCTCCATCACGCCACCCGCGTCGGTGGTCGTGACGACGTTCAGCACACCCTCGGGCAGCCCCGCCTCGGCCAGGATCGACGCCAGCGCGAGCATCGACAACGGCGTCTGCGCGGCCGGCTTGATCACCATCGTGCAGCCGGCGGCCACGGCCGGGCCGATCTTGCGCGTGCCCATCGCCATCGGGAAGTTCCACGGCGTGATCAGCAACGTCGGGCCCACGGGCTGCTTGGTGATGAGGAAGCGGCCGACGCCGTTGGGCGCCGTCGCGTACCCGCCGTCGATGCGCACGGCCTCCTCGGCGAACCAGCGGAAGAACTCGGCGGCGTAGGTGATCTCGCCGGCAGCCTCGGCCAGCGGCTTGCCCATCTCGAGGGTCATCAGCAGCGCCAGCTCGTCGCGGCGCTCGATCAGCTTGTCGTAGGCCCGGCGAAGGATCTCGCCTCGTTCACGGGGTGCGACGGCGGCCCAGCCGGCCTGCGCCGCGACGGCCGCGTCGAGGGCCGCCATGCCGTCCTCGGCGCCGGCGTCGGCCACCTCGCACAGGGCGGTGCCGGTGGACGGGTCCTGCACCTCGAAGGTCTTCCCGCTCTTCGCAGGCACCCACTTGCCGCCGACGAAGAGTTCCTTGTCGACCGCGCCGACGACGCCGGCTTCAGTGATCGCGCTCATCCAGCTTGCTCCTCCGTGTTGTCCCGAGGCCATGCTATGGATATTGTCAACAATCGACAACAGCTACAGGGCTTTCCCCGCAACCTCACACCAAGAACCAGGAGCGCCGCATGGCCGAGCTTTCCCCGCTGCTCAAGCAGGCAACTCCCGTCGTGGTCGACCACGGTGAAGGGGTGTACCTCTACGACGTCGACGGGAAACGTCACCTCGACTTCACTGCGGGGATCGGCGTGACCAGTACCGGCCACTGCCACCCACGCGTCGTCGAGGCCGCGCGCGACCAGATCGGCAAGCTCATCCACGGCCAGTACACGACCGTGATGCACAAGCCGTTGCTGGAGCTCACCCGCCGCCTCGGCGAGGTGCTGCCGACGGGTCTCGACTCGCTCTTCTACGCCAACTCCGGCAGTGAAGCCGTCGAAGCCGGGCTGCGCCTCGCGCGCCAGGCGACCAAGCGCCCCAACGTGATCGTCTTCCAGGGCGGCTTCCACGGCCGCACGGTCGCGGCGGCCACCATGACCACGTCCGGCACCCGGTTCAGCACCGGCATCGGCCCGCTGATGGGCGGCGTGCACGTGGCCCCGTTCCCCTACGCCTTCCACTACGGCTGGGACGAGCAGACCGCCACGAAGTTCGCGCTGCGCGAGCTCGACTACCTGTTCCAGACCGTTTCCGCGCCGAGCGAGACGGCCGCGTTCTTCGTCGAGCCCGTGCTCGGCGAGGGCGGCTACGTGCCGGCCAACAGCGAGTTCATGGCCGGTCTGCGCGAGCGCGCCGACCGCCACGGCATCGTGCTCGTGGTCGACGAGGTGCAGGCCGGGTTCGGCCGCACCGGCAAGTTCTGGGGCCACGACCACTTCGGCATCACACCCGACGTCGTGCTCATCGCGAAGGGCCTCGCGAGCGGCTTCCCGCTCTCGGGCATCGCCGCTTCGCACGAGCTGATGACGAAGGCGTACCCGGGTTCGCAGGGCGGCACGTACGGCGGCAACGCGGTTTCGTGCGCCGCGGCGATCGCGACGCTCGACGTGATCCGCGACGAGAAGCTGGTGGAGAACGCCGCCGAGCGCGGCCGTCAGCTGCTCGAAGGCGCGCGGCTGATCGCGGACAAGACGCCGGCGATCGGCGACGTCCGCGGCCTCGGCTTGCTCGTGGGCACCGAGTTCACGACCGCCGGCGGCGAGCCGGACGGCGCGACGGCCGCGGCGGCCCAGCAGCTGGCGTCGAAGAGCGGCCTGCTGCTGCTCACCTGCGGCGCCTACTCGAACGTGGTCCGCATGGTCCCGCCGCTCGTCGTGAACGCCGAGCAGGTCGACGACGCACTGAAGATCTGGGGCGACGTGGTCGCCTCCGTCACCGCGGGGAGCTGAGGAATGGCGCGCTACATCACGATCAAGCTCGACAAGCGCGGCGTCTCCTGCCGCGCGCGGCTGCTCGACGCCGAGGCGCCGCGCACCTGCCAGGCCGTGTGGGACGCGCTGCCGCAGAGCGGTTCGGCCTACCACGCGAAGTACGCGCGCAACGAGGTCTACACGCTCGTGCCGCCCTTCGCGAACCCCAAGCCGGGCCGCGAAAACCCGACGATCACGCCGATCCCGGGCGACGTCGTGTACTTCGGGTTCGAGGCGTGGGAGATCGGCAACCCCGCGTACGGCTACGACGACGGCAGCGAGGCCCACGGCGACCAGGGCGCCACGGACCTCGCGATCTTCTACGGGCGCAACAACCTCCTGATCAACGGCGACGCCGGCTGGGTGCCGGGCAACGTGTTCGCCACGATCGAAGAGGGCCTGGCCGACATGGCGGCGGCCGCGCAGGACCTGTGGCTGCGCGGCGTCGAAGGCGAGACGCTCACGTACGCACGCTCGGAGTAGGACCCCCAGCGAAGGCCTCCGCGTCCGGTGTCCGGACGGGCGCGGAGGCCTTCGTCGTCCCCCAGCACCCCCGGCTCAGCCGGGGCCGTTGACGTAGTTCTCGTACAGCGCCGTCCACACGTCGAGGTCGGCGAGCTCGTCGGCCAGGCACCGGCCTTCTTCGGTGAGCGCGAACCGCGTGTCCGGCGCCGGGCGCTCATCCCACGAACCGGTCCCCCGGACGAGCCCTTCCGCGGCGAGCACCCGCAGCACCCGGGCGAGCCAGTGACGCGACAGTCGGGTGCGCCTGCGCAGTTCGGTGAAGCCCGTCTCACCCTCGGTGAGCACGTCGATCACCTCGACCGCCTTGCGGTAGCCGGTCACGTGCAGCGGTCCGGGCACGGCACACCTCCTTCGCCCGCGACGCTAAAGCGGTCGGGCACAAGGAACTCGGGCCGTTGACGAAGCTTTGACGCGGCCGCCGCGGGCGTTGACACCACGCCTCCGTCACCCGGGCGTGTGAACCTCCGAGACTCACCATTCGTGGCAGCCCCATCACCGGTTCGGGTAACGACGACGCCCGGTTGCCGCAACGGCAGTCTGCTACCCAGAGTGATCAACTGAGCT
Organism: Amycolatopsis sp. NPDC005232; assembly: GCF_040607795.1. Lineage (NCBI taxonomy): Bacteria > Bacillati > Actinomycetota > Actinomycetes > Pseudonocardiales > Pseudonocardiaceae > Amycolatopsis > Amycolatopsis sp. NPDC005232. The sequence continues at coordinate 14,580 of NZ_JBEXHL010000026.1, read as the reverse complement.
CGCGGCTACCTACGGTGGCCGTCCGTCCACAATGGCACCCCGCCGAAGAACACGAAAGCCTTACGCGTTTACGGTGGGAAGATTCGTGACGCCCACCCCAGTCGGCGAATGGCTTTTTGACACCACGCCAGGGCGGTGAAAATCTTCGTTCGCTCCTCGCGAGAGCACAACTGAACACAAATCAGAACAAGGAGCCCCTCAATGCACACGTTCATCCAGCACGCGCACCACGGCCACGACCTGATCACGGGTCTGCTCGCCCACCTGGCGCACGTGCTCGGCTGGCTTGTCTGATCTGGCAGCAAGGTTTCACCGGGGGCCGGCCTGTTGGCGCGGGCCGGTCCCCTCGGTCACCCCTTCTCCGAAACACCAGTTCCGAATCACCCGCCACGCCGTGCGCAACGGCGTGGCACAGTGTTCTTTCCGGCCATTTTTCGGCGGCTCGCGGGGCGTCGCCGAAATGGGTCGTTTTTTCATTTCCAGGTGAACGGGACGGGGCACCGGGGCCACCGGTCGCCGCAGGGGCGCGAACGGTCCCTTCGCGGCACCCCTCCCGCCAACGTGAAGAAGTTTCATAGCGAGCCCTCCACGCGACGTACTACGCTTCGGTAACCAGGCACCGGCGCGTGAGGGAGTGGCAGCTGATGGGTACCGTCGCGGCACGGCTGGCGGACATCGTCGGGGCGGAGAACCTGCTGGTCGGCGACGCGATCTCCGACGACTACGCCCACGACGAAGCGCTGAGCGTGCAGCAGCAGAAGCCCGCGTACGTCGCGAAGCCGCACAGCGCCGAGGAAGTCGCGGAGCTGCTGAAGGCCGCGACTGAAGCCGGGCTGCCCGTGACCGCGCGGGGCTCCGGCACCGGGCTCTCCGCAGCCGCGCGACCCGTCGAAGGCGGCCTGCTCGTGTCGTTCGAGCGGATGAACGCCGTCCTCGAAATCGACACCGTGAACCACGTCGCCGTGGTGCAGCCGGGCGTCACGCTGGCGGAGCTGGACCAGCGCACGGCCGAGGCGAACCTGACCTACCCCGTGTACCCCGGGGAGCTCAGCGCGAGCATCGGCGGCAACGTCGGCACCAACGCGGGCGGCATGCGCGCGATCAAGTACGGCGTGACCCGCAGCAACGTCCTGGGCCTGCAGGCCGTGCTGCCCACCGGCGAGATCATCCGCACGGGCGGGCGCACGTCGAAGATCTCCACGGGCTACGACCTCACGCAGCTGATCGTCGGCTCGGAGGGCACGCTCGCGCTCGCCACCGAGGTCACCGTGAAGCTGCACCCGCGGCTGCCCCACGGCGCCACCGTGCTCGCGCCGTTCGACGACTTCGACCAGGTGATGGCCGCGGTGCCGAAGATCGTGACGAGCGGGCTCGCACCGCACATCCTCGAGTACATCGACAACCTCACGATGGCCGCGATCGTCTACAACGAGAAGCTGGAGCTCGGCGTCCCCGACGCGATCCGCGACAAGGTGCAGGCGTACCTGGTGGTGGCGCTGGAAAACCGCGACACCGGCCGGCTGGGCGAGGACGTCGAGACGCTCGGCGAACTTCTGGGCGAACTCGGCGCGATCGACGTGTACGTACTCGAAGGCGGCTCCGCGCGCAAGCTCATCGAAGCGCGGGAAAAGGCGTTCTGGTCGGCCAAATCCGCGGGCGCCGACGACGTGATCGACGTGGTCGTGCCGCGCTCGTCGATGTCGCCATTCCTCACCAAGGCACGCGAGCTGGCGCTGGCCGCGGGCGCCGGCGCGATCGGCTGCGGGCACGCCGGCGACGGCAACGTCCACCTCGCGATCTTCTGCAAGGACCCCGAGGTGCGCTCGAAGCTCCTCACCGACATCTTCACCTGCGCCATGGACCTCGGCGGCGCGATCTCCGGCGAGCACGGCCTCGGCCGCACGAAAACCAAGTACCACAAGGAACTCGAAGACCCGGCGAAGCTCGAGCTGCTGCGGCGGATCAAGCAGGGGTTCGACCCCGCCGGCATCCTCAATCCCGGTGTCCTCTTCTCCTGAGCCCTGAGTGACCCAGAAAGTGAGCAGCATGAACGGCGCCCAATCCCTGATCCGCACCCTCGTCGACGCCGGGGTGGAGGTCTGCTTCTCGAACCCCGGCACGTCGGAGATGCACTTCGTCGCCGCGCTCGACTCCGTGCCGGAGATGCGCGGGGTGCTCGGGCTGTTCGAGGGCGTGGTGACCGGCGCGGCCGACGGCTACGCGCGCATTGCCGAGAAGCCCGCCGCGACCCTGCTGCACCTCGGCCCGGGCCTCGGCAACGGGCTCGCGAACCTGCACAACGCGCGCCGCGCGCACACGCCGGTGGTCAACGTCGTCGGCGACCACGCGACCTACCACAAGCAGTACGACGCGCCGCTCGAGTCGGACATCGACGCGCTAGCGGGTTCGCTCGAAGGCTGGGTACGCCGCTCTTCGCACACGAAGGACGTCGGTGCCGACGCAGCGGCGGCCGTCGCGGCTTCGCAGGACGCTCCGGGCCGGGTGGCCACGCTGATCCTGCCCGCCGATTCGTCGTGGGGCGAAGGCGGCGAGACGTGCGCGCCGATCCCGCCCCGCGCGCCGCAGTCCGTGGACGCGACCACGGTGAAGAACATCGCCGAGGTGCTGCGCAGCGGTGAATCGGTGGCGCTGCTCATCGGCGGTCCCGCCTGCCGCGAGGCCGGGCTGCTGGCCACCAGCCGCATCGCCGCCGCGACGGGCGCGAAGGCGCTGATCGAAACCTTCCCGGCGCGCCTCGAACGCGGCGCGGGCCTGCCGAACATCGAGCGCCTCGGGTACCTGTCCGAGCAGGCGATGTACCAGCTCGACGGCGTGAAGCACCTGATCGTGGCCGGCACGCGGGCGCCGGTGTCGTTCTTCGCCTACCCCGGCAAGCCGAGCGTGCTCGTGCCCGAGGGCGCGAAGGTCCACGTGCTGGCGGAGGTCGGGCAGGACGTGGCCGCCGCGCTGAGCGACGTCGCCGCGATCGTCGCCGCCGAGGTCGAGCCGGTGCTGCAGGAGGCTTCGCGTCCGAAGTTGCCGAGCGGTCCGCTGACGGCGCAGAACTGGGTCGAGGTGATCGGCGCGCTGCTGCCTGAGCAGGCGATCATCGCCGACGAGGCCAACACGTCCGGCCTGCTGCTGCCCGGGGCCACGGCGGGCGCCCCGCGCCACGACGTGCTGACGCTGACCGGCGGCGCGATCGGCTACGGCATGCCGGTGGCCACGGGCGCCGCGATCGCCGCGCCGTCGCGTCCGGTGATCAATCTCCAGTCCGACGGCAGCGCGATGTACACGATCTCCGCGCTGTGGACGCAGGCGCGCGAAAACCTCGACGTCACCACGGTCATCCTCAACAACCACGCCTACGCGATCCTGCGCATGGAGCTGCAGCGCGTGGGCGCGGCGTCGGACGGCCCGAAGGCCAAGGAACTGCTCGACCTCAGCCGGCCCGACATGGACTTCGCGAAGATGGCCGAGGGCATGGGCGTGCCCGCCACGCGCGCGACCACGGCGGAGGAACTGGCCGAGCAGTTCAGCCGGGCGCTGGCGGAGCCGGGGCCGCACCTGATCGATGCCGCGGTGGCGCCGCTGCTCTAGTTTCGCTAGACCGCGGCGGGTTCCCGTGCGGCCGTCTTCGCGCGCACCCGGGGCACGAGGGCCGTGAGGCCCAGCCCGATCACCGCGGCGAGGGCCGCCACGGCGAACGTCGTGCGGAAGCCCGTGAGCGAAGGGACCGTCAGCGCGCCGACGGTGATGGTCAGGTTGGCGAGCAGCGTGGCCATCACGGCGCTCGACGTCGAAGTGCCGACGGAACGCATGAGGGCGTTGAGGCCGTTGGCGGAAGCCGTTTCCGTCACCGGCACCGAACCCATGATGAGCGCGGGCATGGCGGCGTACGCGATGCCGACGCCTGCGCCGATGATCACGGACGCGGTGATGAGCTCGATGATGTTGTCCATCAGCAGGATCGCGAAGACGTAACCGAGGGCGATCACGACGGATCCGGTCATGAGGGTGACGCGCGCGCCGTGGCGGTTGGTCAGGCGCGCGGAGACGGGTGAGAGCGCCATCATGACCAGGCCGTTGGGCGCGAGGCAGAGGCCGGCCTGGACCATCGTCTGGCCGAGCCCGTAGCCGGTGGCCGACGGTGCCTGCAGCAGCTGCGGGAACGACAAAGCCATGGCATACATGGAAAACCCGACGAGGATCGACGCCAGGTTCGTGAACAGCACCGGCCGCCGCGCCGACACGCGCAGGTCGACGAGCGGGTCACGGCGGCGCAGCTGGTACCAGCCCCACGCCAGCAGCACGACGATCGCCGCCGCGGCGGTGGCCAGCGTGCCCGCGCTGCCCCAGCCCCATTCGGCGCCCTTGACGATCGGCAGCAGCAAGCACGTGAGGCCCACGACCAGGCCCAGCGCGCCCACGTAGTCGAACGGCGCGGGCGTGCGCACAGGCGATTCGCCGACGTAGCGCAGGATCAGGGCCGCGCAGATCACGCCGAGGCCCGCGGAACTCCAGAAAAGCACGTGCCAGTCGGCGTTCTGCGCCACGACGGCCGCCAGCGGCAGCCCGATCGCACCGCCGACGCCGAGCGTCGCGCTCATCAATGCGATTGCCCCGCTCACCTTCTCCGGCGCCAGCTCGTCACGCATGATGCTGATCCCCAATGGGATCACGCCCATCGCGCACCCCTGCAATCCCCGGCCGACGACCATCAGCGCGAGCTCGCTGGTGAGTGCCGAAACGACCGAGCCGACGACCAGCACGGCCAGGCTCGCGAGCAGCACGCGCCGCTTGCCGTAGAGGTCACCGAGCCGCCCCGCGACGGGCGTGATGATCGCGCCCGCCAGCAACGTCACCGTGACCACCCACGCCGCGTCGGTCGGGGATGCGTTGAGCAGCTTCGGAAACGCCGGGATCAGCGGCACCACCAATGTCTGCATGAAAGAAGCGACGAGGCCGCACGAAGCGAGCACCGGGACGATCGCTCGTCCGCTTGTCTGAGCCACGTTGCGCCCCCGGTTTAGTCGTACGCGGTACCGGAAGGGACGCTACCGCTTAGACCGGCCTTGCCGGGAGGTACGTGATTGATCCGACTTAGCGGACTGGGCTGAATGGAGCAGTCAAATCGGGCGCGAGCTCGACGGCGCCCGTCCGATTTCGGGCGGGAGCGCGCGGTACTGTGTCGACGGGCCGGGGGAGCGCCCGGAACGACCGAGGCGACGGGGGCCAGTAGGTGGGGATTTTCGACAAGATCCGCGGCGAGTTCATCGACATCATCGAGTGGACCGACGACAGTCGTGACACGATCGTGTGGCGCTTCCCGCGCTACGAGAACGAGATCAAGATGGGCGCCAAGCTCACCGTCCGTGAATCGCAGGCCGCGGTCTTCATCAACGAGGGCCAGGTCGCCGACGCCTACGCGCCGGGCATGCACACGCTGCAGACGCAGAACATGCCGATCATGTCGACTCTCAAGGGCTGGAAGTACGGGTTCAACTCGCCGTTCAAGGCCGAGGTCTACTTCGTCAACACCCGGCAGTTCACCGACCTCAAGTGGGGCACGCAGAACCCGATCATCCTGCGCGACCCGGAGTTCGGCATGGTCCGGCTCCGTGCGTTCGGCGGGTACGCCGTGCGCGTGATCGAGCCGGTCGCGCTGCTCAGGGAGCTCGCGGGCACCGACCCGCAGTTCCGCACCGAGGAGGTCTCCGAGTACCTCCGGCAGATGATCATCGGCAAGCTCGGCCCCGCCATCGCCGCGGCCAAGGTGCCGATGCTCGACCTGGTCACCCAGCAGGACCGGATCGGCGGCGCGATCGCCAACGCGCTCAACCTCGAACTGCACGCCAACGGCATCGAGATCTCGAAGTTCATCATCGAGAACATCTCGGTCCCGCCCGAGGTCGAGGCCGCGATGGACAAGCGGACCCAGATGGGCGTGGTCGGTGATCTCGACCAGTACACGAAGTTCCAGTCCGCCAACGCGATCGAAGCGGCCGCGAACAACCAGGGCGGCGCGGGTGAAGGCCTGGGCATCGGCCTCGGCATGGCGCTCGGCCAGCGGGCCGCGGGGCCGCAGGGCGCGCCGCAGCAGTACCAACAGCCCCAGTACCAGCAGCAGCCGCAGCAGTATCAGCAGCAGCCGCCGTCCGCGCCGACGCCGCAGATGCCGCCGCCGCTGCCGCAGTCCGAGCAGTGGTTCCTCGGGGCGAACGGTCAGCAGCTCGGCCCGTTCGACCGGAGCCAGCTCGGGCACCAGATCTCGTCAGGCACGCTGACCCGGGAGACCCTCGTGTGGAAGTCCGGGATGCCGCAATGGACACCGGCCGCACAGGTGCCGGAGGTCTCGCCGCTGTTCGGCGCGACCCCACCGCCGCTGCCGCCGCAGTCCTGAGCCGTCCCGACTCGTCCCGCGGAGGGGCCGCCATGACCAACCCGAACTACCCGCACCACGGCCCGATGCCGAGCGGACCCATGCCCGGAAGCCCAACGCCGGGCGGTGCCATGCCCGGCGGACCCACGTCTGGTGGCCCGATGCCGAGCGGACCGATGCCGGGGGCACCCATGCCCGGAAGCCCGATGCCCAGCGGCCCGATGCCGGGCGGTGCCATGCCCGGCGGACCCATGCCTGGTGGCCCGATGCCGGGCGCACCCATGCCCGGCGGTCCCCTGCAGTCCGGTCCGCCACCCGCGTTCGCGCCGGCGAACACGGCCGCGACCACCTACCCGTGCGGCGGCTGCGGTGCCCGCTTGGAGTTCGCGCCGGGGTCGACCTCGATGCAGTGCCCGTATTGCGGGTACCGCCAGGAGATCACGGCCGGCGACCGGCAGATCCGCGAGATCGCGTTCGCCGACCTGACCGACCTGGCCCGCAAACCGGTTGCCACGATCGGCCAGTACGTCTTCAAGTGCCAGCGCTGCGGCGCCACCACCGAGACGAACGAAACAGCCAGTCTGTGCCAGTTCTGCGGTGCCCCCTTGGTGATCGACGCGCACGCGTCCGGGCAGCTCGTGCCCGAAGGCGTGCTGCCGTTCCAGTTCGACAAGGGCGCGGTGAGCACGCACCTGAAGAAGTGGACGAATTCGCGCTGGTTCGCGCCCAACGCGCTGAAGAAGATCGGCACCGCCGAGTCCACCAAGAGCACCTACATCCCGCACTGGACCTACGATTCGCAGACGGACACCGTCTACTCCGGACAGCGCGGCGAGCACTACTGGGTCACCGAGACCTACTACGACAACGGGCAGCAGAAGACCCGGCGGGTACGGCACACGCGCTGGTATCCGGCGGGCGGCCGGGTGGGCCGGTTCTTCGACGACGTGCTGGTGCCGGGCAGCACCCAGCTGCCGTCGAAGGAACTCGACAAGCTCGCGCCGTGGCCGCTGGAGCAGGCCGAGCCGTACCAGCCGCAGTTCCTCGCCGGGCATTTCGCGCTGCGCTACGACATCGAGGCCGAATCCGGCTTCGAGGAAGCCAAACGCCGCATGACGCCGGTCATCGAGGACGACTGCCGCCACGACATCGGCGGCGACGAGCAGCGCGTGCAGTCGATGAACACGCAGCACCGCGACGTCACCTTCAAACTGATGCTGCTCCCGGTCTGGGTCGCCACCTACGTCTACGCCGGCAAGAACTGGCGGATCCTCGTCAACGGCCGCACCGGCGAAGTCCAGGGCGAACGGCCCTACAGTAAGGCGAAGATCGCCATCGCGGCCCTCATCGCGCTGATCGTCATCGCCGCGATCGTCTACTTCGTCGCGATCCGCGGCCACAGCACCGGATCAACGCATTCGTCGACCACCAACTCGACCAGCCACCACACCACGGTCACGCACCACCATTGACGCGGTCGCGCCGTGAACTCAGCTCGCGGGGCGGTTGATCCAGGTGCGAACACCACGGTGGCCGGAGCAAGTGCCAGAGCGGTGCTTGCTGTAGCTGTACTGGCCGTCGTTGCAGATGGCCGTTGCACCTGCGGGGTTGGAGGACGGGCGGTGTACGCAGACGCCGGAGGAGTTGCGGTAGTAGTCGGCACTGCAGGCGGCCGAGTTGGTTTTCGGCGGTGCGGCGGTGGTTTTCGGAGTGGTTTTGGCTTTCGCCGTGGTTTTCGGAGTCGCCGCCTTTGAGGCAGTGGTTTCCGGCGCGACGTAAGCCGGCACCGAAGTGGTCGAAACGGGCGATTCGGTCGTCGGCGTTGCGGAAGTCGTTGCCGGCGAAGAGGAAGTGCTCGGCAGCAAAGCCGTGGTGACCGGCGGCACGACACCACCGCTTCCGGTCGGCGCCGGCGTCGCCCCGCAGCCCGCGACCAGCAGTCCGGCGGCCAGCACCATTCCCAGTTTTCGCAACACCCTGTGCCTCCTCGGAAAAAAGACTGTGCGCCGCCTTGTCGAGGAATAGCCGCACCGCGTTACATTCGTGAACAAATACGTAGAAGGGTGCGAAATCCGTTGCCGGGCAACGAAGTTCGGCCGGCGCCTTTTCCGGCTTGTCACGCCACCGTTTCCGCGAGGAAGATGTGCGCGTGCGAAAACGAGCGGTGGTGGCCGGGGGCGGCGTTGTCGGGCTGACGACGGGGCTCGCGCTCCGGCGGGCGGGGTTCGAAACCCTGGTGTGCGAACAGGAATCCGAGATCCGCGGCGTCGGCGCCGCGCTGGGGCTGTGGGCCAACGCGCTCGCGGTGTTCGACCGGCTGGGTGTGGGTGGTGACATCCGCGCGGCCGGCGTGCCGAGCGCGATCCGCTACCAGGACCCGGCCGGGCAGGTCATGGACGAGTACTACGGCGACCTCGCCGACGTCGACTACCTCATGGTCACGCGCCAGCGCCTCAACGAGCTGCTCGCCGCCGCGCTGACCACAGACGACCTGACCACTGCCGAGCTGCGCACCGGCGCCCGCGTCACCGGCTACCGGGACCACGACGGCGGCGTGACCGTGGAGTTCGCCGACGGTTCCACCGAGGAAGCCGACCTCCTCGTCGGCGCCGACGGCGTGTACTCGCGCGTCCGCGAGCAGCTCTCCCCCGGTTCGGCCGCGCAGGAGTACCCGGGCCACCTGGCGTGGCGCGGGATCGTCGCCGAGAGCGCGATCCCCGAAATCACCGTGGAACGCTTTGTCGTCGGCCGCGAACGCACCCGCGGCGGCGTGGTCCGCAGCGGCGGCGGCACGGCGTTCTGGGTCCTCGCGCAGCTGGGCGCGCCGCCCACCACGCGTTCCGCGAAGGAGGAAGCCCTCGCCCGCGTCGACCACCTCTACGACGGTGGCTGGCCGTTCCCCCTGCGTGAAGCCATCGAGGCGACGCCGGAGGACCGCGTGGTCAGCAACCGCGTGATGGCGCTGCCCCTGCAGTCCCGCTGGGTCTCCGCCCACGTCGCCCTCGCCGGCGACTCCGCGCACGCCGTCTCCCCGCACATCACTTCCGGCGCATCTCTGGGCATCGAGGACGCGCTGGTTCTCGCAGATCACCTGACGGACGCGGACGTGCCGGCGGCGTTGCAGGCGTACGAAGCCGACCGGCTCCCGCGCTACGCCGAGGTGTACCGCTGGGTCGACGCAGTCGCAGCGGCGGCCGACGAACCGCACCTCTACACCAAGGAGTTCTTCGACTTCGTGAGGTGGATGCTCGGCCGATGAGTTTTCGGGCGCCCGCCGGTCAGTACGGGCACACCGAAAACGAACGGAGACCCCCGTGCGCTGGCACCTCATGATGTCGCTCGACGGCTTCGCCGCCGGCCCCGGCCACTCGATGGACTGGATGTCCGGCACCAAAGTCAGCCCCGGCACCCACCACGACGCCATCGCCACCCTCGGCGCCGTCCTGGGCGGCCGCCGCGGCTACGACGCCCTCGCGCAACGCTTCCCCAGCCAGGCCGGCCGGCAGCCGTACGGCGGCGAGTGGACCGGCCCGGTGTTCGTGCTGACCCACCACCCCGACGACGCGATCCCGGACGCCGGCATCACCTTCCTCGACTGCGACCTGGCCGAGGCCGTCGAGATCGGGCTGGCCGCCGCGAAGGGCAAAGACCTGGAGATCCACAGCCAGGACATCGCCCGCCAATGCCTGGAACTCGGCCTGATCGACGAGTTCCGCGTCCACCTGGCCCCCGTGATGCTCGGCTCGGGCGTGCGCCTGTTCGACAGCCCGGGCACGGCGCCCGTCCGCTGGGCCCGCATCCACGACGGTGATCCGGCGCTGGCGGTGGATCTTCGGTACCGCCCGGTGAGGTGAGCCCGCGCATCCGCCTGTTCGATAACGGCTAATCTCGTCCATCGTGTCCGATTGGCTTCGCTACACCCTCATCGCCGTTCTTGTTCTCGCGGGTGTGGCGGTTCTCGCGCGCCGACGTTCAGTACGGACCGCGCTGGTGGATTTCGCCGAGTTCCTCGTCCCGTCCCTCAGCCGACGACGTGGCCGGATCGCACTGTCGGTGGTCGCGTGGTTGATCATCGGGCTCGCGGTCGCCGCGGTGACTTTCGGCGGTCTTCTCTGGTTTCTCGGCTGGCCGCGGTTGCCGGGCACGTCCGCGTTCGGCGTCGACCAGTTCCTCGACCTCACGAAGATCGCCCTGTCCGTGGTCGCGGGATTCGGCGGCGTGGTGCTGCTCGCGGTCAATTACCGCAAGCAGCGGGTGACCGAGGACGAGCACCAACTCGCCGTCGAGAAGGACGAACGGGAGACGGTCCAGCGGTTCAACGAACGCCTCGGCAAAGCGGCCGAGCAGCTGGCGCACGAGAGCCCAGCCGTACGCTTGACCGCCGTCTACTCCCTCGCCGGCCTGGCCGACGACTGGATCGACAAACGCCAGGTGTGCGTGGACGTCCTGTGCGGGTATCTGCGTCTTGAACCGGAGGAGGTCTCACCCGGCGAAACCGAGGTACGGCAAGCAATCCTGCGGGTGTTCCGCGAGCGACTCAGTCCCCGCGGCGTGTGGCGACAGCACGAACTCACCTTCGACTTCACCGAGGTCAGGTTCCACAACGCCGACTTCTCGGACCTGGAGTTCGCCGGCTCGGCGGTGTTCGACCGGGCGGAGTTCCGCGGCGAGCTCACCACGTTCAAGCGAACCGGCTTCGCCGGCAAGCTCAGCTGCCACGGCACCTTGTTCAAATCGGACCGATCGACGTTCGAGTTCGCGCAGTTCCACGAAGGTGCCGAGTTCGTCGGCGCCGAGTTCACGGGCCGGGAGCTGGACTGTTCCGGCTGGCGCGTCGGCCGCCGCCCCATCGACTTCTACCGCTGCCGGTTCCTGGGTGAACTGGTGGACTTCTCCGGGATGTTTCTCCTGCCAGGCGATGTCCGGTTCGAGAAGACCGAGTTCACCGACGCCCGCCTCGACTTCGACTCGATCGAGGATCCGTGGTCCGAAAAGGAACGCAGGCCGCGGCTCGTCTTCGAAGACGTGCGGTTCACGCGGTGCCGCTGGGCCATCACTCCGTACAAGGCCCACGAGCGGATGATCTGGCTGATCGACTGCGTGCTCGACACGGTCGACCTCGCGATCGATGACCATGGTCTCTCCCGGCCCCGCCTGAACGTCCACAACGTCGAGCTCCGAGGCGGCACCACGTTGCCCGAAGCCTACGTTCGTCACTGGCCTTCCGCGTAACGCTCACGAATCCCCCGGACACCACCCGTCCGACGTCCGCCCCGCCGCCATCCCGCAGAAGCCCTGCAACCCCCGAACCACCTCGCCGCCCTCGACGCGCAGGACCGAGACGGGCTTGGCTTCCGGGACGTGGCGGCCGATGTCGCCGCCGTAGTCGATGGTGCCGGTGACGCCTTCGATGTACTTGTTGGTCTGGCGGTCGTCGGGGCGGGAGGTGTGGATGGCGGTGATCTCGCGCCACACCGCGCCCGGCGTCACGGGGATGTCGGCGGACGTCTCGCGCAAATACGCCGTCGCCGTGATCATCACCAGCGCGGCGTCGTAGGACAGGGCGGCGTGGCCGTCGAAGGAGCGGCCGCGTTCTGTTTGCTCGAACGGGAACAGCGTGCGGTCCAGCGTGGTGTAGAAGTCGCGCGCCAGGCCTTGCGGGTCGGTTGCCGGTTCGCTGGCGAAGGACAGGTAGTAGTACGGCAGCGCGCGGTTCTGCTCGCGCGCCACCTGGTCGGCGACGTACCGGGACACGTCGTCGTCGCCGAGGATCGTGGCGGTGCTGCCGCATTGGGCTGCGCCGGTGGCGAAGTCGCCGAAGTCCGGGACGCCGCGGCCGGCGAAGAGGACGAAGCCGTTGTAGGAGCACGTGTCCCGGCCGGCCGCGGCGGCGTTGCCGACGAGGCGTTCACCGTAGCGATCATGCGAAGAAGGCGCCTGCTGCCCGCCGTCCGGGGAGAACGCCCGGGCCTCGACCGAAAATCCCTTGTCCGCGAAGGACTTCATGACGTCGTCGCGCAGGTTGGTGCTGTAGGTGTCGGAATCGTCGTCCGAGTAGTACACGCGCACCACTCGCGGGCCTGGACGGGTGGCAGCGAAAGCAGCGGCCACCGCCGCCTCGCGACGGTTCTGCGGCGCCACCTGGAAGTACACCGGGTTCTGGTCGGCGAGCCCGTCGGCCGACAGCGTCGAGGCCACCACCGGCAGCCCCGCGTCGCCGAGTGCGCGGATGGTCTGCTGCGTCGGCAGGCTGCTCATGTCCAGCCCCACCACGCCGACGATGCTGCGGTCCTGCTCGGCCATCCGGCTCAGCTGCCGCGCGACGGCCACGCCCTGCCGCATCCCGAGCCCGCCGTTGGCCGCGAGCACGCGCACGATCGGCTCGGCCGTCGCCGTCGCGGTGAGCTGCCGAAGCTGCGCGACCGCGACGCCTTCCAGCGATTCGCGTTCCGCCGTGAGACCTTCGGGCGTGCCGTTGGACGACGTCAGCGCTTCAAGGTCGACGAGCGTGATGTACGGCCGTTCCGGATACGCGTCGTGCAGCTCGGCCGCGCGCCGGTTCTGGTCCGTGATCACGGAAAGCACCTGCCGGATCGTGTCGTCGGCGGGCTGGAACACCGAGAACGAGCCGTCGGAGATCCCCACGCACTCGGTGCCCGTCCACGTGAGCCACTCGCTCGACGTGCCGCAGTGGCTGGTCCGGTAGTCCTGGTACCGCACGCCGACGAAACTCGCCACCAGCGCGACGATCACCAGCGGCACCCCCAGCCGCATCCACCGCGTCCCCCACCACGGCGGCCTCGACTGACGGCGCCGCAACACATACGTGTCCCCCAGCGACTGCAAGTGCTTGCGCGCCCTGCTCCGCTGCTCGGGCGTGCCGGGGTCGAGGCCGATCGGCAGGTACCACGCGGCGGCGTCGCGGGCGCGGCGGTCGCGGAGCAGCTCGTGCTGCCACGAGCGGTAGGCGTCGCCCGCGTCCGCCGCGGTCCACCGTGGACGGTCCTGGCTCGGCCGGTCCTCCGGCGGCGGCGCGTCGCTCGTGCTGACCACCAGCAGCGGGTCGAACAGGCCCGTCTGGTTGCGCACGTCGTTGATGAGCTCCAGCAGCCGGTAGCCGCCGTTGGTGGTGGTGACGTGGTCGAGCAGCAGCACCGGGTACGTCATGCGCCGGCGCCGGAAGAACTGCAGCCGGTAGCCGCGGCGCAGGTCTTCGAGGAACGCGTTGACCAGCAGCCGCGCGACGAACTCCGGCGACTCCTGCTGCCACTCGCCGTCGGTGAGGCGCACCGCGAAGCGCACGAAGCTGCCCGACATCTCCGGCGCGAGGTGCGGCTGGCGCAGGAACCAGCGGTACCGCCCGGAAAGCAGCGGCACGCGGCCCGTGACGGCGAGCCGAAACGTCGCCATCGTCAGCAACCGCAGCACCAGCAACGGGTACTTCCACGCGTCGTTGGAGGGCACCAGCTCCTTGCCGACGTTCTCGATCGCCGAGCGGAACCGCACCAGCAGGCCGTTGTCCTGCAGCTTCCGCAGCAACGTCCGCTCCGGCGGATCCGACGCGGGCAGCTTCTCGGCCATCAGCTGCACGACGAGCGTGAACAGCCCGAACCTGAGGCCGGAACCCCGCGAACGCGGGCTGCGCAGCAGTTCGGTGCGCGCCTCCCACAGGATGTCGTGGATCGCGTGGACGCTCGCCGCGGTCGCGGGGCCTTCGGTGTCTTTGCGCTGGTCAAGCGGGAGGTACGCGTAGCGCACGCCGCCGCTGGGCCGCGCCGTGCTCAACCGCCGCTTGAACTCTTCGAGCACACCCTCGGCCGGACCCACCAGGCAAACCATCGGCAAACCCTTGCGGCCCGCGCGTTCCTGCTGGTAGCCGGGCTCCCACTCGACGTTCGCCGAGTGCAACGACCGCGGCAGATCCCCCATCCGCGGCCGTTGGTACAGCGCGCCGACGAGCTTCACCAGCTTGTCGGACCCCGCGAACGCGAGCGGGTCCTCACGCTCCTCGATGGGCGTCGTCGTGGTCTGGTCCATGAACCAGTTTCACATGCGACGAGCGGGAGGGCTCCCGGCATTTCTGCCGACACAGCAGCGAATGGCCTAGAGCGTGTCTGACAATGCCTTGGTCCAGGTGATCACGGCATGGAGGACAACTGCGGATCGGTAAACGATGGCGAGCTTGTCGTAGCGAGTGG
>NZ_JBEXHL010000025.1:0-144215 GCF_040607795.1 Amycolatopsis sp. NPDC005232 | reverse complement strand
CCCGATTGTGCGGTCGGATCGGCCGGGGGCCGATCGCACCGCACAATCGGGAAGCCGGCGCGATCTCGCGCTGTGGTTGCGGTGAGCGGTCGCCAGTTGAGACCGGCGTGGTGCGTTGGCCGCAACCAACGCCGTAGTGGGGTGCTCGGGTCAGTTCTGCGGGAAGCCCGGCTGCTGTTGCTGCTGCTGCTGGTATTGGGGCTGGCCCTGCGGCTGCTGCGGAGCGTGCTGGGCCTGCTGCTGGCCGGGCTGCTGCGGCGCGCCGTCGGGCACCACGTACACGGCCGTGCCGTAGGCGGCGATCTCGCTGGCGGTCTGGGCGATCTCGTTGCAGTCGAAGCGCAGCGCGAGCACGGCGTTGGCCCCGTGCGCCATGGCTTCCTGCGAAAGGCGGCCCAGCGCCTCGTATCGGGAGTCGGACAGCAGCTTCGACAGGCCCTTGAGCTCACCGCCCGCCATGGACTTGAAGCCGGCACCGATGTTGGAGAACATGTTGCGGCTGCGCACGGTGAGGCCGAAAACCTCGCCGAACACGCGAACGACGCGATAACCGGGCAGATCGTTCATCGTGGACAGCATGATCGGGAACTGCATGGGGGGTGCGGGTTGGGTCATGCGCCGGATCGTAGCGATCGGCGGCGCCGTCCACCGGCGAATCAGCCTGTGATTCGCTCGTTCCAGTCGATGTGGTGGTGGTACAGCCACCCGCGTTCCTTGCCGACGTCCTGGCCCGCGCTGGCCGCCACGAGTTTCTCCACCCGGGTGCGCCGCAGCTTCTCGTAGGCCGCGAACGCGGAAGGCGCGTCCGGCAGGTCGCGCAGGCACAGCGCGAGCACCACGCTGTCCTCCAGCGCCATCGACGCACCCTGTCCGGCGGCCGGTGACGCCGCGTGGGCCGCGTCGCCGACGAGCACCATGGCGCCGGTGGACCAGACACGGGTGGTGGGGACGTCGTAGGAGTGGCCGCCGAAGACGTCGTCGCCGGTCGCGGCCACGATGTCGGCGCACGGCAGCGGGTCGCCGTCGAAGGCCGCGTGGGCGAACTCGCGCCAGCCGGCCGGCGTGACGGCGGCGATCTCGTCGCGCGGGCGTTCGGTGTCGGGGATGCGGGCGAACCAGAAGGTGGCGCCGTCGGGCGCGGTGGTGAAGCCGAAGGCCGCGCGGCTGCCGCGGATCATGCGGTAGATGCCGGGCGCGGCAGGCAGGCTCTCGGCGCGGGTGTAGCCGTAGACCACGGTGAGGCCGGTGAAGCGGGGGCGGTCGGCGTCCGGGTCGATGAGGGTGCGGACCTCGGAGCGCACGCCGTCGGCGCCCACGAGCACGTCGCCGGTCGCGGTGGACCCGTCGGCGAAGGTGGCGACCACGCCGGACGCACCGGTTTCGGCGGAGACTGGTTCAGCTGAGACGAGGCGGCGGCCGTGCTCCACGGTGATCCCGCGGCGGCCGGCTTCCTCCTGCAGCGCGTGGTAGAACGCGGCGCGAGTGAGCGTGCGAGGTCCGGCGAGCTCACCGGTATCGAACTCGCGTGTGCCCATCGTCTTGCCGTCCGGCCCGACCAGCTCCACGCCGAGCGCGGCGAACGACGCTTCGTTCACGGGGCCGTCGGCGTCGATCGCCTTCAGCGCGTCCATGCCGTTGTGCATCACCGTGAGGAACGCACCGGCGTCGGCTCCGCCGGAGGGATAAGCCTCGAAGACCACGGGCTCGTGGCCGGCGCGCTGCAGCGCCATCGCCGTGACCGTGCCCGCGACGCCACCGCCGGCGATGAGAACGCGCATCGAGATCCCCCTGGAGCCGTGTCCGTGCCACCGCCGACCGTACCGGGCGGCGGTGGCACGGGGGGCTCAGGCGGTCTGGGCGACAGCGAGGCGCAAGCACACGACGAGCGCGCGCACGGCCTCTTCGACCTCTTCGAGCACCGGGAACGTCGGGGCGATGCGGATCGTCGCGTCCTTCGGGTCGTCGCCGTACGGGTGCGTGGCCCCGGCCGGGGTCAGCGCGACGCCGGCCTCCTTGGCCAGGCGCACGATCTCCTTGGCGGTGCCCTCGGGCACGGTCAGCGAGATGAAGTACCCGCCGGTCGGCTTGGTCCAGGTGCCCAACCCCGAGTCGCCGAGCTCCTCGGTGAGGATGCGGTCGACGGCCGCGAACTTCGGCGCGATGATCTCCGCGTGCTTGCGCATGTGGGCGCGCACGCCCTCGGCGTCCTTGAGGAACATCGCGTGGCGCAGCTGGTTGACCTTGTCCGGGCCGATCGTGCGCTTGGCGAGCACACCCGACCACCACGCGATGTTGGCCGGCGACGAGCCGAAGAACCCGACGCCGGCGCCGGCGAGCGTGATCTTCGAGGTGGAGCCGAACACGAACGCGCGGTCGGCGTTGCCGGCCTCGGCGCACAGCGCCAGGACGTCGGCGACCTCGACCTCGGTGTCCGTGAGGTGGTGCACGGCGTAGGCGTTGTCCCAGAAGATGCGGAAGTCCGGCGCGGCCGTGGGCATCGCGGCCAGGCGGCGGGCGACCTCGTCGGAGAAGGTGACGCCGGTCGGGTTCGAGTACTTGGGCACGCACCAGATGCCCTTGATGCCGGCGTCCTCGGCCACGAGACGCTCGACCACGTCCATGTCCGGGCCGTCGTCGGTCATCGGGACCTGGATCAGCTCGATGCCGAAGCGCTCGGCGAGCGCGAAGTGGCGGTCGTAGCCGGGCACCGGGCACAGCATCGCGATACGCGGCTCGTCGGCCCAGCGGCGCTCGCCGCCCGGCAGCGTGCTCAGCAGCGCCTGCACCACGGTGTCGTGCATGAGCTCGAGGCTCGAGTTGCCGGCCGCGAGCAGCTGGTCGACGGGGACCTGCAGGGCGCCGGCGAAGATCCGGCGCAGCTCGGTCAGGCCCTTGAGGCCGCCGTAGTTGCGCGTGTCGGTGCCGTCTTCGGCCTTGTACTCGCCGTTGGGCAGCGTGAGCAGGTCCGCGGAGAGGTCGAGCTGCCGGGGGGACGGCTTGCCGCGGGTGATGTCCAGGGAGAGGCCGCGCTCGACGAGCGCCGCGTAGTCGCGACGGGCGGTGTCGACGTCGACGGGAGCAGTGGTCATGGGCTCAACGCTAAACCGCGCGTCGATACCATTTCGGGTGACCCCCTGTCCAGGGTCTACCGTGGGGTCTCGTGCGCCTCGTGGTCCATGCCGATCAGCGTCAGTTCTCGTTGCGGGACAACACCGCCTGGGTCCCCGGCGACGGTGGGTGGTCCGACGAGGCGGTGAACTCGCACCGGATCGCGGTGGAGCCGTCGTCGCTCGCGGTCGCCACCGCTCGCTCCGACCTGGTCGAGGTGGACGTCGCGCTGCACCCCGGCCCGCCGGCTGTGCTCGCCGACGCCGAGCACGTGGTCGAGGCCGACCTCGCCGTGGCGGGCGGGAACGTGACGCTCGCCGGTCCGGCCGACTACCCGGGTCAGGAGCGCGTGCTGGAGCTCGCGCCCGGCCGCTACCGCGTGCGAGTGTCCTATGTGGAGAGTGGCCCGCCGGCCGTGACGTGGAACGAGCACGAGTACGGCGAGCACTTCCGCTACGTCGTGGACCTGTGGCCGGCTCA
Organism: Amycolatopsis sp. NPDC005232; assembly: GCF_040607795.1. Lineage (NCBI taxonomy): Bacteria > Bacillati > Actinomycetota > Actinomycetes > Pseudonocardiales > Pseudonocardiaceae > Amycolatopsis > Amycolatopsis sp. NPDC005232. The sequence continues at coordinate 140,627 of NZ_JBEXHL010000025.1, read as the reverse complement.
CACCGCGGCGCCGGTCACCGTGGTGCGCCAGGGCGCCGCGGTCTGGGACGGCTGAACGGCCGGAAGCGGCCATCCGGGACCCCTCCCGCCGCAGGACTCTTACCGTCTTCGCAGAGCAACGCGGAAAGCGGGGAGAGGCAGTGCGGGACAGCCAGAAAGCCGAGATCGCCCAGATCTCCGAGGCCGTGGCGCGGTCGATGTTCACCCAGGCCGCGATGTACTGGGGCATCGACCGCGAGGTGCACGCGCGCCTGCCCGAGACGATCCGCCGCCACGCCGAGGGCCTGCTGCCGCCGCTCGCGCGGGCCGCGGTCGCCGACGCGACACCGGACCTGGCCGAGGCGCAGGCTTCGGTGGAGCTCGCGCTGCGGGACACGCTGCGCGCGTCGGCGGCCGAAACGGTCGAGACCACCTCAGCGCGCCTGCTGCCGGAGCTGGCCGAGCGCGCGGTGCGTGAGGCGACGCCCGACGTCGAGTCCATCCGCGCGAAGCTGGTGTCCGCAGCCACACCGGAGGTAGCCGAAGCCCTGCGCGAGCAGACCGCCCAAACCGTGGGCGAAGCCGTGGCACACGCCACCGCCGAGCTGCGGACCACACTCGCCGACCAGCTCCGGCGCACGGTGCTGCCGGACCTCGCCCGCGAGGCCATCGCGAAGGCCACGCCCGATCTCGGCGAGGCCCGCGAGCACCTGCTGGACGAAGCGACGGCCGCGCTGTCCGGCACGATCGAGAAGGCAGTGGCCGAGGTGGCGCGGCAGGCCAAACCCGACCTCGTCGAGCGCGTGTCGGCCGTGGCCCTTGCCCGCGTCCGCTCGGCCGTGCAGGCGGCGGCCGAGAAGGAGCTCGCCCGGTATTCGCCGACCGTGGTGTCGGTGGTGCTGCCCCAGGGCAAGCCGATCGAGCTGGCCGAGGACACCCACTCCGTGCTGCCGGAGGTGCTGGTCGCGCTGCACGCGCGCTGCCACGTGCTGCTCGTCGGTCCTGCGGGCACCGGCAAGTCCATGCTGGCCAAGCACGCGGCGCAGGCGCTGGGCCTGCAGTTCCAGGCGCTTTCGCTGGGCCCGACCACCCCGATGAGCAAGGTGTTCGGCTACTACGACGCCAACGGCCACTACCACGACACGCCGTTCCGCCGTGCGTTCGAGCACGGCGGCGTGATGCTGCTCGACGAGCTCGACAACGGCCACCCCGGCCTGCTGGCCGAGCTCAACCAGGCGCTCGCGCTGGGCGTGTGCGCCTTCGCCGACCGCATGGTCACCGCGCATGCCGATTTCCGGCTCGTGGCCACCGGCAACACCTACGGCACCGGCGGCGACCGCCAGTACGTCGGCCGCCAGACGCTCGACTCGGCCACGCTGGACCGGTTCGTGGTCCTCGACGTGCCCATCGACGAGGGACTGGAGGAACGCGTCGCGCTGCGGCACGCGCCTTCGCACCCGGACGAGGTGGAGCACCTGGTGGCGTCGATCCGCGAGCTGCGCGCGACCGCGCTGGCCAAGAAGCTCCCGGTGATCCTCTCTCCGCGCGCCAGCATCGACGGCGCGAAGCTGCTGGAAGCCGGCGCGACCGTGGAGCAGGTCATGCAGTGGCGTGTGATCCGCGGGCTGTCCGACGCGCACCGCGCGGCGCTCGGGCTGGACTGACGCCGTGCTGCCCGTCCACCTGCCCCCGATGCTGTCGTGGCACGAGTTCGTGGAGAGCGCGACCGCACCGCCCACCATCGACGCGCCGGGCAGCCGGGAGACCGGCACCGACTGGCCGGGCGCGACGTGGGAGGAGGCTCTGCGGCTGGCCGTCGACGGCTGGCCGGTCGCGCTGGAGGAAGCCGGCATCACCGTCGACGAGCTCCGCGCCGGCGCGGGCCTCGGCCACCAGGTGACCGAGCTGGAACCGTCGTGGGACGTCACCGGCAGCGAGGTCGACATCGGCGCCTACCTCTCCGGGGTGCCCGAGTGCATGGTCGACGCCATCCCCCGCCAGATCTCCCGCCGCGGCAAGGTCGTCACCTTCCTCATCCCGGCCGCCTACTCCAACCGCATCGCCCACGACGTGATCATCAACCGCGGCCTGGCGCTCGTGACGCTGTGCGCGGCGATCATCGACGCGGGCCACAGTGTCGAGGTCTGGTCCGGTTTCACCGGAATGTTCACCATTGCCCGCGAGAAGCTGCGCACGCACGCGGTCGCCCGGGTGATCTCGGCCGGAGAACCTCTCGACGTCGGCCGCCTGATCTTCGGCGTCGCCCACCCCGCGATGCTGCGCCGCCTCTGGCTCGGCGTCTGGGACGCGCAACCGGCGGCGGTCGCGCAGACCGTCAACGACCACAACTTCGGCATCGCCTGCGACTGCCGGCCGGACGACCTGCCGGCCGAGGTGACGGATCCGTACGTGTTCCCGTACCTCACCGAGCAGGACCGCCAGTGGGACGACCTGCCGACGGCGCTGGACTGGGCGAAGGGGCTGTTCGGGGAGCTGGGGCTGATCCAGCACTGACTGTGCTGCCCTCGAAAACACCGTGCGCACCGCGGCCGCGGCGGTCAGACTGGCGCTCGTGCACATGATCGACTTGCCCGATGCCGTCCGCGGCGCCCTGGAACTCGAGCGCACCGAGCGTGGCCTGGTGCCGCACCGGTTGCCCGCGTGGGCCAGGGCACGCGGGGACGCGCAGCTGGCCATGGTGGAGGCGCAGCCCTCCGGGGTGCGGCTGGTGTTCCGGACCGCGGCGACCGTAGTGGAGCTGGACGCGGTGCGCACCAAAGTGTCCTACGTCGGCGCGGCGGCGCGGCCCGACGGGGTGTACGAGCTGTTCGTGGACGGCGCTCCCGCCGGCGCGGGGACGGTGGGCGGCGGGGACGAGCTCCTCGTCGACATGACGACCGGCGGCACCGAGGTGCGGCGCGGCGAGCCGGGCACGGTGCGGTTCGCCGGACTGCCCGCGCGGACCAAGGACGTCAAGATCTGGTTACCGCACAACGAACTCACCACGCTCGTCGAGCTGCGAGCCGACGCGCCGGCCAGTGCGGCGAACCCCGACGGCCGGCCGCGGTGGCTGCACCACGGCAGCTCCATCAGCCAGGGGTCGGGCGCGGCGAGCCCCACCACGACGTGGCCGGCGGTGGCCGCGAGGCACGCGGGTGTGGAGCTGACCAACCTGGGCTTCGGCGGCAGCGCGCTGCTGGATCCGTTCACCGCGCAGGTCATGCGCGACATCCCGGCCGACGTCGTGAGCGTGAAGCTCGGCATCAACGTCGTCAACGCCGACCTCATGCGGCTGCGCGCGTTCGGCCCCGCCGTGCACGGGTTCCTCGACACGATCCGCGCCGGCCACCCCACCACACCGCTGCTGGTCGTCTCACCGCTGCTGTGCCCGATCCACGAGGACACCCCCGGCCCCGGCGCCCCGGTCTTCGAGGCCGACGGTGTGGTCCGCTTCCGCGCGACCGGCGAACCCGGCCCGGGCAAGCTGACGCTGAAGGTCATCCGGGAAGAACTCGCGCGGGTCGTCGCGCAGCGCGGCGACGACCCGAACCTGCACCTGCTCGACGGCCTGGCCCTCTACGGCGAGCAGGACTTCGCGGAGCTGCCCCTGCCCGACGCCCTGCACCCGGACGCCGAGACCCACCGGCGCGTAGGCGAACGCTTCGCGCGCCTGGTGTTCGGCTCAGGCGGCCCGTTCGCTTAGAGCGGGCCGGAGCGGGGACTCGCCTGGCTCGGCACGACGCACGCCGGGCCGAGCCAGGTCCCCGATGAGCGATCAGTAGCCGGATACGCCGCCGGCCGTGCCGTTCGACGTGGTCGCCGGCGCGGCCCCGCCCGGGGTGACCACGAGCGCGTGCCAAGTGCCCAGCACGCCGTCACCCTTCGTCTGCCCGGGGGCGCTGTCCTGGGCGTAGGTGTAGACGGGCTTCCCGTTGAAGGTCTCCTGCTGGATACCGTCGGAGCGGGTGAACGTGGCGAGCTGCCCGGGCAGGGTCACGCCGTTCGCGGGCTGCGCCGGGCCGGTGATCGGCGGCCAGAGCGACTTGCACCCACTGTCGGTGCACGCGGACATGCCGGGCTTGTCTTCGTCGAACGTGTAGAGCGTGAACCCCTTGGCGTTCGTGAGAACCGTCCCGAGTGAGGTGTTCGCCTCGCCCACGGTCGCGGCCGCGGCCGCCGAGGAGGCGGGCGCTTGAGCGCCGGCCGGCGGGGGCGCCGAGGCGGCCATGCTGCCGCTCCCGCACGCGGCCAATCCGGCCATCGCCGCGGCCGCGGTACCCGCGATCGCCAGAATCCTGAGGTTTTTCACAGTTTCCACCCTTCTCCTTCGCGACTCCCCCACCCGGAACCACGTAGGGACCTGGTTCCGGGTTCGACCAGAACCCCTTGCAGCGGCACACATCACATCAATTCGTCCACTGTGGACATACCAGGGGTGAATCGGGTCACTGCGGTGAACGAAGACGACTCGGCTTTCGTGTGACTGGTGCGATGTACGGTCAGCTATCCGGAACATTCCCGGCGAACGCGCCGAATTCGCCCGTGGAGGAAGGGGCTTACAGCGGGTCGAGGCCGGTGATCTTCCACGCCCCGTCGACGCGGTGTGCGGTCACGGCCAGCTGCGCGACCGAAGACTGCGGCGCTCCCCCGCCGGGCAGGATCGTCTGCTGGTCCAGGAAAAGCAGCAGGGTCGCGTCGTCGCCGTGGAGGGTGCGGACGCCCGCCGAGCGGACGGTGGTGGTGCGGATCAGCTTGCCGTCGGCCGCGCGTTTGCTCGCAGTGGCGAACTGCGCGTGGTACTGGCCGACGGCCGGGCCGGTAAGCAGTTCGGCGGCGGCCCGCGAGGTACGGTCGAGGTTGGCGTAGTCGTAGGAGAACAACGCCTTCACGCCGGCACTCACCTGGTCGCGCACCTGGGTGGTGGTGGCCTGGTCCACCAACGCGTCGTCATCGCGGGGCTGCAGCGCCGAGGCCTGCACGGCGAACCACACGGCGCACGCGAGCGCCACCACGGTCACGGCGATCGACCAGCGCTTCACGAGCCCACCGCCTGGACGCCGCCGACCTTCCACGCGTCGCCGTCGCGCGCGAAGTCCACGGTCAGCCGCGCCTGTTTCGGCACGGCCGCGCCGCCACCGGTGCTCACGCGCACGTCGAGCACGGCGATGACCCGGGCCGTCCCCGCGGCCGGGTCGAGGTCGGTGACCGCGGCCTGCAGCAGCGACGCCGTGGAGACGGTCTTGGTGCTCGTCGCGCGGTCGAGCTGCAGCTGCCGGTCGCCGGCGAGGTTCGCCCCGTACTGCCCGGTGGTGGCGCCGATCCAGCGGTCCACGTCAGCGCCGCCGTTGTGGTAATCGATCGTGTTGAGGGCCACCAGTTCCGTGCTCGCCGCGGCGAGCACGGCGTCACGGTCGCGGCCACGCGCCAAGGCGTCGTCGTGCGCTGCGCGCCACCACGACCAGCCGAACCACGCGGCCGCCAGCACGGCCAGTACGGGCACGACTACGAGCAGCCGCGCCTTCATCACGACCCTCCCAGCAGCGCCCCGAGGCCGCCGGCCGGCGGCGTGAGCAGGCCGAGCAGACCCGGCAACTGGTTCGCGTCCGGAGTGGTCGACGGCGCCGATTCCTTCGGCGCGGCCGGGATCACGGGCGGCTTCCCGGCGTACGGCGCGTTCTGCGCACCGCGGACCTCGACCGGGCTGCCCGGCGGCTCGGCGCAGTAGGCGTTCACGTTCACCGGCGCCTCGGTGGTGTCGTTGGCCGGGCGCTGTTTCGTGCCCTCGTAGCCCTTGGTGCACGACGCCGGGTCGAAGAAGTTGAACACCACGCCCAGGTGCCCGGTGCCGTCCGGTGACGTCGACGGCGAGAACGCCGAAATCACCGGGTAGGCGACCAGCAGCTCCTCGATCGCGTCGGTGCGCGCGGACGTGATCTGGGCGGTGGTCAGGGAGTTCGCGAAGATCACGCCGAGATCGGTGCCCGAGGTGGCGAGCACGTCGCTGATCTGGCGGCTCAGCTGCGGCGCCTGGTCGATCACCGTGCGCAGGTCGGGGTCCGACGACTTGAGCTGCGCCGCGATCGTCTTCAGCCCGCCCGCGAAGTCGGTGATGTTCTGCGCCTGGCGCTCCTGCGTGGCGAACACCGTGCGCGAGTTGGCCAGCAGCCCACGCGTCTGCGGAATGTACTGCGCGGCCTTGGCGGTGAGCGAACCCGTGCTGTCCAACAGCTTCTGCAGCTGCGGGCCCGTGCCGGCGAAGGCGTCGTAGGTCTCGTCGACCACGGTCTTGAGCGAGTCCGGGTGCACGCTCGCCACGAGATCGTCCAAATGCGACAGCACGGAGTCGGGCGACGCGGGCAGCGACGTGCGGTCCTGCGTGATCACCGAGCCGTCGTGCAGGTACGGACCCGTCTCGCGGTCGGGCAGCAGGTCCACGAACTGCTCCCCCACCGCCGAGCGGTTCGCCACCTGCGCGTGGAGGTCGTCGGGGATGTCCGGGCCACCGGAATCGAGGTCGAGGTGCACGTCGAGGCCGTGGCCGGTGAGCGTCATGGCCGACACGCGCCCGACCGTCACGCCGCGGTAGGCGACCTCGGAGTTGACGAAGATGCCGCCGGACTCGGCCAGCTGCAAGGTGACCTGGTAGCCACGGGAGCCGAAAAGCCGGTCGAGGCCCGCGTACTTGCCGCCCGCGTAGACCACCGACACCACGGCGATCACCACGAACGCGATGAGCTGGATCCGCGTCTTGCGCGAGGTCATCCGGCACCTCCCCCGAGCAGGCCGCCCACGAGACCGCCGAGCAGCCCGCCGGGCCCGGCCTGGTTCTTCGCCGGCGGCGCCGTGGTCGGCAACGGCAGCGGCAGCTCCGGAGTGGTCGATCCTGGCTGCTGCGAGGTCAGCCCCGCGATCTGGATCGGCGGCTGCGAGGTGTTCGTGAAGTTCTGCAGCAGCTTGTCGAGATCGAGGTTCACGGTCGCGTCGACGTTGGCGTAGTCGCCCTTGATCGTGTTGCCCGCGTAGTCCGGGAACGGGTAGGTGAGCAGGATCTGCAACGCGTTGGGCAGGTCCTGGCCCGCCTCGCCGAGCTTCTGCAACGTCGGCTGCAGCGCCTTCAGGTTCGCGACGAGCTGGTCTCGGCTGCGGTTCACCGTGTCGACCGCGACGCCCGAAAGCTTGTTGAGCGCGTTGAGCATCCCCACGAGCTGGTCGCGCTGGTCGGCCACGATCTTCAGGCCGGGTGCCAGGTTGTCCAGCGCGGTCTTGATGTTCTGCTGCTGCCCGGCGAGCGTGTGCGAGAGCTTGCCCAGCCCGTCGATCGCGCGCAGGATCTCGCCCTTGTGCGAGTCGAGCTGCGTCGCGAGATCGTCCACTCGCGACAGCAGCGCGCGCATCTCGGGTTCGTTGCCGGACAACGCGTCGTTGAGCTCGTGGCTGATGTCCTGCAGCTGGCCGAGGCCGCCACCATTGAGGAGCAGGGAAAGCGCACCGAGGACTTCCTCGACCTCGGGGTTGCGGTTGGTGCGCCCGAGCGGGATCTGCGCGCCGTCGGCGAGGTGACCGGCGGGTTTTTCCGCGGTGGGCTGGCCCAGCTCCACGAACTTCTCCCCCAGCAGGCTCGACTGCCGCAGCTCGCCACGCGCGTTGGCGGGCAGCTGCACGTCGCCGTTGACAGTCATGGCAACCAGTGCCGAGCGGGTGTCGGGTGTGAGGGTGATCTTGTCGACCCGGCCCACGGCCACGTCGTTCACCTTCACGCTCGCCTGCGGCACGAGGTCGAGCACGTCGGTGAACAGCGCCGTCACGTGGTACGGGTGGTCGCCGAGATCGGGCCCGCCCGGCAGCGGCGTGGAGTACAGGCCGTTGAACCCGCCGTCGCTGCAGCCGGCGAGCACGAGCACGCCGGCGAGCACCCCGGCCAGGCGCCGCCGCTTCACTTGCCACCGCCGGAAAGCTGCGTCATCACGTCGACGAGCGGGAGCGGCAGCGGGGGCAGCTGGCCGTTCTGCAGCGAGTTGAGCACCTGCGGCACGGTCGGCAGCTTGAGCGCGCCGTCGAGCACCGGCGCGAGCTGCTTGCAGATGTCGGTCAACGTGGCGGGCACGCCCTTCGGGGTGCCCGCGGCGAGGATCCGGCAGACGGTGAGGATCGGCGGGTTGGTGATCTCGTTGAGGTTGTCACGCACGGCGATGGTGCCCGACGCGGCGTCGTAGGAGTTGATGAAGTTCGTGGCGCCGGTGGGCGCGATGTCGAGCACCTCGGCGAGGGCGGCGCGCTGGTCCACGAGCACACCCGTCAGCGACGCCAGCTTGTCCACATTGGACTCCAGGCCGGCCTTGTTGTCGGCCACGAACTGTTTCACGTCACCGAGCGAGGAGGCCAGGGAGCTCAGCGCGGCTCCGACGTCGGCCGAGTCGTCGGCGAGGAACCCGCTGACGTCGGCGACGCGTTCGTAGAACTCGTTGAGCTGGCCGTCGCTTTGGGCGAGGGCATCCGTGAACGAGTTCAGGTTCTGGACGGTGGCGAACAGGTCGTCCTTGGAGTCGTCGAGCGTGCCCGCGAGGTCGGCGAGCCGGCCGACGGTGGAGTTGAGGTCGGAGCCGTTGCCCTTGAGGTTGGCGGCCGCGGTGTCGAGGACGTCGGACAGGGCGCCGTTCTTGTTGGCGCCGTTGGGGCCGAGCGCGGTGGAGAGTTTGTCGAGGCTCGCGTAGAGGTCGTCGAGCTCGACCGGCGTGGCGGTCTTGTCGCGCGCGAGGACGGCGCCGCTCGCGAGTGTCGGGCCGCTGTCGTAGGCCGGCGTCAGCTGCACGTAGCGGTCGCTGACCAGGCTCGGCGCGACCACGACGGCGCCGACGTTCACGGGGATCGGCACGTCGTCGTTCACGCGCATGTCCACGCGCACGGCCTGCCCGTCCGGCGTCACGGCGGTGACCTCGCCGACGGGCACACCGAGCACTCGGACGGAAGAGCCCGCGTAGAGCCCGACGGTTTTGCCGAAGTACGCGGAGAGGGTGGTGCCACTGCTCGTGCGAAATACGAGCCACAGTCCCGCCGTGAGCAGCAATGCGGCCACGCACGCGAAACCCAACCAGGTCACCAAGTTGCGCTGCGTCTTCGTTTCGATAGTCATGCCGCCTCCGCGGGAGAAAGCACGTCGGCGATCGTCATCGTCCGCCCACCCCCTGATTCGGCGCCGCGATGGGCGGGGTGCAGCCCTCGGGGTTGATCGACAGTCCGCCCGCGGTGATCGTCGGCGGCAGCAGCCCGCACAGGTAGCCCTCGAACCAGCGGCCGTTGCCCGTCGCGTTGGCGCCGACGCGCGCGAACGGCGCCATCAGCGCCAGGCCGCGGTCGAGGTTGCCCTGATTGCGCTGCAGCACATCGGTCACCTTCCCCAGCGCGTCGAGCGTCGGCTTCAGCTGCGCCCGGTTGTCGGCGACGAGCCCCGAGAGCTGCTGCGAGATCTGCTGCGTGCCCTTGAGCAACGCGCTGATCTGGTCGCGGCGGTTCTGCAGCTCGGTCAGCAGCAGGTTGCCGTCGCTGATCACCTGCTGCAGCTGGGTGTTGCGGTCCGAGAGCGTCTTGGAGATCGTGCTCGTGCCGGCCAGCAGCGTGTGCAGGTCGTCGTCGCGCGAGGACACCGTTTTCGACAGCGCGGACAGGCCCGAGAGCGTGTCCTTCAGGTACTGCGGGCTGTCCTTCAGCGAGTCCGACAACGCGGTGAAGCTGTCCGCGAGCTGCTTCGTGTCGATGTCACCGACGGTCGTGGACAGCTGGTCGAACGCGTCCTGCAGCTGGAACGGCGTGCGCGTGCGCTGCAGCGGGATCGTGTCGCCGGGGCCCTGCGTGCCGGCACCCTTCGGGTCGAGCGCGAGGTACTTCTCCCCCAGCAGCGTCTTGATCTCGATCGACGCGGTGGACGCGTCGCCCACTCGCACGCCCTTCACCCGAAACTTCACCAGCACCTGCTTGTGCGCCAGCTCCACCGACGTCACCTGGCCCACCTTCACGCCGGCGACCTCCACCTCGTTGTCCGGCGCGAGCCCGGCGGCCTCGCCGAAGTAGGCGGAGTACGTGGTGCCGTTGCCGAACATCGGGATGCTGTCGGAGAAGTAGGCCACGGCGGTCACGAGCAGGATCAGCACGAGCGTCACCCCGCCGACCGCCGCCTGGTTGCGCTCCTTGAGCCGCTTCACGGGCCGCACCTCGGCGCGCGCTGAGTGGCGGGCAGCGGCACGATCGGCAGCGTCACGTCCAGCGACGAGATCCCGATCGTGCCTTCGATCCCGCAGAGGTAGTAGTTGAACCAGCTGCCGTAGCTCAGCGTGCGCGTGAACTTCTCCAGGTTGCCCGGCAGCACCTGCAGCAGGTGGTCGAGCAGCTGGTCGGAGTCCGCGAGATTGTTCGACAGCGTGCCGAGCTGCTTGACGTCGTCCTTCACCGCCGGGCGCGCGTCGGCGAGCAGGCCCGACGTGGTCTCGGTCAGCTCGCCCAGCGCGCCCACGGCGTCGCCGATCGGCTTGCGCTGCTCGGCCAGGCCGCTCACGAGCCGCTGCGTCTGGTCGATGAGGTCGCCCAGCTGCGGGCCGCGCGAGTTCACGGTGGTCAGGACCTGGTTGAGGTTGTCGATGACCTGCCCGATCACCTGGTCCTTGCCGGCGATCGACGTCGTGATCGACGCGGTGTGCGCCAGCAGGCTCGTGATCGTCCCGCCCTCGCCCTGGAACACCTGGATGATCTCGGCCGAGAGCTGGTTGACCTCCTTGGGGTCCAGGGCTTGGAACAGCGGCTTGAACCCGTTGAACAGCACGGTGAGGTTCAGCGCGGGTTTGGTGCGCTCCGGCGGGATCGTCGCGCCGTCGGCGAGGGTGCCGCCGCCCGTGACGTCGGTGCCGAGCGCGAGGTAGCGCTGGCCGACGAGGTTGCGGTACTTGATCGTCGCAGTCGTGAGCGCGGGCAGCTTGTACTGCGCGTCGACGGCGAACCGCACGTCGGCGAAGTTCTGCTCGCCCTGCTGCACGTCGATCGAGTCGACCTGCCCCACCTTCACGCCGGAGATGCGGACGTCATCGCCCGGCTGCAGGCCCGAGGCGTCGGTGAACTTCGCGGCGAACCCCGCCGTGGTGCCGAAGTTCGTGTTCGCGATGGTGGCGGCGAGGATGCCGGTGAGCAGTACCGTGACGGCGGCGAAGATCAGGATCTTCACCAGTGCGGGAACGAAAGACCTCACTTGAGCTCCACCTCCGTCCCGCGGTAGAGGGGCCCGACGAGCAGGCCGGCCCATCCGGGCACCTGGTCCGGCGTGGTGCCCATGGCGGACGACGCCAGCAGGTCGATCAGCTGCTCCTCGTCGGTCGAGCCGATGACCGAAGGCGCGCCGCCCGATTCACCGCCACCGCCGGACTGGCCACGGCCGGCGATGGTGTTCGACGTGATCGCGCCCGAGGTGATCTCGCCCGGCAGCGCCTCGGCCGGGCTGTGCGGCGGCGCGGGTTTCGTGGAGCCGTCCTTCACCGCGCCGTCGGGCGGGTACTGCGGCCAGTACCCGGGTTTCGGCACCTGCGGGTAACAGCGGGGGCCGCGCTTGTCGTCGTACTTGGGCTCGTCGACGCCCGGCAGGTACTTGCCGCGGCTCGCGGTGAACTCGATCGTCACGCGGCTCACCTCGGGGTGGGCCGTCCCCTTGCCGAACGCCAGCTCCGCTTCGGGTACGGACGCGGCGAGCTGCTTGAGCAGACACGGGTACTCGGGCGCGTACTTCGCGAGCACGTCGAGCGTCGGCTGCACGGCCGTGGTGAGCCGGATCAGGTTGTCCTTGTTGACGTCCAGGAAGCTCGTGAGGTCGGCCGAAGCCGCCGAGACCGAGGCGTACACATCGGACAGTCCCTGGCGTTTCTCCACAATGGTCTGAGTCGTCGTGGTGAGGTCGGCCAGCGCGTCGAGCAGATCGGGCGCGGCCTTGTCGTAGGTGGCCGAAACGTCGGCCAGCCCCGTGATGTCGGCTTTGAGGTCGGGCAGCGACGGGTTCAGCTGCCCGAGGTAGTCCGAGAGGTTCACGAGCGTCTGGCCGAGCTGCTTCCCGCGCCCGTCGAGCGCGGTCGACACGGCACTGAGTGTGCTCGAGAGCTTCTCCGGCTGCACGGCCTGCAGCAGCGGCATCACGTCGTCGAGCACCTGTTCCAGCTCGATCGCCGTGCTGCTGCGGTCCTGCGGGATCACGTCGCCGGCTTCGATGTGCGCGGCGGGCTTTTCGGGCAGTTGCAAGGCGACGTACCGCTCACCGAAGAGCGTCTTGGGCAGCAGCCGCGCCGAGACGTTGCTCGGGATCTCGTCGATCTTGTCCGGCTGCAGCGCGAGCTCGAGCTCCGCGTGGTCGCCTTTCGCAGTGACCGAACGGATCTCGCCCACGAGCAGGCCGCGCACCTTCACGTCGCCGCCCGTGCGCAGCTGGCTGCCGACGTGATCGGTCTCCAGCTTCACCAGCGTGACGGGCGTGAAGACCTTCTTGTAGATCGCGATCGTGGTCGTGAAGAACAGCGCCGCGACGACGAGGAAGACCAGCCCCAGCACCTGGTACCGGAGCCGCTTCAGCGTTTCGCGCCGCGTGCTCATCCGGAGATCCGCACGGTGGTGTTGGCGCCCCAGATCGCGAGGCTGAGGAAGAAGTCGAGCACGGAGATCAGCACGATCGACGTGCGCACCGCGCGGCCCACCGCCACGCCGACGCCGGCCGGCCCGCCGTCGGCCGTGTAGCCGTAATAGCAATGGGAGAGGATCACGATCACGCTGAACACGATCACCTTGGCGAAGGACCACAACACGTCTTCAGGGGGCAAGAACAGCGTGAAGTAGTGGTCGTAGGTGCCGGCCGACTGGCCGTAGAGCCAGATGGTGATCTGGCGCGACGCGAGGTAGGACGAGAGCAGGCCGATCGCGTACAGCGGGATCACCGCCGTCACCCCGGCGAGCACGCGCGTGGTCACGAGGTAGGGCATGCTCGGCACGGCCATCACCTCGAGCGCGTCGATCTCCTCGGAGATCCGCATCGCGCCCAGCTGTGCGGTGAAGCCGCAGCCGACCGTCGCCGACAGCGCGAGCCCGGCCGACAGCGGCGCGACTTCGCGGGTGTTGAAGTACGCGGAGATGAACCCGGTGAGCGCGGCGGTGCCGAGCTGGTTGAGCGCGGAGTAGCCCTGCAGGCCCACGATGAGCCCGGTGAACAACGTCATGCCGATCATCACGCCGAGCGTGCCGCCGATCACCGCGAGCCCGCCCGTGCCGAAGCAGACTTCGGTGAGCAGCCGCCGGGTCTCGTGGCCGTAGCGGCGGATCGTGCGCGGCGACCAGGCGAGCGCGCGGCCGTAGAACGACAGCTGGCGCCCGAGTCCTTCCAGGCTCGCGCCCGGGCGCGCGATGATCTCGAGCGTCCGGTCGGACAGCGCGGGGGCCTCGATCGGTTCGGCGGTCACGTCACAGCGCCTTCGGCGGCACGATCTTGAGGTAGATCGCGGTGAGCACGACGTTGATCAGGAACAGCAACAGGAACGTGATCACCACGGCCTGGTTCACCGCGTCGCCCACGCCCTTCGGCCCGCCCGCGGGGTTCAGACCACGGAACGCGGCGACGACCCCGGCCACGAAGCCGTAGAGGAACGCCTTGATCTCGCTGATCCACAGGTCCGGTACCTGGGCCAGCGCGTTGAAGCTGGCCAGGTACGCGCCCGGAGTGCCGCCCTGGAGCACGACGTTGAAGAAGTAGCCACCGAGCACCCCGACCACGCTGACCAGGCCGTTGAGCAGCACCGACACCACGATCGCGGCCAGCACGCGCGGCACGACGATGCGCTGGATCGGGTTGACGCCGAGCACTTCCATGGCGTCGATCTCTTCACGGATCTTGCGCGCGCCGATATCGGCACAGACCGCGCTTCCTCCCGCGCCGGCCACGAGCAGCGCCGTGATCAGCGGGGCGGCCTGCTGCACGATGGCGAGCGCGCTCGCGGCGCCGGTGAACGACTGCGCGCCGATCTGCGTGGTCAGCGATCCCAGCTGGAGCGCGATCACGGCCCCGAACGGGATGGCGACCAATGCCGTCGGCAGGATCGTGACACTCGCGAAGAACCAGCACTGCTGGATCCATTCGCGGAACTGGAACGGACGCCGGAAGATCGCCCGCAGCACCTCCCAGGACAGCGTGGCGAGCCGGCCGACCTGGGTCAGCGCCGCGGTGCCCGGGAGGGTGATCGAGCCCGTCTCGCCCACCGCACCTCCCAGTAGTCACCCTCGAGTCTTGTCCATACCTCCCGCCCGAGTTCCGTTAGCGGTGTTCACTACTCACTCTCAGTCGCGTGGATCACAGCTTCAACGCATGAGTCGCCGTAGCGCCCCCATCCGCTACGAACTCCGCCCCGGTGCAGTACGAACTCTCGTCGCTCGCCAGGAACACCAGCAGCGGCGCGATCTCGTCGGCCCGCCCGACCCGGCCGAGCGCTACTTTCTTGCCGACCCACGACACGTCGACCTCGGTGCCGGCGGCCTCGGAAACCATCTGTGTGTCGATCATCCCGGGATGGACGGAGTTCACCCGGATGCCACGCTTGCCCAGCTCCAGCGCGGCGACCTTGGTCATCCCGCGGATCGCGAACTTGCTCGCGGTGTAGGCGACGAGGAACGGCATCCCGGCAAGTCCCTCCACAGAGGACACGTTGACGATGGAGCCGCCACCGGCCCCGGTCATCGGTTCAACGACCGACCGCATCCCGAGAAACGCCCCGATCTGGTTCACGCGCACCACGCGTTCGTAGTCGGCCAGCGTGGTGCTCTGCAGTTCGGCGAAATGCAGCACGCCGGCGTTGTTCACGAGCACCGTCGGCGGCCCGAACTCGGTGACGGTCCGCTCGAGGACGGCCGTCCAGCCGTCCTCGTCGCCCACGTCGAGGTGCTGGAACACGGCCGCGTCGCCGAGGTCGGCGGCGAGCTGCTTGCCTTCCGCGTCGAGCACGTCGGCGATGACCACGCGGGCGCCCTCGGCCACGAATGCGCGTGCGGCCGCCGCGCCCTGGCCCCGCGCCGCGCCGGTCACGAGGGCGACGCGGCCGTCGAGCCGGCCCACTACATCAGCTCCTCGCCGAGCGGCATGAGCACCGTCTTGAGCTCGGTGTAGGCCTCGAACGCCGACAGCCCGCCCTCGCGGCCGAGGCCCGACTGCTTGAACCCGCCGAAGGGCAGGTGCGGCTCGACCTGGAAGCCGTTGACGCCGATCGTGCCCGCACGCAGCCGCCGGGCCACGCGGAACGCGCGGGCGGAGTCGGCGGTGAAGAGACCGGCGCCGAGGCCGTACTCGGTGTCGTTGGCGAGCGCGACCGCTTCTTCTTCGGAGCCGAAAGGGACGACGGCGAGTACGGGCCCGAAGATCTCTTCCTGCGCGATGGTGGCGTGGTTGTCCACGTCGGCGAAGATCGTCGGGGCCACGAAGTTCCCGTTGGCGTAGTCGCCGTCGAGCCGCTCGCCGCCGGTGACGAGCCGCCCCTCGGCCTTGCCCTTCTCGATGTAGCCGAGCACGCGCTCGAGCTGGCGGCCGTTCACGAGCGGGCACGAGATCACCGTCGGGTCGAACGGGTCGCCGTACGTCACGGCCGCCGCCATGCCCTGCGCGGCGGCGAGGAACTCGTCGTAGACGTCGCGGTGGACCAGCGCGCGGGTGTTGGCCACGCACGCCTGGCCCGACAGGCCCATGGTGACCGCGCCCATCGTGGTCATCGCCGCAAGGCCGACGTTGGGCGCGTCCGGGAACACGATGGCGGGGCTCTTGCCGCCGAGCTCCAGCGACACGCGCTTGAGTGTGCCTGCCGACGCCTCGACGATGCGTTTGCCCACGGCGCGGCTGCCGGTGAAGCTGACCTTGTCCACGTCCGGGTGCGTGATGAGCCGCTCGCCCGTCGGGTCGCCGGGGCCGGTCACCAGGTTGAGCACGCCTGCGGGCAGGCCTGCCTCGGCGAGCAGCTCGACCATACGGATCACGGCGAACGACGCGTACTCCGAAGCCTTCAGCACCACCGTGCAGCCCGCGCCGAGCGCCGGGGCCACCTTCTGCGCGAAGAGCAGAAACGGCGCGTTCCACGGCAGGATCGCCCCCACCACGCCGATCGGCTCGCGGAAGGTCAGGGCCAGGTGGTCGCCGCCTTGGTACGGCGGGAGCGTCTGTCCGCCCGCCTTGTCCACCCAGCCGGCGTGGTGGGTGAACACGTCGGCAGCGGCGGCCACCGACGTCGCGTAGATGGCGCCGAACGACAGCGGCACGCTGTTGTCCAGGGCCTGCAGCGCGCGCAGCTCGTCGGCGTGGGCCCGCAGCAGCTCGGCGTACTTGAGGAGGACGGCGATGCGCGTGCTCGCCCGCGAGGTGCCCCAGGTCGCGAACGCCGCACGCGCGGCGGCCACGGCGTCGTCGACGTCGGCGGGCCCGGCCACGGCGAACTCGCCGATCTCCTCGCTGGTGGCGGGGTGCAGGTGGGTCCAGGTCGCGCCGTCACGCGCGGGTGTCCACTCGCCGCCGATGAACAGCTGCCCGGACTTGAGCCCGGCTTCGTCGCGGTGGGGTAACACGGTGAGCGTCATGAGGTCTCCCGGGAGGTCAGGGCAGGGTGAGGAGCTCGGTGGCGGCGAACATCCGCTCCGGGTCGCGGCCGGCGAAATGGGCGCCGACCGTCTCGGCCAGCTCGGTGAGGGTCCACGTGCCGTGCGCGGTGTCGAAGCGCTGCTCGACCGAAGGCGGACGCAGCAGCGCGACCATGCCGCCGTGGACGACGAAAACCTGGCCGTTGACGTGGTCGGCCGCGGGCGAGGCGAGGAAGGCCACGAACGGGGCGACTTGCTCGACCGACAGCGGATCGAGGCCGTTTTCGGGCGCCTCGCCGAAGACGTCCGCCGTCATCGCCGTGCGGGCGCGGGGGCAGATCGTGTTGGCGCGCACGCCGTACTTCGCGAGCCCGCGCGCCGCCGACACCGTGAGCGCGGCGATGCCGGCCTTGGCGGCGGAGTAGTTGGGCTGGCCGGGTGAGCCGACGAGGAAGGCTTCGGACGCGGTGTTCACCAGCCGTCCGTAGACCGGCTTCCCGTCCACTTTGGAGCGTTCGCGCCAGTGTCGCGCGGCGGCGCGGGAGAGCAGGAAGTGGCCGCGCAGGTGGACGGCGATGACCTGGTCCCACTCGGCGTCGGTCATCGAGAACAGCATGCGGTCGCGCAGGACCCCGGCGTTGTTGACCACGATGTCGAGACCGCCGAAGTGGTCGACGGCGGCGGTGAGCAGTTCCTGCGCGGTGGCGGTTTCGGAGACGTCGCCCGCCACCGCGAGGGCTTTGCCGCCGCCCGCTTCGATCTCTTCGACGACTTCGCCGGCTTTGGTGACGTCGTTGACCACCACCGCCGCGCCTTCGCGCGCGAGGGCGAGCGCCTCCGCGCGGCCGAGGCCGGCGGCGGCTCCGGTGACGATCGCGACCTTGCCGTCGAGGCTCACGCCAGCGTCACCACCTGGCGGATCACGTCGGTGCTGCCTTCGCGCAGCAGGCCGAGACCGTCGTTGATGTCGGCGAAGGTGAGGCGGCGCGAGATCATGCCGTCGAGGTCGAGCAGCCCGGCGCGCCAGAACCGCAGCATGGTCGCGGTGTCGCGATGGACGTGGGACGAACCGTAGAACGAGCCGAGGATCTTCTTGTCGTGCAGGAAAAGCTCCTGCGCGCTGAACGACACCATCGCGTCTCCGCGCCCGGCGCCGACGACCACGACCGCACCACCGCGGCGTGTGGCGTCCCAGCCGGCGCGGATCGTGGCGGGCGCACCGACCACGTCGAACGCGTAGTCGAAGCCCTCGCCACCGGTCAGCTCACCCTTGAGCTGGTCGAGGTGCTCCGGCGTCACGGCGTGGGTGGCCCCGAAGCGTTGCGCGACGGAATGCTTGCCCTCCACCGGATCCACGGCGACGATCGTGGCCGCGCCGGCGATGCGCGCGCCCTGGATCACGGAGATCCCGACGCCACCACAGCCGAAGACCACGACCGTGGAGCCCGGCTCCACCTGCGCGGTGTTGAGCACGGAACCGACGCCGGTGAGCACACCGCACGCGATCAGCGCGGCCGTCTCGAACGGCACGTCGGCGTCGACTTTGATCGCGCCGGACGAGGGAACCACGACCTCGTCGGCGAACGTGCCGAGCCCCGCGTAGCCGAACAGCGGCGTGTCACCGAGGCGGAACCGCGGCGTGGTGAACGCGGCGATCGCGTGCACGGCGCACAGGTTCGGCTGCCCCCGCAGGCAGTTGGCGCACGAGCCGCACGGCGGGACGAACGAGACGGTGACGTGGTCGCCCGGCACGAGGTGCGTGACCGCGGAGCCGACTTCGAGAATCTCACCCGAACCCTCGTGGCCGACGACGCCGGGCGCGAGGGCGGGCAGCGTGCCGTCCATCGCGGAGAGGTCGCTGTGGCAGATACCCGACGCCCGGACCCGGATCCGGACCTCGTCCGGGCCCGGATCGACGGTGGTGACGTCGTCCCGCAGCTCCAGCTTGTCGTCGCCGATCGCGTTCAATACGGCTGCTCTCACCGCGAGCCTCCTCGTCGAAGCCTGCCAGATTGAGCCCAGACTAGAATCTGTTCTCGTTTCAGGCAAGGCTCGTGACGCCTTCCTTATTGCTGGTCCGACTGCTACAAATAGAACAAGTTCTATAGGATTGGTGGCGAGGTGAACGGTGCGGATCGACCTCACGGACGCCCAGCGTGAGCTGGCGGCGGAGCTCCGGGAGTACTTCGCCGAGCTGATGACGCCGGCCCGCCGGGAGAGCCTCGCCGCGGGTGGCGGCGAGTACGGCGATGGCTTGGCGTACAAGGAAATCGTGCGCCGTCTGGGCAAGGACGGGTGGCTCGCGCTGGGCTGGCCGCGCGAGTACGGCGGGCAGGCGCGCTCGATGCTCGACCAGCTCGTGTTCACCGACGAGGCGGCGGCCGCGGGCGTGCCCGTGCCGTTCCTGACGGTGAACACGATCGGGCCCACCATCATGCGCTACGGCACCGAAGACCAGAAGGAGTTCTACCTGCCACGCATCGCCGCCGGCGAGCTGCACTTCTCCATCGGCTACTCCGAACCGGGCGCGGGCACAGACCTCGCTTCGCTGCGCACGCGCGCGGTGCGCGACGGCGACGAGTACGTGATCAGCGGCCAGAAGATGTGGACCAGCCTGATCGAGTACGCCGATTACGTGTGGCTCGCCGCGCGCACCGACCCGGACGCGCCGAAGCACAAGGGCCTGTCAATGCTCGTCGTGCCGACGTCGGCACCCGGGTTCTCCTGGACGAAGGTCCACACCGTCGCGGGTCCTGGCACCAGCGCCACCTACTACGACGACGTGCGCGTGCCCGTGACCGCGCGTATCGCCGACGAGAACGCGGGCTGGCCGCTGATCACCAACCAGCTCAACCACGAGCGCGTCGCGCTGACCTCGGCCGCGCCGATGCGCACGGCGCTGCACGACGTGATCGAGTGGGCGCGCACCGCCGTCACCCCCGAGGGCGCGCCGCTGCTCGACGCCGAGTGGGTGCGGCTGAACCTCGCCCGCGTGCACACCCGCGCGGAGTACCTGAAGCTGCGCAACTGGCAGATCGCCTGGGCGGCGGCGCAACGAGAGCTCGGGCCGGCCGAAGCGTCGGCGACGAAGGTGTTCGGCACGGAGTCCGCGATCGAGGCCTACCGGCTGCTGATGGAGGTGCTCGGCGCGGCGGCTGTCGTCCGCGAGGGGTCACCGGGCGCGGTGCTGGCCGGCCGCATCGAACGGCTGCACCGCTCCGCCCTCATCCTCACCTTCGGCGGCGGCACGAACGAGGTGCAGCGCGACATCGTCGCCGCGGCCGCGCTCGGCCAGCCCGTGACGCGTTAGGAGCATCGCCGTGGACTTCTCCCCCACCGAGGCGCAGCAGGACCTCGCCGCACTGACTCGCCGCATCCTCGCCGACCACGTGACGCCGGAAACGCTGGGGCCGCATGGTTCCGGCGGCTTCGATGCTCCGCTGTGGACGCGGCTCGCGCAGTCGGGCGTGCTCGACGCGGCACTGCCCGCCGCGGTCGGCGGCGGTGGTTTCGGGTTGCTGGAGCAGTGCTCGGTGCTGATCGAGATCGGCCGGGCCGTGGCGCCGCTGCCCTACCTCGCTTCCGTGGTGCAGGCGGCCTCGGTGCTTGCGGAGCTGGGCCGGCCGGAGCTGGTGGAACGCTGGCTGGTGCCGGTGTCGCGCGGTTCCGCCGTGCTGGCGGTCGCGTCCGGCTTCACCGAGGTCGGCGGACGGCTCACCGGCACGCAGACCGCGGTGCCGTTCGCGGCGTTCGCCGACGCGCTGCTGGTCGAAACCCCGCGCGGGGTTTTCCTGGTCGAACGCGATGCCCCCGGCGTCTCCATCGCGGCGCAGCGGACGATCGACCACGCCGACGCGGGCCTGGTCCAGCTCGTCGACGCGCCCGGCGCGGCCCTGGGCGAGGTCGGTCAAGCGTTGCGACAGCGCGGCGCGGTGGGGTTGTGCGCGCAGCAGCTGGGCGTCGTCGAGCGCGCCCTGGAGCTGACGGCCGCCCACACGCGTGAGCGCGAGCAGTTCGGCCACGTGCTCGGCGGATTCCAGGCCGTGCGCCAGCGTCTCGCCGACGCCTATCTGGACGTCGAAGCCGTGCGGCTCACGCTGTGGCAGGCCGCGTGGCGCCTGTCGGAAGGCCTGCCCGCCGACGCCGAGATCGCCACGGCGAAGTACTGGGCCGCCGAAGCCGGCCACCGCGTCGCCCATACCGCGGTGCACCTGCACGGCGGCGTCGGCATCGACGTCGAGCACCCCCTGCACCGCTACTTCGCGGCGGCCAAACGCCTCGAGTTCACCGCCGGGGGCGCCACGGCGCAGCTGCTCACTCTGGGCGGTCTGCTCGCTCGGTGAGCTTCGCCGGATCGGTGACGACGGTGAGCTCCGTGATCCGCCCCGCGACGATCGTGAACGCGAGCAGCGCCACCACCGTGCCGTCCTCGTCGAGGGACACGACGCCGGGGCGCCCGGCCACGAGCACGTCCCGGCCCGCGGCGGCCAGGCCACCGGACAACCGCGCGCCGCTCGCGACCTTGGTGGCGCCGAGCACCACGACCACACCGTCCGGGGTCTCGGCCGTCAACCGCACGTCGGGGTCGAGCACCCGCAGCAGCCCCGCGAAGTCACCGTCACGAGCCGCCGCGAGGAAGGCCCGGACCACCTCTCGCTGTTCGCGGCCGACGGCGGCGGGCCGCTCGGACGCCTGCACCTTCCGGCGGGCGCGGCTGGCGAGCATCTTTGCCGCGGCAGTGGACTTGCCGAGGATCTGGCCGATCTCCTCGAACGGCACCGCGAACAGGTCGTGCAGCACGAACGCCAGCCGCTCGCCGGGACCGAGCGCGTCGAGCACCACCAGCAGCGCGAGCCCGACCGAGTCGGCGAGCGCGACGTCGTCCTCGGGCCCGTCGAGCGGCACCACGCCGTCGGGCAGCCGGTCGTCGCCCGGTGCCTGTGGCCGGGTCTGCCGCGCGCGCAGCACGTCGAGGCTGAGGCGGCCGACGACCGTGGTGAGCCAGCCGCCGAGGTTGTCGATGGCCGCCGGGTCCTGGCGGGACAGACGCAGCCACGCGTCCTGCACTACGTCCTCCGCGTCGGCGTGCGACCCGAGCACGCGGTAGGCGACGGCGCGCAGCCGTTCGCGCTGGGATTCGAACGCTTCCGCGATCGGGTTCGTCATGGTCGTTACCTTCCTCGCCGCTGCTCCGTCATGGGGGATGACGAGCCCGAAGGGGCACAGGTAACCGATGGAGGAGCACCAGAGATGACAGCACCGACGAAGCGCGCGGCGAGCACCGACGTGATGACCGCGATCCAGCACCTGACCCGCGCGATCCACGCCGGCGGCGTCGACCCGCGCCTGCTGGGGCTGGTGCACCTGCGCGCGAGCCAGATCAACGGCTGCAGCCCCTGCGTGTACGCCGGGGTCGAGGCGGCGAAGAAGCACGGGGAGACCGACGAGCGGCTGCACAACGTGGCCGCCTGGCGCGACACGCCCTTCTTCACCGACGCGGAACGGGCGGCGCTCGCGCTGACCGAGGCGGCCACCCGCCTGCAGGACGGCGCGGCGGGCGTCACCCCCGAGATCCGGGACGCCGCGGCCGCCCACTTCACCGAGGAGCAGCTGTCGGCGCTCACGCTGGAGATCGCGCTGACCAACTTCTTCAACCGCATCAACCGGACCAACGGGGAGCAGGCCGGCAAGACCTGGTGAGCCGTCAGTCCGACGGCGTGATGTGGCGCAACCGCCGCGGCCCGGTGTCCGGCCGGGTCGGCGGCGGGCCCAGCACCATGCGCGCGTTGGCCACGAAGGCGCCGTCGGGCGAGGCGAGGATCGGGTCGAGAGCCAGGGACCGGACTTCCGGGTTGTCCTCCGCCAGCGCGGCCACGCGCAGCACCATGTCCTGCAGCGCCGCGAGGTCGGCGGGTTCGTCGCCGCGGTAGCCGGTGAGCAGGGGCGACGTGCGGGGCTCGCGGATGAGCGTGGCGGCGTCGACATCGGTGACCGGCACCGCGCGGTAGGCGCGATCGCCGAGCAGCGTGCTGACCAGGCCCGAGAGCCCGAACGACACGAGCGTGCCGAACGACGGGTCGTCCTGCAGCCCGATCACGCACGAGATTCCCTTGGCTGCCATGCGTTGCACGTAGAGCTCGTTGTCGCCGGAGACCTCGCACAGGTCGCGGTAGGCCACGCGCACGGAGTCCTCCGACGTGAGGTCCAGCCGCACGCCCGCGAGGTCGGGCCGGCCGCGCAGCCGCTCGTCCACGGCCTTCAGCGTGACCGGGTAGCCCAGCTCCGCGGCGGCCGCGACCGCCGCGTCCACATCGGACACCACGCGGAACGGAACCACGTCGACGCCGTAGCAACCGAGCAGCCGCACCACGTCGTCGTCGGACAGCATCATGGAATGGCCGTCGGCTTCGGCGAGCAGCTCGCGCACGATCGACTGCGCCTGCTCGACGTGCAGCCCGCCCGGGCGCACCAGCGTCCCCTGTGGACGCTGCCGCCACGCCGAATACCGCACCACGCGGGACAACGCGGTCACCGCGCGTTCCGGGCTCGGGTACGACGGGATCGAACCCCTCGTGGGCACACCGTCTTCACTCAGCACGGCCAATTCGTCGGGCACACCCTCGACCGCGAGGAACGTGGAGACGACCGGCTTCGTGCGCTCGTGCTCCAGCACGGCTTCCTTCAGCGCCCGCGCGTACGCGGTGCCGGGAATGAGGATCGGCGGGGCGAACACGGCGATGAGCGCGTCGGTCTCGGGCGAGTCGAGGGCTTCGCGCACGGCGGCGGCGAACGCGTCGGGCCCGGCCTGCGGGCCGATGTCCACGGGGTCGAACGAGAGGTGCAGCCCCTGCGCCCGCGCGGTGTCCGCCGCGAGCAGCCCGATCGCGCTCGAGTTGCCGACGATCGCGATCCGCGGCCCGGCCGGCAACGGCTGGTGGGCGAACACGAGCGCGGTGTCGAACAGCTGCGCGAGCGACTCCACGCGCACCACGCCGGCCTGTTCGAACAGCGCCTGCACGCTCGCCTCGTCGACCTCGGCCGACGTGGCGGCCAGCTGGGGACGCACGGCGTGGCGGCCCGACTTCACCGCGACGATCGGCTTGTTCCGCGCGAGCCGCCGAGCCAGGCGGGCGAACTTGCGCGGGTTGCCGAAGGACTCGAGGTAGAGCAGCACGAGGTCGGTCTCGGGGTCGGTTTCCCAGTACTGCAACAGATCGTTGCCCGAGACGTCGGCGCGGTTGCCGGCGGAGACGAACGTGGACAGGCCCAGCCCGCGCGAACCGGCGTCGGCCAGGATCGCCGTGCCCAGCGCACCGGACTGGCAGAAGAAGCCAGTGTGTCCGCGGCGCGGCAGCTGCGGTGCGAGGGTGGCGTTGAGCCGAACGCCGGAAGCGGTGTTGAGCACCCCGAGCGCGTTCGGGCCGACCACGCGCATGCCGTGCGCGCGGGCCTCGCCGACGAGCCGCAACTCGGCGTGCAGGCCGAGCGGGCCGGACTCGGCGAACCCGCCGGAGACGATCACCAGCGTCTTCACGCCCTTGGCGAGACACGCGTCGAGCACGGACTCGACGAGCTCGGCGGGCACGGCGACCAGTGCGAGGTCAACGGGGTCCGGGATGTCGAGTACCGACGCGTACGCGCGCACGCCGCGCACCGAGCGGTGCTCGGGGTTGACCGGGAAGACCGTGCCCGTGAAGTCGGCAGCGAGCAGGTTGCGGAAGGCGACGTGGCCGACCTTCGTGTGGTCGGCCGAAGCGCCGATCACCGCGACCGAGCGCGGGTGCAGCAGGTTGTGCACGCTGCGCGCCTCGGCCGCCTGCTCGCGCGAGCGCGCGACGGCGAGCGACTCCTCCGTCGGGTCGATGCTGAACTCGAGGTGCAGCACGCCTTCCTCGATGGCACGGCTGACCTGGTAGCCGGCGTCGCGGAACACGCGAACCATGGGCGCGTTCTCGGCGAGGACCTCGGCGACGAACCGGCGCAGCCCGCTCTCCGACGCGGCGGCGGCCAGGTGCTCCAGCAGGATCGAGCCGAGCCCGCGGCCCTGGTGCTTGTCGTCGACGACGAACGCGACCTCGGCCGAGGGACCGCCGTCGAGCCGTTCGTAGCGCCCGACGGCCACGATGTCGCCGCCGAGCAGCGCCACGAACGCGACCCGGTCGTGGTGGTCCACAGTGGAGAACCGCTTCAGGTCGCGCGGAGGGATCCGCGGGTAGGCGCCGAAGTAGCGCAGGTAGCGCGTGCGCTCGGAAAGCCTGCTGTGGAAAGCGACGAGGCCGTCGGCGTCCGTGGGCACCACGGGCCGCAGGTGCACGGTGCCGCCGTCGGACAGGACGACGTCGGCCTCCCAGTCGCGGGGGTAGTCGTACGGATCGCGCAAGCCGTTTCCGGGTGCCGGGTCGGACATGGTCAGTCCCTGGGATCGTCCGGGTCGAGGCCGTGCAGCGGGAACACCGCGCGGCGGGTGTCGCGGATCGCGAGGTCGACCGGGTCGTCGGCGGCGTCGCCCCACGGCTTGAACGCCGTGTCCTTCTCGTCGGTCATCGCGTGCGGGATCTCGGCGGTCGGCGCGGCCTTGGTGATCGAGGAGACCCAGCCGGGCGGCAGCGCCGTGTCGGGGGCGACGTCGCGGTCGAGCACCGTGGCGATCAGGTGCGTCCACGAGCGCGGGACCACGCGGATCAGCTGGTAGCCGCCCCCGCCGACGGCGAGCCAGCGCCCGCCACTGTAGGTCTCGGCGAGGTCGCGCATCGTCGAGTAGATGGTGCGGTGCCCGTCGACCGACAGCGAAAGGTCGGCCAGCGGGTCTTCCTCGTGCGAGTCGACGCCGCACTGCGTCACGAGGATCTGCGGTTCGAACTCGGCCAGCAGCGAGGGGACGACCGCGTTGAACGCCCGCAGCCAGCCCGGGTCCTTGGTGTGCGGCGGCAGCGGGATGTTGACCGAGGTGCCGGCGGCCTTGCCGTTGCCGATCTCGGCGGCATAGCCGGTGCCGGGCCAGAGCGTGAACGGGTGCTGGTGCAGCGAAACGGTGAGCACACGCGGGTCGTCGTAGAAGGCGGTCTGGACCCCGTCGCCGTGGTGCACGTCGGTGTCGAGGTAGGCGATGCGGTCGAAACCGTGGTCGAGCAGCCAGGAAATGGCGATGGCGCAGTCGTTGTAGACGCAGAAGCCCGACGCGTAGTCGCGCATCGCGTGATGCAGCCCGCCGGCGATGTTGACCGCGCGCTTCACCTCACCGTCGGCGATCTTGCGCGCCGCGAGCAGCGTCGAGCCGACCACCAGCGCCGACGCGTCGTGCATCCCGCTGAAGACCGGGTTGTCCGCCGTGCCCAGCCCGTGCCCGACGTCCCACCCGACGAGCGGCGCCTCCCGCACGGCCGCGAGGTACTCGGGTGCGTGGATGCGCAGCAGCTCCTCGTCGCCCGCCGCGGTGGGCACCACCAGCTCGACGTCGTTCAGCACACCGAGCTCCGTGGCCAGCCGGATCGTGAGCTCCAGGCGGACGGGGTTGAACGGATGCTCCCCGCCCAGGTCGTATCCCAGCAGTGCGGCATCCCAGACGACAGCAGGCGAGGACATGTACCGCACTGTACTGGCCCCGGCGTGCCCGAGCCGGGTTCAGCTTCGGTGCCTGCGGAGGTTCGGGCGCGCGGTCGTTCAGCCGCGCTCGGGGCCGGTCGCGGCGGGGCGTTCGGGGTCGCGTGACCAGTGCGACCAGGAGCCGGCGTACAGCGCCGCCGGCTCGGGGTGGCCCGCGACTTCCAGCGCGAGCACGACCGACGACGCGGTGACGCCGGAGCCGCAGTAGGCGCCGACGGGGGTGCCTTCTTCGAGCCCCAGGCCGGCGAAGCGCGCGGCGAGGTCGGCGGGCGTGCGCCAGCGGCCGTCTTCACCGACGTGCTCGGCCGACGGCGCGCTGATCGCCCCGGGGATATGGCCGGCGCGCGGGTCGACCGGCTCGGTCTCGCCCGTGTAGCGCGCGTGCGCACGGGCGTCGAACAGCACGCCGGCGCGGGCGCGGGCGGCGGCTTCGTCGGCGGTGAGCACCGGCATGCCGCCCGGGCGCACCTCGAAGTCGCCGGGTTCGGGGGTGGTCGCGTCGGTGGTCGTTTCGCGGCCTTCGGCGAGCCACGCTGCGTAACCGCCGTCGAGCACCGTCACGTCGGTGTGGCCGGCCCAGCGCAGCAACCACCAGGCCCGCGCGGCGACGGAGCCGTCGGCGTCGTCGTACACGATCACCGGGCGCCCGGCGCTCACGCCGGCTTCGCGCAGCTCACGCTGCAGGTCGGCGGGGTCGGGCAGGGGGTGGCGGCCGCCGCCGCCGGGCGGGGCGGCCAGCGCGGTGTCGAGGTCGACGAACACCGCCCCGGGCACGTGGCCGTCGCGGTAGGACTCGGCGGCGGGCGGCCCGGCCAGGCGCCAGCGGACGTCCAGCACCACGGGGCGCCGCGCTTCGGGCAGGGCGGCGAGCTCGGAGGGGGTGATCAACGGTCCCATACGCCCCATCCTGCAGGTCCGGGCGCTTCGCGCGCACCCGGGCCGGACTTTTCAGCCCGCCCGGCTTGTTATGTCGGCGCGTGCCGTCGCTGTCGGGGCCAACGACTACGATGAGCTACGCGGACGAAGGGGACAGCGTGAACGATCTCATCGACACCACCGAGATGTACTTGCGTACCATCTACGAGCTTGAAGAAGAGGGTGTCGTCCCGCTGCGGGCGCGGATCGCCGAACGCCTGCAGCAGAGCGGGCCGACCGTGAGCCAGACCGTGGCCAGGATGGAACGCGACGGGCTGGTGGTCGTGGCCGACGACCGGCACCTGCAGCTGACCGATCACGGTCGTGAGCTGGCCATCGCCGTCATGCGCAAGCACCGTCTCGCCGAGCGTCTCCTCGTCGACGTCATCGGGCTCGAGTGGGAACACGTGCACACCGAGGCGTGCCGCTGGGAACACGTGATGAGCGAGGCCGTCGAGCGCAAGCTGGTCAAGCTGCTCGACCACCCGACCACCTCGCCCTACGGCAACCCGATCCCGGGCCTCGACAAGCTGGGCGACGGCGACCCCGCGCCGCCCGCCGAGTCCGACCTCGTGCGCCTCGACGAGTTCGCCCGCACCGGCGGCGGCGACGTCGTGGTGCGGCGCATCGCCGAGCACGTGCAACTCGATGAGTCGCTGCTCACCGAGCTCAAGTCCGTCGGCATCGTGCCCGGCGGCCGCGTCACGATCGGCAAGGCCAACGGCGGCACCGTGACCATCGAGGTCACCGGCAGCGACTCCTCGGCACAGGTGTCCACCTCGGCGCTGCACGCCGTGCTGGCGCAGGCCAGGTGAGCGCCGCCGAAGACGCCGAAGGCGCGTTCCACCGGATCCACGGCCGCGCCCCGGCCGGGGTCTGGTCCGCTCCCGGCCGGGTGAACCTGATCGGTGAGCACACCGACTACAACGACGGCTTCGTGCTGCCCTTCGCCCTTCCCCACCGCCTCGCCGTGGCGGCCACGCCGCGTGACGACGGCAAGCTCAACGTCGCCACCCTCGGCGACGACGGCCAGTTCCAATACTCCGATCTCCTCGACATCGCTTCCCTCGAACCGGGTTCGGTCGAGGGCTGGGCCGCCTATCCCGCGGGCGTCGCCTGGGTGCTGCGCGACCACGGCCACGCCGCGGGCGCCGACCTGGTCATCGCCGGCGACGTCCCCTCCGGCGCCGGCCTGTCCTCCTCCCACGCCCTCGAGTGCGCCGTCACGCTCGCGCTGCTCGGCCTCGCCGGCGTCGAACTCGACGGCGAGCTGCCCGGCACCCCGACCCGCCCCGAGATCGCCCGCTGGGTGCAACGTTCCGAAAACGACTTCGTCGGCGCCCCGACCGGCCTGCTGGACCAGACGGCGTCCTTGTGCTGCCAGGACTCCTGCGTGCTGTTCCTCGACGTCCGCTCCGGCGAGATGGAACAGGTGCCGTTCCCGCTCGCCGAGGCCGGCGTCCGCGTGCTGATCATGGACACGCGCACCAAGCACTCCCACGCCGAAGGCGGCTACGGCGAACGCCGCCGCGGCACCGAGCGCGCCGCCGAACTGCTGGGCGTGAAGGCCCTGCGCGACGTCACCCTCGAAGGCCTGGACGCCGCGCTGGCCCAGCTGCCGGACGACCTCGCGCCGCTCGTGCGCCACGTGGTCACCGAGAACCAGCGCGTGCTCGACGTCGTGGCCCTGCTGCGCGAGGGCCGCCTCACCGACATCGGCCCGCACCTGGACGCCTCCCACGCCAGCATGCGCGACGACTACCGCATCTCCACCTCCGAACTCGACCTCGCCGTGGACTCCGCCCGCTCAGCCGGCGCCCTGGGTGCCCGCATGACCGGCGGCGGCTTCGGCGGCTCGGCCATCGCGCTGGTCCGCGACGCCGACCTGGAGCACGTCCGCTCGGCGGTCGAGCAGGCCTTCGAGGCCGCTGGGCTCCGCCGCCCCCGCACGTTCACCGCGGTCCCTTCCCGCGGGGCGGGCCGCGACGCCGTCTGACGCGGTCTCGGTTTCGGGTGCTTTTGGCTTCGGCGGCTTTGGCTTCGGCACTGCCCTCGGGACTTCGGTCTCGGGGGCAGTGCCGTGTCCGGAGCCCGCGCGTTCGCCGGCGGGGCCGGACCGGCCGCGGCAACCCCCGGGCGGCCGGGCGCGGCGCGGTGAGGGGAGACTGTGGCGCACAGTCACCGCCCACACCGGAAAGGCCACACCGTGACGGACCCGCAGAGCCCCCTGAAACTGATCGTCACGGGTGGCGCCGGCTACGTGGGCAGCGTGTGCGCCGCGCGGCTCATCGAAGCCGGTCACCAGGTCACGGTCGTGGACGACCTGTCCACCGGGCACGCCGACGCCGTGCACCCCGACGCGCGCTTCATCGAGGGCGACGCCGCCGCCGTCGCCGCCGACGTCCTCGCCGAGGGCTTCGACGGCGTGCTGCACTTCGCCGCGAAGTCGCTCGTCGGTGAGTCGATGACGGACCCGGCGAAGTACTGGGAAGGCAACGTCGTCACCTCCCTGCGCCTGCTGGAGGCCATGAAGGCCCACGGCACGCCGCGCCTGGTGTTCTCTTCCACCGCGGCCACCTACGGCGAGCCCGAGTCGTCGCCGATCCCGGAGACCGCGCCGACGCAGCCCACCAACACCTACGGCGCGTCCAAGCTCGCGATCGACCACGCCATCACGAGCTTCGCCCGCGCCCACGGGATCGCCGCGGTGAGCCTGCGCTACTTCAACGTCGCCGGCGCCTACCACGCCTTCGGCGAGCGCCACACCACCGAAACCCACCTCATCCCCCTCGTGCTCCAGGTCGCCACCGGCGACCGCGCCCGCATCTCCATCTACGGCGACGACTACCCGACGCCCGACCACACGGCCGTCCGCGACTACATTCACGTCGTCGACCTCGCCGACGCCCACCAGCTCGCCCTCCGCCACGCGACGCCCGGCGAGCACCGCATCTACAACCTCGGCAGCGGCACCGGTTTCTCCGTGCTGGAGGTCGTCGAGTCCTGCCGCCGTGTGACCGGCCACCCGATCCCCGCCGAGATCGCCCCGCGCCGCGCGGGCGACCCGTCGGTCCTCGTGGCCTCCAGCGAAAAGGCCGGCCGCGAACTCGGCTGGAAACCCGACCGCACCGACCTCGACGGCATCGTCTCCGACGCCTGGGCGTTCACGCAGTCGCGCCGCTCCTGACCGACCTCCCTCCGGCGGGTCCGGGCTCCTGGTGAGCCTGGGTCCGCCGGACGCGTTTTCCGTGCTGCGTCACCACGTTCCAGCCCATCGCCCTGCCAGTCGCCCGGGGTTGCGGCTCATGATGCTGCGGGCCGCGGCGACATCCGGGCCACCGCACGGCGCCGAATCCGTCGAAGCCGAGGCAGCCTCACCGTCAGGGCCCAAGGTCAGGCGGCGGATCGTCCACACTCAGTTCCGGTAGCGACAAGCCCAGGTCCACGGCGTCTGGCAGCGAAGCCAACCCGGCGAGTCGCGACGGGTCCATGCCGAGGTTCCAGGCCGCGTGGAGGAGCTGTGCCAGGACGTGCTCGGGGCAGGCGTCCAGGGCGTTGGTCAGGGCCATGCCCGCGAGGGCACCTTCGCTGCGCATGAGGGCGGCGTACGCGACGAGGGCGGCGGCGTCCGCGCGGTGGGGCGCGGGCAGCTCACGCACGAGCTCCAGCCACAGGCTCATCGCGGCCACGGCGACGGGCGACTCCGGCGGCACCGCCGTGGCGAGGCAGGCGTCGCGGACCTTCGGGACGCGCAGGGCGTGGGCGAGGTGCACCGCTTGGTCGTCGGACGGCGGACCTTCGGCCCGGCGGTGGCGGAAGAACGCCGCGCGTACCTCGGCGGCCGCCGCGGGCAGGTCGTCGGGATCCCACGGTGGGGCCGCGCGGGAGAGCAGGGCGCGGCGCCGCACCAGAGCCGAAGGAGAACGGGGCTCAAGCAAGGCCAAGACGTCGTCGCGGCTGGGGAAGGAGACGAAGCCGGCGTTGGTGATCGTCGCGGCCACCACCGTGTCGCGCGGATCCGGCAGAAGGCCGCCGCAGGTGGGTTCGCGGTAGCACGCCCACGGTGCCCCGGCCGCGATCTCCGGTGTCCACAGTGGATGCATCACGGGCAGCTCGTACTCCTTGAGCGCGCGGCTCAGTTCCCCGGCGAACTCGGCGTGGGGCAGCTCGCCGTCGGGACCGGCCCGGCCGCCGACGATCACCACGGTGACGCCCGTGTGGTCGTCCACGCGGAAGCGCGGCGCGAGCGCATCCGCTTGCTCCGCAAGGAGATCGCCGGGTGGCAGGTCCGCGCGCAGCATCAGGCCGATCCGCGTGCCGGGCGGGCGGTGCCCAAGCAGCACCACGGAGTCGGCGGGCTTGAAGCCGAGCAGGTACGGGAGCGCCGCGATGAGCTGCGCCGGGTCGGTGAGCAGGGCCCGGGCCATGCCGGGTGGGGTCGAGGTGGTCACGCACTCCACTGTGCGGCGGAAAACGGGCGGGGGAAGACGACGGCGGAAAAAGGCGGAAATCTGTGGACAACTGCGGCAGTTGTGGAAAACCCGGCCCAGCCGTGCGGGCTGGACCGGGTTCGTGTCGGTGCCGTGTGCTAGGCGCTCACCCGCAGTGCTCGAACGGGCTCGTGTAGGTGTCCGCACCCACCGAACCGCCCCACTTCACGCAGGTGGCGCCCGCGGTCTTCTTCACCGGCCCCGCGTAGTAGGTGAAGTTGCCGGAGTCGGTCGTGCGCGCCTGGCCCTGCACCTCCAGGAACGCCGACGTCGGGCTCGCGGTACCCAGCGAAACGGACTTCAGCGTCGTCACGCAGTTGGCCTTCGTCGAAGCGTTGTACAGCAGGTACGCGGTGCCGGACGAGCCCAGGCCCTGCTGGTCGATCACCGAGAACCCGGAGCCGCACACCTCCGTGGCCGAATAGGGGTTGCCGCCGCAGTTGTTCTTGCTCGTGAAGTCCTTCTTGCCGTAGTAGACGGCCGCGACGCCGTTCAGCACGGCCTTCTGCGTCACGCCGTTGAGGTTCTCCTCGAAGTGCAGGTGCGGTCCCGTCACACCGCCCGTCGCGCCCGCCTTGCCGATTTCGGCGCCCCCGCTCACCTTCTGGCCCACGGACACCTCCTGCGCGGACAAGTGCGCGTAGCGGGTCCGCCAGCCGCCGCCGTGGTCGAGCTCGATCCAGCGGCCGTAGCTGGTGCTGCCCTCGTTCTCGACGCGCGTGACTGTGCCGGCCACCGACGCGACCACGGGCATGCCCGTGATGCCGGTCTTCTGGAAGTCGACGGAGTTGGCGGGGCTGTGCCCGCTGAACGTCGCGGCCGTCACGGTGACCCCGCACTTGAACGGCACCTGGAAGTTCGGCGCGGCGGACGCGGGCGCCTGGGCGGCGAAGGTGAGACCGAGCGCGGGCAACACCGCGGCAGCGGCGAACACGGCGAGCCGTCGCAACCTGGACATGGTGCGTACCTCCTGTTTGGCGTGGATGACGGGAACCAGGAAAGCGACGCGAAGTACATTTTGCGTACATGACGGGCAAACCACCTGGTAGCAACGGCTGTCCCGACGGCGAACGGCCTCGACCGACCCTGTTTTCGACGCCGGCCCCGACGGCGGAAAACCATTCCGTGAAACGCATTCACACCCTGCGCCTGCCCACCACGCGAGGCGTCCTCCCGTACATTCTCCCTACAAGCACCGGGGAGGGACATGACCACCACGACCACCGGGAACCGCCGGCGGCTCGGCTCGCCCGACTGGGTCCGCTGGGGATTCGTGGTGTTCCCGTTGATCATCTCGATCCCGTACCTCACGGGGTGGTGGGCGTGGGTTCTGTTCGGCGTGACGCTGGTGGCGTCGGCGCCGTTGCTGCCCGCGACGCCGGCGTCGAGGCCGGCGTGGGTGTTGCCGGCGGCGATGCCGGTGGTGGTCGCGGCGGCGGGCGCGCTGTGGGTGCTCGAGCCGAACAGCTGGATGTCGGTGGCGATGTTCAGCACGACGTTCTACACGCTGCGGACGTTCGGCCGGGCGCTGACCGCGGTGGTGCTGGTGTCGAGTGCCGGCGCGATCGTCGCGTGGGCCGTGGTGCACCAGCTCGAATGGCTGAACGCGCTCGCGCTGTTCGCCATCCTCATCGTGATGGTGCTGCTCGCCGCGAGCCGGCGCGACCGTGCGGCGCGGCTGGAGCAGACGGAGCTCGCGCTGGCCCGCGCGCAGACCGCCACCGAGGAGCACGCGCGCGCTGCAGCGCTGGCCGAACGCACGCGCATCGCCCGCGAGGTCCACGACGTCCTCGCCCACTCCCTGGCCGGCCTGGCGCTCAACCTGCAGGGCGCCCGGCTGATGCTCGTACGCGACGGCGCCAGCCCCGAAGCCGTCGCCCAGATCGAACGAGCCCAGAAGCTGGCCTCGGACGGGCTGTCCGAGGCGCGCAAGGCCGTCGCCGCGCTGCGGGAAGACGCGGTGCCCGCGCAGCGTGCCGTGGCCGACCTGCTCGCGGGTTACCGCCTCGACACGGGGGCGCGCGCCGACCTGGTCGTGGAGGGCGAGCCGCGGGACCTCGACGCCGGCGTGACCACCGCGCTCGTCCGCGCCGTGCAGGAGGCGCTGTCGAACACGCGCAAGCACGCACCGGGAGCCGATGTGGACGTCAAGCTCGCCTTCGCGGAGTCACACGTCGAGCTGACGGTGCTCGATCGCCAAGGCCGCCGTCCGCCGGACGCGCCTGCGGCGGGATACGGTTTGCGCGGCATGGCCGAGCGGGTCGCGCTGCTCGAAGGAAAGCTGGACAGCGGGCCGGGAGAGGACGGATGGCGGATTCACCTGACGGTGCCGGCGTGAACCTGCGCGTGGTGCTGGCCGACGACCAGGCCGTGGTGCGCGAGGGCCTCGTGACGTTGCTGGGGTTGCTGCCCGGCGTCGAGGTGGTCGGCGCGGCCGCCGACGGCGACGCCGCGCTGGAGCTCGTCGCCGAGCACCACCCGGACGTGCTGCTGGTCGACCTGCGCATGCCCCGCCGCGACGGCGTCTCCACCACCGAGGCCGTCCGCGAGCGCTACCCCGCCACGGAGGTCGTCGTCCTCACCACCTACACCGACGACGAGTCCCTGCTCGGCGCCCTGCGCGCCGGCGCCCGCGGCTTCCTCACGAAGGACGCAGACGCCGAGGCCATCGCGCGTGCACTGCGCTCCGCCGCGGCCGGACAGTCCACAGTGGACGGCGAGCTTCAACGCCGCCTCGTCGACGCCGCCACGCGCCGGGCCCCCGTGCGCGCGGTCGAGGTCGAGGGCCTGACGGCGCGCGAGATCGAGGTGCTGCGCCTCATCGCGGCGGGCCTGTCGAACACGGAGATCGCGCGGGAGCTGGTGGTCAGCGAGGCCACGGTCAAAACGCACGTGAACCACCTGTTCTCCAAGGCCGGCCTGCGGGACCGTGCCCAGGCGGTCGCGTTCGCGTACCGGGCGGGGATCGCGGACTAGCGCCGTACAGCCTCGACGTACGGCCGCAGCGCGGCGGTGAAAGCCGCGTCCGGGACGGAGTCGGGGACGACGGTGTCGCCGACGACGCCGCCCTCCTCGAAGGCGAAGCGCTGACGGACTCCAAGACCGCCCACCAGCACACCCCCGCCCTCCTCGGGGGGCGTCCCCAGTCCCAGTTTACCGAGGTGAGGGGCCAAAATCGGCCGAGCGGAGAACTGTGGACAACTCCGGCAAGGCGGGGTCGGGGTGTGGACAAGTCAGCCGGGACCACCACGTCTCCGCAAAGGTCGCTCAGAACCCCAGCGCCGGCTTCTCACCCGTGACCGGCAGGGTCAGCGACGTGCGCGTGAGGTCCAGCGACAGCCCGGCTCCCGGGCGCGGCCGAAGGGTGTAGTCGTGGTCGCTGGAGGCCACGAGGAATTCCAGGCGGTGCCCGGCTGCCAGCACGTAGTCCTTCGGCATCAGGGAAACCCCGATGCGGTACGAAGTCCCGGGCACGATCGGCGAAGTCACCGAAGGCGAAACACGGTTCTGCGGGTCGGTCCAGCCGCGCGTGATCACGAAGGACTTACCGTCCGGGGCGCGGTCCAGCAGCGCCACCGTGACGTTGGCGGCGGGCCGGTCGAACGACAGTTGCAGGTCGGCCCGCGCGGTGCCCGAGAGGCGCAGCGGCGACTTCACCGCGGGAGTCCCGTATAGCAGGCGGTTGCCCGACGAAGCCGCGTCGGCGAGTTGCTGCACGGTCTTCGAGGCGTCGTCGGCCAAGACCTCCACTGTGGGACGGCCGGGCACGGCGACGGCGGAAAGCGTGCCCTTCGCGCGGCCGCCCGGCCACGGGTGGACCTGCACGTCACGAGTGCCGGGCGCGGGCCAGTCGGCCTCGTCGACCCAGGACTTGTCCTCGCGCTGGATCGTCGCCTTCGGTTCGCGCTCGATGCCGTTGTCGACCCCGTAGAGGTAGTGCGAGAGCCACTTGTTCAAAGTCACGAGCCACACGTCGCGGCGAAGCGACAGAGGGTCCGCGTGGCCCGACTGGTGCAGCCAGATCTTGTGCTCCACGCCGTGCGCCTTCAAGGCTTCGTACCACGAAGCGACTTGGTCGGTCTTCACGTTCCAGTCGTTCAGCCCGTGCACGGCGAGCACGGACGCGTGCACCAGCTCGGCGTCGTTGCGATAGTTCCGCACGTCCCAGAACGGCCCGTAGTCCCCGGTCACCCGGTCCTGGTCGGCGGTGAGCCCGTCGATCACCGGACGGCAGATCTGCCGGTCGGCGCGCGTGTAGACGTACTCGGCCAGCACGTCGGCGTCCTCGCCCTGGAAGCCGCCGGCGGCGACGACCGCGCCGTCGTTGCGGTAGTACTCGTACCAGTTCGAGATCGCGGCAATCGGCACGATCGTCTCGAGGCCCTCAACACCCGTGCTCGCGACGGCGTTGGGCAGGGTTCCGTTGTAGGACACGCCCATCATGCCCGTGTGCCCGGTGCTCCAGCCCGCCGTCACGGGCGCGCCGGCCTCGTCGCGGGCCGGGGCGCGGCCGTTGAGCCAATCGACCACCGACCGCGCGCCGACGGTCTCGTTCACATCACCGGTCGTCGGGCAGCCCGTGGACAGCCCCGTGCCCAGGGATTCCCCGTACACCACGGCGAAGCCGCGCGCGGTGAAGTAGTCCTGGTAGCTCCAGCGGATCGGCGGCGCCGCGTGCGGGCCGACGCCGGTGGCGGCAACCCGCGAGGAATCCGGCGCCGACAGCTCCACGTCCACGTTGTGGTTCGCGACGTCGTTGCCACCCGCGAAATACGGGCTCGCCTCGTAGACCACCGGCACCTTCATCCCGGCGTCCGTCGCGCGTGGTCGCACCACTTGCGCGTGGACGAGGTCGTCCTGCCCGTCGTGGTCGCTGTCCACCGGTGCGGTGACCCAGACGTCCTCGCGCACCACGTCGGCCGGGTCGAACACCGGCTGCGCCTGCCCGTCGGAGAACACCGGCGCGGGTGGTGGATCCGCCTGCGCCACCCCCGTTCCGAGCGGAAGCACGAGCACCGCAGCGAGCACGGACGCGATCCGAGCAGCTCCCACCAGAACCCCCAAGCCGGACGAAGCGGGCGATCACCCCCGACACTTCCGGCAACCGCGGCCGCCGTCAACCGACTAACGTCGGGGTCATGGATGCTCCGATCGTCGCCGTGACCGTCTACCCGCAGCACGCGCGGATCACCCGCCGCGGCCGGGCGAACCTGGCCGAGGGCGCCCGCGTGCGGATCACCGGCCTGCCCCTGGCGCTCGACACGGAATCGGTGCGCGTCACGGGAACCGGCGCCGCGCTGATCACCGGGGTCGACGTCGGTTACGAGCAGCACGCGGGCCCCGCCGACCCCGCGCTCAACGCGCTCGTCGAGCAACGCCGCACCGACCAGGCCGCGATCGACGCCGCCGCCGACGACGAAGCGGCCGAAGCCGCGAAGGTCGAGCTGCTCACGGGCGTGGCGAAACGCAGCGGGGCGAGCTTCGCGAAGGCACTGGCGTCGGGCGTCGCGGGCCCGACGCGCGTCGAGGAGGTCACCGAGGCGCTCGGCGGCCAGCTCGCCGCCGCGCTGCGCACGCGCCGGGCGCTCACCGAACGCCTCGAGCGGATGCGCGAAGACCTCGCGGCTTTGGAACGCCGGATCGCGAACCACAGCGCACAGTCCGAACAGGACAGTGCCGGCGTCACCATCGACCTCGAACCGCAGGAAGACACCGGAGAGATCGAAGTCGAACTGTCCTATGTGGTCCCCGGCGCCAGCTGGGAGCCGGGTTACGACGTGCGCGTGCGCGACACCGACGTCACCGTGACCTCTTTCGGCCTGGTCAGCCAGCACACCGGCGAGGACTGGCCGGAGTGCGAGCTCGCCCTGTCGACCGCGCGCCCCGCGAGCACCGTCGTGGTGCCGGAGCTCGACCCGTGGTTCCTCGACCGCGTGCAGCCGGCCCCGCCGGCCCGACCGATGGCCGCGTTCGCCGCGGCCGCGCCCGGCAGCGCCGCCGTGCGGGACAAGGCCGTTTCGTTGCGCCGCATGGCCCCGGTGTTCGCCGAGGCGGAGCAGGGCACCACCGCGGTCACCTACCGGCCGTCGCGCCCGGTCGCGATCCCGTCGGGCTCGCAGGGGCACCGGACCACGCTGGCACAGCTCGATCTGACGGCCGAGCTCGGCTACGTGTCCGCGCCCGTGCAGGCGACGGAAGCGTACCTGCGCGCAACCGTGGTGAACACCGGCGAGCACACGCTGCGCGCCGGGCGTGCGTCCGTCTTCCACGACACCGAGTTCGTCGGCACCACCCGGCTTGATCTGTGGGCTCCGGGCGAAGAACTCGAACTCGCCCTCGGCGTGGACGACCGCATCCGCGTGGAACGCGACCTCGTGCGGCGCACGGCGAGCAAGGCCACGCTGTCGGGCCAGCGCCGCCGCGAAGCGGAGTACCGCACCACGGTGACCAACCACAGCCCGCGCGAAGCTGTGGTCACCGTGCTCGACCAGGCACCCGTTTCCCGCGACGAAGCCATCACGGTGCGGGACGTGCGCGCGACGCCGGACCCGGTGGAGACCACCGACCTCGGCGAGTTCACGTGGCGGCTCACGCTCGCGCCCGGTGCGACCGGGACGGTCACGCTCGCCTACCGCGTGGACGTCGCCAAGGGGGTGGAGCTCAGCGGCTGGCGGGAATGACCCCGCCGGCCCTGAGAGACTCAGCCCTGCGCGATGTAGGCCTCGAGCTGCTCCTGGCTCTTCTCGAGCTGCTCGATCCGGGACTTCACCACGTCGCCGATGCTGATGATGCCGGCCAGGCGGCCGTCTTCGAGCACGGGCACGTGCCGGATACGGCGTTCGGTCATCAGCACGCTCAGCTCGTCGACCGAGTCGTCGGGCCCGGCGCTGGCAACCATCTTCGTCATGATGTCCGCGACGGGACCGTCGAGGACCATGGGGCCGTGATCGTTGAGCCGACGCACCACATCGCGTTCGGACACGATCCCCGCTATGGCGCCTTCAGGTGTCACCACCACCATGGCACCGACGTTGTGGCGGGCGAGCCCGGCGAGCAGTTCGGTCACCGTGGTCCCCGGAGCCACCGTGGCGACAGCAGCGCCTTTGGACCGGAGCAGATCCGCGATCCGCATGGTGTTCCCCTCTCCTCGTCGAGTTGGGTCACACCAGGTTAGGGCCCGGGTGCCGAGTGCGAAAGTCCGGCGAACCGCGTTCACCCGTGGTATGGAGTGCTCACACCAACCGTTCTGCCAGGCCTTCCAGCGCGGCGCGAATGCCGGCGGCGTAGTCGTCCTCGCCCAGCGCGTCGAGCGTTTCCCGGGCCGACGCGAGATGCCGGCGCGCGGCGTCGAGGTCACCGAGCTTGCGGTAGTCCTCGCCGAGGTTGAGGTGCAGCGACGGGTAGAAGCCGCGCACGGCGAGCGTCGAGTGGTACTGCTGCGCGCGTTCGTCGGTGAGGGAGTCCGCGGCAGCGAGGGCACGAAGGTCCCACTCGAGCTCTTCGGCCGGCTCGTCGCAGACGTCGGCGAGGTGGTGGGCCAGCGCGCAGCGGTGCAGCGGGTCGCCGTCCTCGCCGATCTCCTGCCACAGCGCGAGGAAGGTCTCGCGCGCGCCCGCGCGGTCGCCCGCGATGTGCTTGCGCAGGCCCGCGTCGATCGCCACCATCACGTCGTCGGTCATCGCACTCCCTCGTCGAACACCCGGCGCAGCCGGGCCAGTCCCGGTTCGATGGCCTCGGCCGTGATTGCACCGTAGCCGAACAGCAATCCGTGGCAGGTCCGGGTCATCGAGAAGTCGCCGAGGGACAACAGGCGTACGCCGGCGTCGCGCGCGTTACGGGCCACCAAGCTCAGATCGCGGTCGGCCGAAGCGCCCAGGTGCAGTCCGGCCGCCGCGGGTACGGGGTCGAGCACATCGCCGAATTCGCTGCGCAGACCGTCGACGAGGATGTCGTGGCGTTCGCGGTAGATCTTGCGCATCCGCCGGATGTGGCGCGCGAAGCCGCCTTCGTCGATGAAGTCGGCCAGCACGGCCTGTTCGAGCGCCGGCGTGTGCCAGTCGGCGAGGTACTTCGCCTTGGCGAGCGCGCCCACGAGCGACGGCGGCGCGGCCAGGAACCCCACCCGCAACGCCGGCGAGAGCACCTTCGACATCGACCCCACGTACACCACGCGGCCGCGGGAATCCAGGCTGTGCAACGGTTCCAGCGGCCGTCCGGTGTAGCGGAACTCGCTGTCGTAGTCGTCCTCGATGATCACCGCGCCCGTGCGCTCGGCCCAGTCGAGCAGTTCCTGCCGCCGCGCCAACGACATCGCGACACCGAGCGGGCATTGGTGCGAAAGCGTCACGTACACAACCCGCGTGCCGGCCGGGATCGCCTCGACGACAATCCCCTCGCCGTCCACCGGCACGCCCGCGACGCGCATGCCCAGGGTGCCGAGCAGCAGCCGCGGCGGCGGGTACCCGGGATCCTCCACGGCCACGAGGTCACCGGCCTGCAGCAGGACCCGCGCGACGAGGTCCACGGTCTGCTGGACTCCCGTCGTGACAACGATGTCCTCCGGGCGCACACGGACGTTGCGCGACACCCCGAGGTGGCGCGCGAGCCCCTCGCGCAGCCGGGGATCGCCCTGCGGCGCGCCGTACATGAGCAGATCGGCCTGCGACGCGCGCAACCGCTGCGTCATCAGGCGGCGCCAGGTGTCGAACGGGAACAGGCGCACATCGGGCACGCCGGAGCGGAAGTCGTACTCCGCCACGGGCCCGAACGAGCGCGGCGGGCGCGGCACCGCCGCCCACTCCGGACGCGGGCGCACGGCCTCCTCGGACTGCTCGGCCGCCGGCTCGGCGGGCCACGGCGCCGCACCCGACCGGACGAACGTGCCCGCGCCGGGTCGGGCGTTGAGGAACCCCTCTGCGGCGAGGCGCTCGTAGGCCGCGCTGACCGTGGTGCGCGAGACGGTGAGCCGCTGGGCCAGCTCGCGCGTGGGCGGCAGCGCGTCACCGTCGCGGATCCGGCCGTCGAGCACGGCCTCCCGGATCTGACGGTAGATCTCGTCGCGGTGGCCTCGGCGGCCGGTCAGGTCGATGTGCAGGTCCACCTCGCCAGCCTAGATTGGTCCACCGGAGTTCGGCTGGTTTTGGACCTTCAGCTGGTCCGCTGAGGCGGCTAGCGTCCGGGTATGACCACGTTCGAACTCGACCGCCAGTCTCTGCTCGTCCTCGACAAAATCGTGGCCGGAGCCACCGAGACGGACCTTTCCCGCCCCACCCCCTGCGAAGGCTGGACGCTGGCCGACCTGCTTCGCCACCAGGTCAGTGAAAACCACGCCTTCGCCGAAGCCCTGCGCCGCGGCGAAGCGGCCGACTGGGATGCCGGGCGCCTCGGCGAAGACGCGTACACCTCCTACGCCGCGTCGGTCGACGACTTCCTCGCCGCGTACGGCGAAGACAGTGCCCTGCGCCGCCAGGTGAAGATCCACGAGATCGGGCCGTTCGCCGCCGAGATCGCCGCGGCCATGCACCTCGTCGACACGGTCGTGCACGGCTGGGACCTCGCGAAGACCTTCGGCGTGGCGTACGAGCCCGTGCCGGAAGCTGTGACGGCCGCCCTCGGCTTCGCCGCCATGGTGCCCACCGACCCGGACGAACGCGCGGTGAGCGGCGCGTTCGGCGCGCTGGTCGAGGTGCCCGAGGGCGCCGACGAGCTCGACCGGCTGATCGGGCTGCTGGGACGCGACCCGGCCTGGAAGCTCAGCTGACCTTGTCGGCCGGCGCCGACCACGTGTTGCACGCGGCCGTGTTCTGGGCCGTGAAGCCGGCCTTCGCCCAGGACAGCTGGTGGGCGCGGCTGCCGTGGTCGTCGCTGTCGTCGGCGCGGCCGTAGTCGGCGACGGCCGCGTTGGCCGTGGCGCGGCTGATCGAGCCGCGTCCCTCCGCGGCGGCGATGAACAGCGCGCCGAAGCAGTTGGCCTGCAGCTCGATGCGCCGCACCAGCGCCAGGTCCGTGGGGCTGTCCTGGTCCGGTGAGCTCATGCGGTCG
This sequence comes from Amycolatopsis sp. NPDC005232, assembly GCF_040607795.1. Classification (NCBI taxonomy): domain Bacteria; kingdom Bacillati; phylum Actinomycetota; class Actinomycetes; order Pseudonocardiales; family Pseudonocardiaceae; genus Amycolatopsis; species Amycolatopsis sp. NPDC005232. Next base: position 98,985 of record NZ_JBEXHL010000025.1, on the reverse strand, counting down.
GCCGCCGCGGTCAGAATGCCGCTCTCGCTCTGCACGTGGTGGCCGTACTCGTGCGCAATGGTCGCGAGGTGGCGCGAGCGGTTCAGCCCGGCGTCCGAGAGCATCCAGTCGGTGGGGGCGTAGATCGTGGTGTCGCCGCCGCAGTAGTAGGCCACGGCCTGGTCTTTCGACGGCGCCGCCCCGCACGCGCTCACCTTCGGCAGCGTCACGGAGACGGCGACCTTCACGCTCGGCTCGTCCGCGCGGTCGAGCGCCGGGCGCCACGCCTGCTCCAGGCAGCCGCTGAGCGCTTCGTAGAACGCCGACAGCTGGGGCCCGGTGTCTCCCAGCTGCGGCAGCTCGCACGACACCGCGCCGAGCTTCACGCCGTTCGCCAGGATGGGGTTGGTCTCCAGCTCGGGCACCGCGCGGGGGTCGACGCGGGCTCCGTCGCCCGGCGACGCGTCGGAGCGGTGCACGGAGTTCGGCACGGCGATCGCGTGGCCGGACAGCTCATTCGGGACCACGGCCATGACCCCGGCCGTGGCGACCAGGATGACGAGCGCGATGACTCCGCCGACGACCCCGCCGTTACGGCGGCGCGGCGGACCGGACGAAACCGGTGCCCACGGATTCACGGCGGGTGGCCGGGCCGCCATCGGCGGCGGTGGCGGCGGCCCGGCCGGTTCCCTCGGCGGCACCCCGCCCGCGTTTTCACTCAAGTGCGCTCCCCCTGTCAACCGCGCGCTCCAGCATACGGAGCACCCGGCCGGGCGGGATCACGAAACGGGAACGCCGGACGGGTGGCCGGAACCCCCGCCCGGCGGAGAGACTGGGGCCATGAGTGACGAAGATCCGTACCTGTGGCTGGAAGACGTGACCGGCGACGAGGCACTGGACTGGGTCCGCACGCGCAACGCCGAGACGCTGGACGTGCTCACTTCCGGCGAACGCTTCGCCGCGCTGCGGGACGAGGTCCGCGAAGTGCTCGACGCCGGCGGGCGCATCCCCTACGTGACCCGCCGCGGGCCCAACCTCTACAACTTCTGGCAGGACGCCGAGCACCCGCGCGGGCTGTGGCGGCGCACCACCCTCGAGGAGTACCGCAAGCCCGAACCCGACTGGGAGCTGCTGCTCGACGTCGACGCGCTGGCCGAGGCCGAGGGCGAGAACTGGGTGTGGAAGGGCGCCGCGGTGCTGAGGCCCGGCCACCGGCTCGGGCTCGTTCAGCTCTCGCGCGGCGGCGCCGACGCGACGGTGGTGCGCGAGTTCGACCTGGACGCGCACGAGTTCGTCGAAGGCGGCTACTTCCTGACCGAGGCGAAAAACCGCGTCGGCTGGATCGACGAGGACCGCGTGTACGTGGGCACCGACTTCGGCCCGGACACGCTCACCACGTCCGGCTACCCGCGGCTGACGAAGGAATGGCGCCGAGGCACGCCGGTCGAATCGGCGGAGCTGGTGTTCGAGGGCAAACCGGACGACGTCGCGGTGGTCGCGTTCCACGACCCGACTCCAGCGTTCGAGCGCGACTTCGTGCACCGCTCGATCGACTTCTACCGCACCGAGGTGTTCCTGCGGACGCCGTCCGGGCTGGAGAAGCTCGACCTGCCCGACGACGTGGAGCTGTCGGTGGAGCGCGAATGGCTGTACGTGCAGCCGCGCACGCCGTGGACCGTCGGCGCCACCGTGCATCCAGCCGGCGCGCTGCTCGTGATCGGGTTCGACGCGTTCCTGGCGGGCGAGCGGGACTTCACCGCGCTGTTCACGCCGGACGCGCACACCTCGCTCGAGTACTACACGTTCACCCGCAACCACGTGCTGCTCGCGAAGCTGCGTGACGTGAAGACGGAGCTGGTCGCGCTCACGCCCGGCCCCGACGGCTGGACGGAGGCACCGCTGGGCGGGGCGCCGGAGTTCGGCAGCGCGGACATCGTGGGCACCGACCCGGACGAGAGCGACGAGTACCTCGTGGACTCGTCGAGCTACCTGCAGCCCTCGACCCTGAACCGGGGTGAGGTCGGCGGCGAGGTCGAGGTGCTCAAGCAGGCGCCGGGGTTCTTCGACGCGGCCGGGATCGAGGTCGCGCAGTACTTCGCGACGTCGGAAGACGGCACGAAGATCCCGTACTTCGTGGTGCGCCCGCCCGGTGCGCAGGACGGCCCGACGCTGCTCAACGGCTACGGCGGCTTCGAGGTTTCGCTGACGCCCGCGTACAGCGGCGTGATCGGCCGTGGCTGGGTCGCCCGCGGCGGCACCTACGTGGTCGCGAACATCCGCGGCGGCGGCGAGTACGGGCCGGAGTGGCACGCACAGGCCGTGAAGGAAAACCGGCACAAGGTGTACGAGGACTTCTCCGCCGTCGCGCGTGACCTCGTCACCCGCGGCATCACCACGGCCGCACGGCTCGGCATCCTCGGCGGCAGCAACGGCGGGCTGCTGATGGGAGTGATGCTCACGCGGTACCCGGAGCTGTTCGGCGCCGTGGTGAGCCAGGTGCCGCTGCTCGACATGAAGCGCTACCACCTGCTGCTGGCGGGCGCGTCGTGGATGGCCGAGTGGGGCGACCCGGACGTGCCCGAGGAGTGGGAGTACATCGCGAAGTACTCGCCGTACCACAACGTCCACAAGGGACGGACGTACCCGCCGACCCTGTTCGCCACGTCCACAAGGGACGACCGCGTGCACCCGGGCCACGCCCGCAAGATGATGGCGCGTATGCAGGAGCAGGGCCACGACGTGCGCTACTACGAGAACATCGAAGGCGGCCACGGCGGCGCGGCGGACAACGCGCAGCTGGCGTTCAAGTGGGGGCTGGTGTTCGAGTTCCTGTGGTCGCGGCTGGCCTGACGTGGTGGGGGCGCCGTGACCGGCGCCCCCTTCACCTCCCCGCCCTGCGCCAGATCACGACGGCGCCGATCACCAGTACCACCACCGCGCCGAGGCCGATCAGGCCCTTGACCAGCAGGTCCAGCAGCAGGTGGTGCAGCAGCTCGTCGCCGTTCACCGGTCGTCGAACCGGTTGAGCGCTTCCCTCGCCACGCGGCTCCCACGCCGGGCCGGACGCCGTCCTGCGCCTCGCCGCGCGCGACGGCTTGCCGGCCGTGTCACTGCGCTCGGTGGCCGCGGAGTCCGGCCTGAACATCGGCTCGGTCCGCCACTACTTCGACGGCCAGCGCGACCTCATGCGCTTCGCCACGCGCTCGACGATCGACCGGGTCACCGCCCGCCTGGAGCGCCGCCGCGTCTCGTTGCGGCCCCTTTCGGAGCTGACACCCGACGAGGCGGCCTCACAACTGACCGACTTCCTGGCCGAACTGCTCCCCCTCGACGCCCCCCGCCGCGCCGAAGCCACGGTGCTGGTGGAGTTCCTCGTCGCGGCCCGCGTGGACACCGACCTGACCGCCCTGGCCCACGAGGCGCTGCGAGGCACGCTGACTTTGGCCCGCCGCATCATCGAGGCCATGCGCTTGCCGGCTTCCGCGGCCGACCTGGAAGCCGAGCGCTTGGCCGCTCTGCTGGACGGCCTCACGTTCCGCTCGGCCCTCCAACCGGACGCCACCACGCCCCAGGTCTGCCGCGACGTCCTGCGAGTACACCTCGCCTCACTGGGGTCAGAGCAGACCCCGCGGCCGCGCCCGACGCGTGAACGGCCTCGTCGCCACCGGACACGTCCGTCCACCGTGGACATCCACGACCACCTGCTCGAACCGCCCCAGCACCCCCGCCGCGAAGGCGAGCCGCGTGACTCCGAGCGCCCCCAACGCCTTGCCATGATCGACTGTGACGGCCGCCAACGCCCCCAGCAACAGAATCCGCCACCCGCCGGCGACGATTTTTCCCTTTGCCCCGGGGAAAGCCCCTCTGAGCTGATCACAGTGGAACGGCACATGCCGCTCCTCATCCGCCAAAATCCTCGCCGCGACTTCCTTCGTGAGCGGATCGCCGGTGCCATCCCTCAGCGCCCGGTAGTAGCTCAGCGCCACGACTTCGGCGATCAGGAGCACCATCAACTCCAGCCTGAGCCCGAGCGCCCGCCTGAGCCAGACGAACACGGTGTCAGACCAGTGGTGGTGGATCGTCGCACTCCCCGCGGCCCTGAGGAGTTCGGACAGCAGCCGCGCGTGGTTCTGCTCCTCGGCCACGAACAACTCGACGGCGGGCCGAAACCGCGGGTCCGCCTTGGCGATCAGGTTGGCCCCGTCCCCCGACTCCCCCACCTGGAACCGCTGCACGCTCCGCACCACCAAGGGGTCCAGCCGCGCCCCGCGCCCCCACTCCGGCTCCGGCCGCACTCGCCGCCGTTGTGCTTCTTCCCTGAACTCCCTGAGCCACTCCACGCGCCCGATGCTGTCGCACCGATGTGATCCCCAGCGGGAGGACGTGTGGAGATCCTGTGCGGAAATCCGGTCGCCGGCAAAACAAAGCGGGGAGCCGGAAACCCGGCTCCCCGCTTCACCACTTCACGACAATCAGCTAGCTACAACCCGACGTAGCTCCACACCCTTCACAGGCGTAACACGACCCCGCGGGCCGCATCTTCGTGCCGCACGTCATGCACAACGGCGCGTCGGCGGCTTTGCCGAGGTGGAGTTCCATCAGTTCGGCCGTGGAGTGCGCGTCCGCGGCCGCGGGGGTGGGCGCGGCGGCCGAAGTTGTCGCGGAGGCCGGGGAGGAGTCGACGCTGGTGCGCAGATCTTCGAGGTCCATGCCGCCGTAGCTGGATTCCACTTCGGCCGAGCGTTCGTCGGCGGTGAAGATGCCAAGCTGCGAGCGCTTCTCGTACGGCAGGTAGTCGAGGGCCAGGCGGCGGAAGAGGTAGTCCATCACGCTGGTGGCGATGCGGATGTCCGGGTCGTCCGTCATGCCGGCCGGTTCGAAGCGCAGGTTGGAGAACTTCGAGACGTAGAACTCCAGTGGGATGCCGTGCTGCAGGCCCACGGAGATCGACATCGAGAAGGCGTCCATCACGCCCGCCAGCGTCGAACCCTGCTTGCCGAGCTTGACGAAGATCTCGCCGAGGCCGTCGTCCGGGTAGGAGCCCGCGTGGAGGTAGCCCTCGGCGCCGCCGACGGTGAACGACACAGTCTGGCTCGGGCGCTTCTTCGGCAGGCGGCGGCGCACCGGGCGGTACTCCACGACCTTCTCCGGCTCCGGCTCGGCTTCCTTCTTCTTCGCCGTGGACAGCGGCTGGCCGACCTTGCAGTTGTCGCGGTAGATCGCCAGCGCCTTGAGGCCCAGCTTCCAGCCCTGGAAGTAGATCTCCTCGACCTCTTCGACGGTCGCCGTCTCCGGCATGTTCACCGTCTTCGAGATCGCGCCCGACAGGAACGGCTGCACCGCGGCCATCATCCGCACGTGGCCCATCGGCGCGATGGAGCGCTCGCCCACCGCACAGTCGAAGACCTCGTAGTGCTCGGGACGCAGGCCCGGCGCGTCGACGACGTGGCCGTGCTGCGCCACATACTCGACGATCGCCTCCACCTGCTCGTCCTGGTAGCCCAGCACCCGCAGCGCGCGCGGCACGGTCTGGTTCACGATCTGCATCGACCCGCCGCCGACGAGCTTCTTGAACTTCACCAGCGAGAAGTCCGGCTCGATGCCCGTGGTGTCGCAGTCCATCATGAAACCGATGGTGCCGGTGGGCGCGAGCACCGAAGCCTGCGCGTTGCGCCAGCCGTGACGCGTGCCGAGCTCGATGCCGCGCTGCCACTCCTCGGTGGCCAGCGCGCGGACGGCCGCGTCGTTGGAGTGGTAGGTGCGGACCAGTTCGTTGGCCGCGGCGTGCTTGCGCATCACGCGCTGGTGCGGCTCGGCGTTGCGCGCATATCCCTCGTACGCGCCGACGACCTTGGCCATCTCCGCTGAGCGCCGGTACGACACACCGGTCATGAGCGACGTGATCGCGCCGGCGAGAGCGCGGCCGCCTTCGGAGTCGTACGCGTGGCCCAGCGCCATCAGCAGCGCGCCGAGGTTGGCGTACCCGATGCCCAGCTGGCGGAACTTGCGCGTGGTGTCGGCGATCGGCTCGGTCGGGAAGTCGGCGAAGCAGATGGAGATGTCCATCGCGGTGATCACGAACTCCACGGCCTTCGCGAACAGCGGCGCGTCGAACGTGCCGTCGTCAGCCACGAACTTCAGCAGGTTCAGCGACGCGAGGTTGCAGCTGGAGTTGTCGAGGTGCATGTACTCGCTGCACGGGTTCGACGCGCTGATGCGGCCGGACTCCGGGCAGGTGTGCCAGTCGTTGATCGTGCCGTCGTACTGCACGCCCGGATCGGCGCACTCCCACGCGGCCTGCGCCATGGTGCGGAACAGCTTCTTCGCGTCGGTGCGCTCGATGACCTCGCCCGTGAGGCGGGCACGCAGCCCGAACTCCGTGCCGTTCTCCACGGCCTGCATGAACTCGTCGGACACGCGCACGGAGTTGTTGGCGTTCTGGTACTGCACCGACGCGATGTCCGCGCCGGAGAGGTCCATGTCGAACCCGGCGTCGCGGAGGACCTTAATCTTCTCCTCTTCGCGCGCCTTGGTCTGGATGAACTCCTCGATGTCGGGGTGGTCGACATCGAGCACGACCATCTTCGCCGCGCGCCGCGTGGCGCCGCCGGACTTGATGGTGCCCGCGGACGCGTCGGCGCCGCGCATGAACGAAACCGGGCCGGACGCCGTGCCGCCGGAGGTCAGCAGTTCCTTCGAGGAGCGGATGCGGGAGAGGTTGAGGCCCGCGCCGGAGCCGCCCTTGAAGATCAGGCCCTCCTCGCGATACCAGTTGAGGATCGACTCCATCGTGTCGTCGACCGACAGGATGAAGCACGCCGAGACCTGCTGCTTCGAGGACGTGCCGACGTTGAACCACACGGGCGAGTTGAAGCTGAAGACCTGGTGCAGCAGCATCCAGGTGAGCTCGTGCTCGAAGATCTCCAGGTCGCCTGCACCGGAGAAGTAGCTGTAGTCCGCGGCGGCCTTCACGTACGTCTTCACCACGCGGTCGATGAGCTGCTTCAGGCTGCTCTCGCGCTGCGGGGAGCCGACGGCGCCGCGGAAGTACTTGCTGGTGACGATGTTGGTGGCGTTCACCGACCAGAACTCGGGGAACTCGACGCCCCGCTGCTCGAAGTTGACGCTGCCGTCGCGCCAGTTGGTCATCACGACGTCGCGCTGCTCCCACACGACCTCGTCGTACGGGTGCACGCCTTCGGTCGTGAAGACTCGCTTGACGGCCAGACCACCACTGGCCTTCTTCTTGCTCCGGCCGGCGGCCGCCGCGCCGGTTCCCACGGTTTCGGTCATCGGGTCTCGTCCCTCGCTCCCGCACGGCGCAGGCGACACTCAGTCGTCTCCGGCGCGCTCGCTTCCTTCTTCCGCGGCAGTACCCGCCATGGCTTCCCGCAGGTCGGCGATCTCCTTCTCGAAGTCCTCGACCGAGGAAAACGAGCGGTAGACGCTGGCGAACCGGAGGTAGGCGACCCCGTCGAGCTCCCGCAAGGGACCGAGGATGGCCAGACCGACCTCGTGGCTCGGGATCTCCGCCAGACCGGCGGAGCGGATCGACTCCTCCACGCGCTGCGCGAGCTTTTGCAGCGCGTCGTCGTCGACCGGCCGGCCCTGACAGGCCCGCCGCACGCCGTTGACGACCTTGTCCCGGCTGAACTGCTCGGTGACGCCGGACCGCTTGACGACGGCGAGCACCATCGTCTCCGACGTGGTGAAGCGCCGGCCGCACTGGGCGCACGAGCGCCGCCGCCGGATCGCTTGGCCTTCATCCACCTCTCGGGAGTCGACGACCCGAGAGTCCGCATGCCGGCAGAACGGGCACCTCATCCGCCGATCACCTTCCCCTCCGCGCCGGCCGAGTCCATCCACGCCGGCCCCTGCCGCCACGCTACGGCCTGGACCACGATCACCCCGCACGGACCCGCGCCTGGTGATCGACTTGTGGACAACCGGTGGGTGAACACCGCCCAGCTGTGGACAACTGGTCTCCAGTCTACCCCTACCTGTGGACCAACTACAGCGGTGTAACTACCAGATGTAGGGGTTGACCATAGATTGCCCGGACGGCCCACGCAAGCGACACAAGCGGGTGAAGAAGGCACCGATCCGTGGCGCGATCGAGCGCATCCCGACGGTCACGAACCGAACCCGGCCACCTCCGACGCGACCGGCACGGTGAGCGGCAGACCGGGCACGAGGACGGCGTCGTCGAGGTGGTTGAGCTGTTTGATGCGCTCGACCACGGCGCCCTGGTCCGAGTCGGGCGCGAACCGGGCGGCGATCGCGGTGAGCGTGTCTCCCTGCTGCACGGACACCGACGCCGTGCGCTCGGGCACCGCGCCACCCGGCGTGCCGGAGCCGAAAACACCCAGAACGGTGACCACCAGACAGGCGGCGACGGCGATCGCGGCGAGCCACGGCCACCGGCCGGCGGGCCGGCGCGCCTCGGCGCACGTGGCCGGCGCCGTGCGAGGCCCGGCGACCACCCGGGCGCGCGTCGGCGGCCGCAGCGGCTCGCCACGGCGCTCGCGCGTGCCGCGAACGGGTGCGGCGGGACCCGAGGGAACCCGAGCCGGAGCGGCGGCCTGCCGGACGGGCCGGAGCGGGCGGACGATCCCGCGGTCTGCCAGAATCGACATGGCGAACCTCCTTCTGACCTGCTGATCGGTTCGATCCGAGCCCGGTCCGGTGCTCTCACCGGCGACAATGCGGTTCAGGTCGAACAGGCGTTCTATCGAACGTCCGTGCGAAGGTCTACCACCCCGCACCGACAAAATCGAGAGGACACGGCGTGTCGATCGAACAGATGTTTGAAATCGTCACGCTCGGTGGGCTAACGTCGGTGACCAGGACATCTGCCGGGCAGATGTCGCCGGCGAGGGCACCCGCGTCCGTGGGAGCCGGCCGGCGCACGCGGGAACGCGCGGGATGCCGGCGAGGCGACCGCGAACGGCTGGGAGGCGACACACAGTGGCGAAGGAGAGCAAGGCGGGCACCACGCCCGGTGGCTCGGGCAAGGTGACGGCCCTGCCCGAGGTCTACGACGTGGACGAGACGCTGACCGTGCGGCAACAGCAGGTGCTGGACGTGATTCGCACCTGGGTGGCCCGGTTCGGCTACCCGCCGAGCGTCCGCGAGATCGGCGAGGCCGTGGGGCTCACGTCGACCTCGTCGGTTTCCCACCAGCTGAAGGCGCTGCAGCGCAAGGGTTACCTGCGCCGCGACGCGAACCGGCCGCGGGCCGTGGGCGTCCTCTCGACGACGGACGACAACCCGATGGGCATCGACATCGACCAGCAGCCGTCCATGCCGAAGGCGGCGTACGTGCCGCTGGTCGGCCGGATCGCGGCCGGTGGCCCGGTGCTGGCCGAGCAGGCGATCGAGGACGTCTTCCCGCTGCCGCGCGAGATCGTCGGCGAGGGTGAGCTCTTCCTGCTCAGCGTCACCGGCGACTCGATGATCGACGCCGCGATCACCGACGGCGACTGGGTCGTGGTCCGCCAGCAGCCCGCCGCGGAGAACGGCGACATCGTGGCCGCCATGATCGACGGCGAAGCCACGGTGAAGACGTTCAAGCGCAAGGACGGCCACGTCTGGCTGATGCCGCACAACGAGGCGTACGAGCCGATCCCCGGCGACGACGCCACCATCCTCGGCAAGGTCGTCGCGGTCCTGCGGCGCCTCTAGCCCCGGGAGCCCACCCACGCGGCCGCGGGCCGGCGACGAGGATGCCCGGCCTCGATCGCCCCCGCGCCGCGGGTGGGAGCTTCCCGGTGTCCGGTGTGGACGGTGCCGTGCGGTCCGCTGCGTGGTCCGTGTGCTGAGTGGTCTTGCGTTGTGGTCTTCCCGCTGTGCGCGCCGCGCCCCGGTTGCCTCCCCGGAGCGGACCTCAGCGGTCAGAACTCAGCGATCAGGACTCGGCTGTCAGAAAATCGGCTGTCAGAAATCAGCGGCGCGGGCGGCGACGCAGCCGGCTGAGCAGGAACCAGCCGATCAGCACCACGACCACCGCGATGCCGACCACCGGCAGCAGCGGCAAGCCGGACGAGTCGTCCGAGCCGCCGGTCGCGCCGGAAGCGGCGGGCTTGGCCGCTTCGCGCTGAGGGGCGGCGGCACCCGCCACCAGAGCCGTCGCGTTTTTCACCGCTCGGATGGGCTGGCCGACGCCCTCACCGCCCGACAGCAGCGTGCCGTCGGGTTCGAAGGCGAGCGCTTCGCCCTGCTTCTCGTTCGGCAGCGGGATCCGCACGGGGTTGCGTTTGAGCGCCTCGAGCACGTTGCCGTCCGGGGCCGGGTACAGGTACGCGTCGGTGTAGGTGCGCAGGGCCACGACGCTGCCGTCGGCGCTGGTGGCACCACCCGTGACCAGCACGGATCCGAACGCGCCCACCGGCCCGCCCACCGTGTCGGTGTCGTGGATGGTCAGCGAACCGACCTTCTCCAGTTTCGTCGGCCCCGGCGTGGCCAAAGGACCGGTCGGCCGGTAGACGGCGGCGTCGCCCAGCACTTCCTTGGTGATCAGGTACGGCGTGCCCGACCGGTCGAGCAGCAGGGCCTCGGTGTCGTGCGGCCCGTCGGGATAGGTCAGGCGGTGCAGCGTCACGTTGCCGCCCGAGGGTTTCATCTCCATCAGCGCCACGGTCGTGCGCTTGTGGCTGTTGTCGCCGGTGTCCGAGAGCCACAGGGTGCCGTCGGCCGCGCGCGCGAGGTCCTCGACGTCGTACGGGTCGGTGCTCGCGGAGAGCACCTTCTGCACCTTGCACGAGTGGTCGAGGACGAAGACCTGCACTTTCGTGCCGCCGTCGTTGATCGCGTACCAGTGCTCGCCGTCGGAGACGAGGCCGGAGAGCTCCCCCAGCCGCGAGTCGGTGACCTTGCACAGCGATTCGGGCGCCGGTGGTGGCGCCGCGGCAGCAGCGGGCACAGCGCCCAGCACCAGCAAAACCGCCGTCACCGCGAGGACGACCCGCACCAGCTCACCTCCGTAGTGTGCGGCCGGGTCCGGCCGCACACTACGGAAGACGTTCAGAGCGCCGAGGAGTTGGTTTCGTACCGGCGCAAAGCCGCCGCGAGGTCCGGGTGGACCCGCACGAGGAGCCTCGTACCGTCGGCGACGTGCTCTTCCTCGAGCACCTCGCCGTCCGAGTGGGCGCGGGCCACGAGCTCGCCCCGCGAGTACGGGACCAGCGCCTCGACCACGACCTGCGGCCGCGGCAGCCGGTCGGCGAGCACCTCGGCCAGCTCCGGGATACCGGCGCCGGTCCGGGCGGACACCAGCACGGAACCCGCCAGCTGGTGGCGCAGCCGCGCCAGCGTGACCTGGTCGGCCGCGTCGGCCTTGTTGATCACGAGCAGCTCGGGCGGCAGCGGCTCCTTGCGGGTGCGGGTGATCTCGCCGAGCACCTCGCGCACGGCGTTCACCTGCTCCTCGGGCGCCGGGTCGGCCCCGTCGACGACGTGCAGCAGCAGGTCGGCATCGGCCGCCTCCTCCAGCGTCGAGCGGAACGCGTCCACCAGCTGGTGCGGCAGGTGCCGCACGAACCCGACGGTGTCGGTGAGGGTGAACGTGCGCCCGTCGGCCGTCTGGGCCCGGCGCGTGGTCGGGTCCAGGGTGGCGAACAGTGCGTCCTCCACCAGCACGCCCGCGCCGGTCAGCGCGTTGAGCAGGCTCGACTTGCCGGCGTTGGTGTAGCCGACGATCGCGATGCTGGGCACCTCGTTGGCCACCCGCCGGCCGCGCTTGGTCTCGCGAATGGTGTCCATCGCGGCGATCTCGCGGCGCAGCTTGGACACGCGCTTGTTGATCCGCCGGCGGTCGGTCTCGAGCTTCGTCTCACCGGGACCGCGCAGGCCCACACCGCCGTTGGCGCCACCGGCGCGACCACCGGCCTGCCGGGACAGCGACGCACCCCAACCGCGAAGCCGCGGGATGAGGTACTGCAGCTGGGCCAGCTCGACCTGGGCCTTGCCCTCCTTGGAACGGGCGTGCTGCGCGAAGATGTCGAGGATCAGGGCGGTCCGGTCGATCACCTTGACCTTGACCTTCTCCTCGAGCTGGCGCAGCTGGCCGGGCGAGAGCTCGCCGTCGCAGATCACCGTGTCGGCGCCGGTCGCCACGACCACGTCGCGCAGCTCCCGCACCTTGCCGGAGCCGACGTAGGTCGCCGGATCGGGCTTGGCGCGCCGCTGGACGAGGCCCTCGAGCACCTCGGAACCGGCGGTCTCGGCCAGCCTCGCCAGCTCGGCGAGGGAGGCTTCCGACTGCTCGGCGGTGCCTTCGGTCCACACGCCGACCAGCACGACGCGCTCCAGCCGCAGCTGGCGGTATTCGACCTCGGTGACGTCCGTGAGTTCGGTCGACAGGCCTGCGACGCGGCGGAGCGAGGCGCGGTCCTCGAGCTCCATCTCACCGGTCGACGGGTCGTCGTCGTACAGGTCTTCGTGTGTCAGTTCTGTCATCGTGCCTCCATGCTCCCACGATTCGGCGCGGGAGCCGAGTGATTACCTGCTGGGATAGATCGATACGTAGATGGCGGTGCGTTCGGCGCCGACCTGGGCGGGCCGTTCGCGGAACTCCTCGAGCAGCTGCGTGAGCCGGTCCTTGAACTCGGCGACCTCGGCCGGCGCGACCTGGAAGACGAGCCGGCTGGAGTCGACCTCGGCGGCGTCGGCCTCCCCCATCTCGGCGAGGTAGGCCTCGAGCATGGCCTCGCCGACGGACGCGACCGCCGTGCCGTTGTCGAGCTGCCAGGACAGCCCGGTGGACCGGTACGGGATCTCCTTGGCCCCGCGAGCGCCGCGGCGCTCTTCCAGCGGAGTGAGAAAACCCGTCTCGACCAACCGCCGCACGTGGTGCAGCGTGGTGGCCGGGTCGCGGCCGAGCCGCTCGGCCAGCTCCTTGTTGGTCATCGCCTCGAAAGAGGTCAACCGGATGATGCGCAGGCGTATTCCGGACGCGAGCGCGGCGGCCTCGGCCTCCGTCGAAGGGCGTCGTGGGGTCGGCACCCGCACAGCCTAGGCACGGCAAAGTGATTGACACTTTCCAATCACTCGCCGACACTCAATCGGGTGAACCGGGACTCCCTCCTTTTCCACGCCGACTTCCGCCGGCTGTTCGCCGGCGACACGGCGAGCCAGCTCGGCACGTTCGTCGGCGTCACGGCGATCCCGCTGCTGGCGGCGGTGACGCTCGCGGCGACGCCGTTCGAGATGGGTCTGCTGACCACAGCCGAGACGCTGGGCTTCCTGCTCATCGGCCTGCCGGCGGGTGTGTGGGTGGATCGGTTGCGCAAGCGGCCGGTGATGCTCGCGGCCGACCTGGCCCGCGCGGCGCTGATCCTCAGCATCCCGCTGACGTGGTGGGCGGGCGGGCTGACGATGGTCCAGCTGATCGTGGTCGTGCTGTTCGTGGGCATCGGCACGGTGTTCTTCGACGTCTCCTACCAGGCCTACCTGCCCGCGCTCGTGGGCCGCGACCGGCTGCTGGAGGGCAACGCGAAGCTGCAGGGCGTGCAGTCCTCGGCCCAGATCGCGGGGCCGAGCGCGGCGGGCGTGCTGGTGCAGTTCGTCGGCGCGGCGAGCACGGTGCTGGTCACCGGTCTCGGCTACCTCGCCTCCGCGTTGTGCCTCTGGCGGATCCGCACGGTCGAGCAGTTGCCCGAGAAGACCGGGCACGAACGCCTGGTGCCGCAAATGCTCGAAGGCCTGAAGTTCGTGTTCACCGACAAGCCGCTGCGCGCCATCGTCGCCTGCACCGCCACCGCGAACCTGTTCGGCGCCGCCGCGCAGGCCGTGCAGGTGCTGTTCCTGACGCGCACGGCCGGGCTCCCGCCCGCGGCGGTCGGCGGGCTGCTGGCCGTCGGCGGCATCGGCGGGATCCTCGGCGCGCTGTTCGCCGGCGCGATCATCCGGCGCGTCGGGCAGGCGCGCTCGATCTGGCTCCTGCCGATGCTCGTGTGGCCGGGCAACCTCCTCGTGCCGCTCGCGGGGCCCGGCTGGCGTGTACCGCTCGCCGGTTTCGGCCTGGCGCTGGCCGGGTTCGGCGTGATCCTCTACAACGTCGCGCAGGTCTCCTACCGCCAGGCGATCACCCCCGACCGGCTGCTGGGTCGGATGAACGCGAGCGTGCGGTTCGTCGTGTGGGGCACGATGCCGCTCGGCGGGCTGGTGGGCGGCGCGCTCGGCGAGGGCCTCGGGCTCACCGGCGCGTTGTGGACCGCCGTGATCGGCCAGCTCGCCGCGGCGCTGTGGGTGGTCTGCTCGCCGCTGCGCCACATGCGTGACCTGCCGGTGGGCGAGAAAGCGGTGGCGGCGCCCGCCTAGAGTCTGGTTCATGAACGCTACCCCGCAGCCCAGCCCTCGTGTCCCGGACAAGGTCGGTGTCGACGGCCTGGAGGACAAGTGGGTAGCGGTATGGGAGCGCGACGGCGTCCACACCTTCGACCGCACGAAGCCGCGCGAAGCGATCTACTCGATCGACACGCCGCCACTCACGGCGAGCGGTTCGCTGCACATCGGGCACGTGTTCTCCTACACGCACACCGACGTCCTCGCGCGCTACCAGCGCATGCGCGGGCGTGAAGTGTTCTACCCCGTCGGCTGGGACGACAACGGCCTGCCCACCGAGCGTCGCGTGCAGAACCACTACGGCGTGCGCTGCGAGCCGGCCCTGCCCTACGACCCGTCGTTCACGCCGCCGGCCAAGCCCGGCAAGGACGTGATCCCGGTGTCGCGCCGCAACTTCGTGGAGCTGTGCCGCACGCTGTCCGAACAGGACGAGAAGGTCTTCGAGGACGTCTGGCGCCGCGTCGGGCTGTCGGTGGACTGGACGCTGGCGTACCAGACCATCGACCCGGCCACCACGGAGATCTCCCAGCGCGCCTTCCTGCGCAACCTCGCGCGCGGCGAGGCCTACCAGGCCGAGGCGCCGACGTTGTGGGACACCACGTTCCGCACCGCCGTCGCGCAGGCCGAGCTGGAGGACCGCGAGCGCCCCGGCGCGTACCACGACCTCGTGTTCCGCACGGGCGAAGGCGCCGAGGTGCTGATCTCCACCACACGGCCGGAGCTGCTGCCCGCGTGCGTCGCGCTCGTCGCGCACCCGGACGACGAGCGGTACCGCGACCTCGTCGGGAAAACGGTGCGCACGCCCGTGTTCGGCGTCGAGGTGCCGGTGCACGCGCACCACCTCGCCGACCCCGAGAAGGGCACCGGCATCGCGATGGTCTGCACCTTCGGCGACACCACCGACGTCACGTGGTGGCGGGCGCTGCGGCTGGAGACCCGCCCGGTGCTGGGCCGCGACGGGCGGTTCCTGCCCGAGCCGCCGCGCGGGGTGCCCGCCGAGGCGTACGCCCCGCTGGCCGGCAAGACCGTCCACACGGGACGCCAGCTCCTCGTCGAGGCGCTGCGGGCCGACGGGTCGCTGCGCGGTGAGCCGCGGACGATCACGCACGCGGTGAAGTTCTACGAGAAGGGCGACCGGCCGCTCGAGATCGTCACGAGCCGTCAGTGGTACCTCACCAACGGCGGGCGCGACGAAGAGCTGCGCGCGAAGCTGCTCGAACGCGGCGGCGAGCTGAACTGGGTGCCGCCGCACATGGAGGTCCGCTTCCGCGCGTGGACCGAGGGCCTCACGTCCGACTGGCTCGTGAGCCGCCAGCGGTTCTTCGGCGTGCCGATTCCGGTCTGGTACCCGCTCGACGAGCACGGCGAGCCCGACCACGAAGCCGTGCTGATGGCTTCGGACTCGGCCCTGCCCGTGGACCCGAGCACCGACGTGCCGCCGGGCTACACCGAGGACCAGCGCGGGAAGCCGGGCGGGTTCGCGGGCGAGGTGGACGTGATGGACACGTGGGCCACGTCGTCGCTGACACCGCAGATCGCCGGGCGCTGGAGCCTCGACGACGACCTGTTCCGCCGCGTGTTCCCGTACTCCCTGCGGCCGCAGGCGCACGAGATCATCCGCACCTGGTTGTTCTCCACCACCGTGCGGGCCGAACTGGAAGAGCACGTGCTGCCGTGGCGCGACGCCGTGATCTCCGGCTGGGTGCTCGACCCGGACCGCAAGAAGATGTCGAAGTCCACGGGCAACGTCGTCACGCCCGCGGCGCTGCTGGACCAGTTCGGCCCTGACGCCGTGCGCTACTGGGCGGCGAGCGCGCGCCCCGGCGTCGACACGGCCGAGGACCAGGGCCAGATGAAGGTCGGGCGGCGCCTGGCGACGAAGCTGCTCAACGTGAGCCGGTTCGTGCTCGGCCTCGGCCTGCCCACGCCAGGCGCTTCAGTGACGGAACCGCTGGACCGGTCGGTACTCGCCGCGCTCGCGCGCGTGGTCACCGAGGCGACGGCGGCGTTCGAGGGCCTGGACCAGGCACGGGCGCTGCAGGTCACGGAGACGTTCTTCTGGACCTTCTGCGACGACTACGTCGAACTGGTCAAGGCGCGCGCGTACGGCGATCGCGGCGAGGCGGCCGCGGACTCGGCCCGCGCGGCGCTGACGACCGCGCTTTCGGTGCTGGTGCGGTTGTTCGCGCCGGTGCTGCCTTACACGGCCGAGGAGGTCTGGTCGTGGTGGCAGGAGGGTTCGGTGCACCGCGCGCCGTGGCCGGAGGCGCCGGGGATCGACGGTGACGTCGCCCTGCTGCCGCTGGCCGGCTCGGTGATCGCGGCCGTGCGGCGGGCCAAGACGGACGCGAAGGTCTCGATGCGCTCGGCCGTCGAAACCCTGACGGTGAGCGCGTCCGACGAACTGCTCAGCGGGTTCGCCGCGGTATCGGACGATGTGCGCGCGGCCGGGGTGATCTCCGCCGTGACCACGCGTCCGGGTGACGGCGAGCTGGCTGTCGAGGTGTCGGTGGTCTGAGCACTCCCCCAAATGTGGCGTTGGTTGCGTTGAGCGCACCGAACGCCACATTGGGGTGCTTCACGCCCCGGCGGCGGCCCACCAGGCTTCGTCGAGCTCGCCGCGCGCGACGATCTCCGCCGGGCCGGTGAGCGTGGCGGCGCCGCGTTCGACGGTCACGACCACGCGGCCGCCGCGGATGTCCACTGTGGACTCCCCCGTGTCGGTGCCGGCGAGGTGCAGCGCGGCGGCGACGGCGGCCACCGTGCCGGTGCCGCACGAGCGCGTCTCCCCCACGCCGCGCTCGTGGACGCGCATGCGCAGCGCGCCCTCGCCGAGCAGGTTCACGAACTCGAGGTTCACGCCGGTCGGGAACACGTCGTGGTCGAAGTCGGGCTGGTCGCGCAGGTCGAGGTCGGCGACGTCGTCGTCGAGCACGGACACCAGGTGCGGGTTGCCGACGTCCACGGCCACGCCGGAGAACGGGCTCCCCGCCACCACCGTGACGGAGGTGCCGGTGATCGTCGCCGGGCCCATGCCCACCGTCACGGAGCGGTCGGGGTGGACCACCACCGGCCGGTCGCCTGCGCGGGTGCCGATGGTGAAGCGGCCGTCGCCCGCCAGGCCGGCGTCGACGAGGTAGCGGGCGAACACGCGCACGCCGTTGCCACACATCTCGGCGATCGAGCCGTCGGCGTTGCGGTAGTCCATGAACCACTCGCCCTCGGACGCCTCACCCAGCGCGTTGGCGCGCACCACGCGCAGCACGCCGTCGGCGCCCAGGCCGCGCCGGCGGTCGCACAGCGCCGCCACGTGCTCCGCCGTGAGGTCGAGGCGGCCGGACGCGTCGGGCAGCAGCACGAAGTCGTTCTGCGTGCCGTGGCCCTTGAGAAACTCGATGCCGCCCATGGGGACAAGATTACTGGGCCAGGGCGTCGTGCACGCGCGCGGCCAGGTCGGGGGAAGCGCCGTCGAACCACTGGATGCGCTTGTCGCGGCGGAACCAGGAGCGTTGCCGCCGGACGAAGCGGCGGGTGGCCTGTGCGGTCGCCGCGGCGGCCGCCGCGAAGTCGCCTTCGCCGTCGAACTCGGCGAGCACCTGCTGGTAACCCAGCGCCCGGGACGCCGTCTTGCCGTCGCGCAGACCGCGGGCTTCGAGCTCCCGCACCTCGTCGACGAGCCCGGCCTCGAACATGCGCGCCACGCGCAGGTCGACGCGCTCGTCGAGCTCGGCGGCTTCGCGGTCGATGCCGATCAGCAGCGTGCCGTAGCGGGCGGGGCCGGGCTTGGGCAGGTTCGCGGAGAAGGGCTCTCCGGTGAGCTCCATGACCTCCAGCGCGCGCACGATCCGGCGGGTGTTCGTGGCCAGGATGGCGGCGGCCGCGACGGGGTCTTTTTCGGCCAGCCGCGCGTAGAGGGTCGCCGTGCCGCGTTCGGTGGCCTCGGCTTCGAGCCGGGCCCGGACGGCGGGGTCGGTGCCGGGGAATTTCAGGTCGTCGAGCACGGCCTGCACGTAGAGGCCCGAGCCGCCGGTCAGGACGGGTACGCGGCCGGCGGCGAGGAGGTCTTCGATCACGCGGCGGGCGTCTCGCTGGTAGGCGGCGACGGACGCGGTCTCGGTGACCTCGAGGACGTCGAGCAGGTGGTGGGGCACGCCGCGCCGCTCGGCTTCGGTGGCCTTGGCCGTGCCGAGGTCCATGCCGCGGTAGAGCTGGAGCGCGTCGGCGTTCACGACCTCACCGCCGAGGGCGAGGGCGAGCTCCACGGCCAGCGCCGTCTTCCCGGTGGCCGTGGGACCGACGACGGCCACCGGACGAGGCTGCTGAGCAGGGCTGATCACGCTGGCCGAGGGTACCTGGACGGGGAGGACTGCCGACACGGAGCGTCAAGGAGAAGTAGGATCACTGGCTTCAGGTGGCTCATCCAGTACCACAGCAGGCGCTGAGCTGCTTGAATGCCGCTGGGGCCCCATGCCCCCGGAAGCAACACCGCGTAACCCGGCCCCGCAGCACGCGGGGCGCCCGCACCAGCGGGCGTACAGGCGATAAGGAGCCTGCGATGGCCCAGGAGAACACGTCCAGCGGCACCCCGGCACCGCACCCGGTGCCCCACGCGCCCGGCAGCGCCCAGACCGCACCTCCGGTGCCGGCCGCCGAGCCCAGCCCGTCCACCTGGGGCCGGGTCGACGCCGAGGGCACTGTCTTCGTTTTCACCGCCGACGGCGAGCGCGCGGTCGGGGTCTGGCAGGCGGGCACGCCGGACGAGGGGCTGCTGCACTACGCCCGCCGCTTCGACGACGTGCGCACCGAGGTCGAGCTGCTGGAAACGCGGCTGAGTTCGGGCGTCGGCGACCCGAAGCACGCGCTGTCGAACGCCACGCAGATCCGCGACGGGCTGGCCGAGTCGGCGGTGGTCGGTGACCTCGCCGCGCTGGCCGCGCGCGTCGAGTACGTGATCGCCGCCGCCGAGAAGGCGCTGGGCAAGGTCAAGCAGGAGCGCGAGGAGGCCCGCGCGGCCGCCGTTTCGCGCAAGCAGGAGCTGGCCGAGGAGGCGGAGAAGATCGCCGCCGACTCGACCCAGTGGAAGGTCGCGGGCGACCGGCTGCGCACGATCCTGGACGAGTGGAAGACCGTCAAGGGCGTCGACCGCAAGACCGACGACGAGCTGTGGAAGCGGTTCTCCAAGGCCCGCGAGGCGTTCAACCGCCGCCGCGGCTCGCATTTCGCGGAGCTGGACAAGCAGCGCGCGAGCGCCAAGCACCGCAAGGAAGAGCTCATCACCGAGGCCGAGTCGCTCGCCGAGTCCGACGACTGGGGCGCCACCGCCGGCCGCTACAAGGAGCTCATGGCCGAGTGGCGCGCGGCCGGCCGCGCACCCAAGGACAGCGACGAGGCCCTGTGGCAGCGCTTCCGCGCGGCCCAGGACGCCTTCTTCGCCCGCCGCTCGGCGGTGTTCACCGAGCGCGACACCGAGTTCGCCGGCAACGCCGCCCGCAAGGAAGAGCTGCTGGTCGAGGCGGAGAAGATCGACGTCGCCGCCAACCTCGACGCCGCCAAGTCCGCGCTGCGCCGCATCCAGGAACAGTGGGACGAGATCGGCAAGGTCCCGCGCGAACGCATCCGCGAGCTCGACGGCCGGCTCAAGACGGTCCAGGACTCCGTCAAGTCCGCCGAGGACAGCCGCTGGCGCCGCACCGACCCGGAGGCCCAGGCCCGCGCCGCCCAGTTCCGCGAGCGCGTCGAACAGTTCGAGTCGCAGGCCGCCAAGGCCCGCGCCGCGGGCGACGAGCGCCGTGCCCGCAAGGCCGACGAGCAGGCCGCCCAGTGGCGCGAGTGGATGGAAGCGGCGGAGGCCGCTGTGGCGGACCGCTGATCGCTGGTTCTTCGACGAGGGCCGCTCCCGGATTTCCACCGGGGGCGGCCCTTTTCGATCGTTCGGGTGGGTTGTGGTCGCGATGGGTGAACCTCACGCCCGCGAGAAAGCCGTCCTCATCCACATCGTCGCCAGGACGATCGTGGCGATCCACGCGACGATCATCCCGATCCCCGGCCCGCCGCCGACGGCGCCGTTCGCGTGGGCCGACTGCTGGGACCACACCGACAGCAGCCCGTCCACCGAGGCGAACCAGCCGCCGGCCGCGCAGCACCAGGCGACCCACCAGCGGCGCGTGGCCACGCCCACCGCGCCGGCGAGGACGCCGATGCCCGTGGACGTCGCGGCGAACAGCTGCGGGATGCCGCCGCCGGCGCCTTGGAGGACCTGGTAGCCCGCGTGGTCGCCGACCCACGGCAGGAACTGCGCCACGAGCAGCACGACGATGAACACGGCGATGTAGAAGCCGCGGCGGCCCAGCTCGACCGTGCGGGACGCGTGCGCTCCCGCCTGGTCGATCTGGTCGGTCAGCTCCTCGTCGACCTCGGCCGGCGTTCCTGGCTCGCTCACAGCGCACACCCACTCACCGGGGCCGGCTCGACGGCCGGGGCTCCGAAGCCCGGCAGTCCCAGCGTGACCCCGCTCGTCTTGGGCCGAAGACCGGCTTCGGCGTTGTCGCCCGCCGTGGTGCGGCGGTGCGTCAGGAGATCGCCGTCGGCGACCAGGTGGTGCGGAGCGCCGTAGGTGATCACCGTCTCGACGACGTCGCCCGGGCGCACCGCACGGTCCACAACGGACCCGGCGGGCGTGAAGTGCACGAGCCGCCCGTCGCGGGCGCGGCCGCTCATGCGGTGCGTCTCGGCGTCCTTGCGGCCCTCGCCCGCGGCCACGAGCAGCTCGACCTTGGTCCCGACCAGCTTCTTGTTCTCCGCCCAGGAGATCTCGTTCTGCAGCTGCACGAGCCGGTCGTAGCGCTCCTGCACGACCTCCTTCGGCAGCTGGTCGGCCATCGTCGCAGCCGGCGTGCCGGGGCGCTTCGAATACTGGAACGTGAACGCGCTGGAGAACCGCGCCTCGCTCACCACGTCGAGCGTCGCCTGGAAGTCTTCCTCGGTCTCGCCGGGGAAGCCGACGATGATGTCCGTGGTGATGGCCGCGTCGGGCATCGCCGCGCGCACCTCGTCGAGGATTTTCAGGTAGCGCCCGGAGCGGTACGAACGCCGCATCTCGCGCAGCACCCGGTCCGAACCCGACTGCAGCGGCATGTGCAGCTGGTGGCAGACGTTGGCGGTCTCGGCCATCGCGTCGATCACGTCGGACGTGAACGCCGCGGGGTGCGGCGAGGTGAACCGCACGCGCTCCAGGCCGCTGATCCCGCCGGTCGCGCGCAACAGCTTGCCGAACGCCAGCCGGTCGCCGAACTCGACGCCGTAGGAGTTCACGTTCTGCCCCAGCAGCGTCACCTCCAGCACGCCCTCGGCCACGAGCGCCTCGACCTCGGCGAGGATCTCGCCCGGGCGGCGGTCTCGTTCCTTGCCTCGCAACGACGGCACGATGCAGAACGTGCAGGTGTTGTTGCACCCCACCGAAACCGACACCCAGCTCGCGTACGACGACTCGCGGCGCGCGGGCAGCGTGGAGGGGAACGTCTCGAGCGACTCGAGGATCTCCACCTCGGCCTCGGCGTTGTGCCGGGCGCGCTCCAGCAGCGTCGGCAGCGAGCCGATGTTGTGGGTGCCGAACACGACGTCGACCCACGGGGCGCGCTTGACGATGTCCCCGCGGTCCTTCTGCGCCAGGCACCCGCCGACCGCGATCTGCATGTCGGGGTTGGCGATCTTGTCCGGGCGCAGGTGGCCCAGAGTGCCGTACAGCTTGTTGTCCGCGTTCTCCCGCACCGCGCAGGTGTTGAACACGACCAGGTCCGGCTTCGCCTCCGCGCTCGCGGGGACGTACCCGGCCTCCTCGAGCTGACCGGCGAGCCGTTCCGAGTCGTGCACGTTCATCTGGCAGCCGAAGGTGCGGATCTGGAAGGTCTTGCGATTCTCGGTCATCAGGTAGCCAGGGTAACCCCCGCCGACCTCGGTGAAGACGCCGCCCACCTGGTTGAACACGGTCCCGGCCGGATCTCGCTCCGCTCGTCCCGCGCGCGGTTTTTGTCGGTGTGCGCTGTGATGATCCCTCCGTGACCGCATGGAGAGAGCCTCACGGCCATCGCCCGTGAGCACCTGCCCGCCGACGCCGTCGACGCGTGGCTGGGGCTGCTGCGCCCCGGTGCACCTCGTCGCGGAGGGGCACCACCACGACGGCGGAGGTTCCGCCGCTCAAAGCGGTCCGCCCGGGGCTGCTCGGCGAGCTCGCCTGGGCCGAGACCGAGCAGACCACCCGGCACCAGATCGGCGGTTACGGCACCGCGATCCAGGACGCCGCGGAGACGGAGGTCGCCGTGATGGCGCTCGGCGGCGGCCGCCGCAACCCCGCCCTGGCCGAGGAAGGCGCGAGCTGGGTGCTGCTCGCCCAGTTCGCAGCGACGACGACGTCGACATGATGTGGGGCGACGTCGGCACGATCTACTGGGTGATCCGGTCCGACGACCTCGCGGCGGGGAGGGTCGACGCGGCCCGGTTCACGATGCAGTGCACCTGAGCCGCGAACGCGCGGGGCGCTCGTCTGGCACGATCGCCCCATGCGTGCGAGGCGGAGGCTCACGGCGGTGCTCGTCGCGGTTCTCGTGGCGGGGCTCACGGCCGCGTGCGGCCCGAGCTTCGAGGGCCTGCACCTGCGGATCGCGACCGGCGCGGTCGGCGGCGTGTACAACGACCTGGCCCGGCCGCTCGCCGACGCGTGGGCCAGGGACCTGGGCATCGCCCGGCCGGAGGTCCTGGCCACGCAGGGCTCGCGCGACAACCTCAACCGCGTGCTGGCCGGGGGCGCCGATGTGGCCTTTGTCGCGGCCGACCTCGCCGCCGAGGCCGCCACGCAGCACCCAGGCCAGCTGACCGCGCTGGCGCGCATCCACGACGACTACCTGCACATCGTCGTGCGCGCCGACTCGCCTTACACGTCGGTGTCGATGCTCAAGGGCCGCCACATCGCGGTCGGCTCGCCCGAGTCCGGGGTCGAGTACATCGCCAACCGCGTGCTGGCCGTCGCCGGGCTGACCGATTCCGTGAGCGTGCAGCAGCTGGGCCTCGAAGACTCCCTCAAGGCCCTCGAAAACCACCAGCTCGACGCCTTGTTCTGGTCGGGCGGCCTGCCGACACCGCTGATCACGCAGTACACGCAGAAAGTCGGCCTGCGCCTGCTCGACATGGCCAGCCTGCAGGAGGGCATGCAGGCCTACAGCCCCGTCTACAGCACCGCCACCATCCCCGGCAGCACCTACAACCAGGCCGGCCCCGTGACCACGCTCGTGGTCCCCAACTTCCTCGTCGTCCCCGCGAAAATGGCCGACGACGTCGCCGAAGCCCTCACCCGCGGCCTCTACGACGCTCGCCCCGCCCTCGCGGCGGCCAACAGCGCGGCCCTGTCGATCGACGTCCACCCGGGCATCGAGACGGAGCCGCTCCCCCTGCACCCGGGCGCGCTCAGTTATTACCGAAGCCTCAAGGTCTAGGGCGCGACCCGCAGGTCCAGCTCGATCCGCAGCCCGCCGCCGTCCGGCAGGGACAGGCGCATGTCGCCGCCGGAGTGGCGGACGATCTCGCGCACGATCGCGAGCCCCAGGCCCGAGCCGGGCACGTTCTGGTGCGCGCTGCTGCGCCAGAAGCGGTCCACGGCGCGTTCCAGCTCGTCTTCGCGCAGGCCCGGCCCGTGGTCCCGCACCGCCAAGGTCACCCCGTCCCCACCGTGCACGGCCGAAACGTGCACCGAAGTGCCCTGGCCGGTGAACTTGAGCGCGTTGTCGATCAGTGCGTCCAGGATCACCTCGAGCCCCCGCGGCGGCAGCAGCACCCGGGCGCCGTTGACGTCGGCCTCGGTTTCCAGCGCGACGTCACGCGCCGCACCCACCACGCTCCAGTCGGCGACACGGTCGGCGACCACGGCACCGAGGTCCTCCGCCACGAGCTCACCGCCCGCCGCCTCGGCTCGGGCCATCGACAGCAGCTCGTCGAGGATCTGGTTGAGCCGGCCGGCGTCCACGCGGGCGGCGTCGAGGTCGGCGGCCGCCGTTTCGTCGTCCACGTGGCCTTCGAGGTTGCCCAGCCGCAGCTTCAACGCCGTCAGCGGGTTGCGCAGCTGGTGGGAGGCATCGGCGACGAACGCCCGTTGCGCGGCCAGCGCCTCCGACACGCTCGCCGCCATCCGGTCGAACGAACGGCCGAGTTTCCGCAGCTCAGGCGGCCCGCCGCTCTCCCCCACCGGTTCCGCCTCGCGCCCGCTCACCACGGCCGCGACCAGCGCGCCCGTCGCTTCGTCGAGCCGGCGCACGGGCCGCAGCGTCCAGCGCACCACCGGGATCGCGACCAGCAGCGCGAGCCCGAACGCCACCACCGCGCCCGCCGCCAGCACGAGCCACTGCCACAACAGCCGCGTGCGCACGTGGTCGGTCGAGGACTCCGTGACGACGACCCCGCGCACCTCGCCGTCGATGAGGATCGGCTCGGCCAGCACCAGCGGGGCCGTCGTCCAGGGCATCAGCAGCGGGCCGGGCTCCGGGTGCCGGCCGGCGAGGGCCTCGTTCACGGGGGCCGCGATGGCCGAGCGGTCGATCCGCGCCGCGTCGGTGCCGCCCAGCGAGCTGAGCACCGCGACGCCGTCCTGGTTCACCACCACGACCTTCACGCCGTAGACCTCGGTGTAGCGGCGCAGCTCCGGCTCCAGCAGCGCGGGCCGGTTGTCGATCAGCGGCCGTTGCGCTAGCGACGCGAACCGCGCGGTGTCGGTGAGGCGGTCGAGGAACAGGTTCTGCTGCAGGCTGCCCGCCATCGTCAGCGCCAGGGGGATGCCGAGCCCGAACACCAGCAGCGCGACGAGCGTGACCACGATCCCCTGGAGGCGGACGCGCACAGCTCAGCCCCGCCCGCCGCCGAGGCGGTACCCGACGCCGCGGACGGTCTCGATCAGCGCCGGGCGCCCGAGTTTCGTGCGCAACGTGGCCACGTGGACGTCGAGCGAACGGCTCTCCGCCGCTCCCCGATGGCCCCACACCTCGGTGAGCACGTGCTCGCGCGAGCACACCGAGCCACGCGCGCCCGCGACGAGCGCGAGGACCTGGAACTCCTTGCGGGACAAGGCGATCGACTGCCCGGCCACGAGCACCTCGTGGCGCGCGAGGTCGATGGTCACGTCGCCGACCTCGATCACCGGCGCGGGCCCATCGGTGCGCTCGCCACGACGGCGGCGCACGGCCTCGACGCGCGCGAGCAGCTCCTCCACGTCGTAGGGCTTCACGAGGTAGTCGTCGGCGCCCGCGCGCAGCCCCTGCACCCGGTCGTCGACCTCGCCTCGCGCCGACACCACGATCACGGCGACGTCGCTGACCGCGCGGATGCGCCGGCACAGCACCACGCCGTCGACGTCGGGCAGCCCGAGGTCGAGCAGCACCACGTCCACGTCGTGTACGCGGTCCAGCACGCCGGCGCCCGAGGCCAGCCGTTGCATTTCCAGGCCGCGCCGCGTCAGCGCGGGCACGAGGGCGCCCGCGACCCGGTCGTCGTCCTCCACCAGCAGCACCCGCACCGCTCGCCTCCCCCGGTGATCCAGCCCACGGTAGCGAGGAACTCTAGGGGGCACCCGACGGCGACCACGACAGGGCACGAAGGATCACTCTCCGTCACCCTTCTGGTTCGCATCGCGTGATCGCCTGATGCGGTCGTGGCTAGGCTGAGCAGGGCGGAAGGCCGCCGACCAGCCCTGACGGCGCCGGAAGTCGATACGTACTTGAAACCCTAAGTATTGCTCAAGCCGCCTTTACAAAGGGTCCGACGGGAGTAGGTTTCCGCCATCGACGTGGGATCCGGTCCCGCAGATGCCGGTTGTGAAGGAGCTCTGGAGGCCAAGATGACCGCGGAGGTGGCGGCGCCGATGATCAAGGCGACCGCCGTGAACAAGTTCTTCGGCGACCTGCACGTGCTGAAGGAGATCAACCTCGAGGTGCCTCGCGGCCAGGTCGTGGTCGTGCTCGGGCCGTCCGGGTCGGGCAAGTCGACGCTGTGCCGCGCCATCAACCGGCTGGAGCCGATCAACGCGGGCGAGATCGCCGTCGACGGCCTGCCCCTGCCTGCCGAGGGCAAGGCGCTCGCGGCGCTGCGCGCGGACGTCGGCATGGTCTTCCAGTCGTTCAACCTGTTCGCGCACAAGACGATCCTCGAGAACGTGATGCTCGCGCCGGTGAAGGTCCGCAAGATGTCCTCGGCCGACGCGCGCAAGACCGCAATGGAACTGCTCGAGCGGGTCGGCATCGCGAACCAGGCGGACAAGTACCCGGCCCAGCTCTCGGGCGGCCAACAGCAGCGCGTGGCCATCGCCCGGGCGCTCGCGATGCGCCCCAAGGTGATGCTGTTCGACGAGCCGACCTCGGCACTGGACCCGGAGATGGTCCAGGAGGTGCTCGACGTGATGACCGGCCTGGCCAAGGACGGCATGACCATGCTCGTGGTCACCCACGAAATGGGCTTCGCCCGCCGGGCAGCCGATCGGGTGATCTTCATGGCCGACGGCGAGATCGTCGAGGACACCACGCCGAACGAGTTCTTCACTCAGCCGAAGAGCGACCGGGCGAAGGACTTCCTCGGCAAGATCCTCACCCACTGACGATTACCGGATTTTCCCCGGCACCTGCCGTACCCGGTGGCCGCACCGGCCATACCGACGACAGATACAGGAGACACGTTATGAGGATCCGTACCCTCGCGGCAGGGCTGCTCGCCGGCGGCCTGCTGCTGACCGCTTGCGGCAAGGAAGGCACACCCGCGACCCCCGGTGGCGACGCCAGTGGCGCGAACACCGCCGCCCTGCCGACCTACACCGTGGCGCAGAACGTCGATCTGGCCGGCTCGCCCACCTTCGCGAAGATCAAGTCGGCCGGCACCGTCACCGTCGGCGTCAAGGACGACCAGCCGGGCCTCGGCCAGAAGGACCCGACGACGGGCCAGTTCCAGGGCTTCGACATCGAGATCGCCCGGATGGTGGCCGCCGGTCTCGGCATCGCCCCGGACAAGATCAAGTTCACCACGGTCGACTCGGCCGCGCGTGAGCAGGCCATCGCCAACGGCCAGGTCGACTACTACGTCGGCACCTACACGATCACCGACAAGCGCAAGAACCTGGTCTCGTTCGCCGGGCCGTACTTCCAGGCCGGTCAGGACTTGCTGGTGCGCAAGGACGACACGTCGATCACCGGCCCGGAAACGTTGAAGGGCAAGAAGGTCTGCTCGGCGACGGGGTCGACCCCGATCCAGCGCGTGCGTGACCAGGGCCTGACGGAGCCGGGCAACATCGTCGAGTTCCAGAAGTACTCGCAGTGCGTGGACAAGCTGCTGACCAAGGAGGTCGACGCCGTCACCACGGACGACGCGATCCTCAAGGGCTACGCGGCGCAGGACAAGGCGAACCTGAAGGTCGTCGGCAAGCCGTTCTCGCAGGAGCCCTACGGCATCGGCCTGAACAAGGACGACAAGGTGCTGCGCACGAAGATCGACGACCTGCTGCAGGCCAGCCTCGACGACGGCACGTGGCAGAAGATCTACGACGCCACCCTCGGCCAGTCCGGCGCGACCGCGACGAAGCCGACCATCCAGCGCTACTGATCCGGTTTCACGGCCGGTGGACGGGATCTGTCGTCCACCGGCCGCTCCACGTAATCTTCCGGCCCACGGACGCGGGGAAGGCTCCATGGACGTCCTGCTCGACAATCTGGACCTCTTCGGTCCGTTCTTCCTGCGCACGATCGAACTGTTCCTCATCTCCGCCGTCGGCAGCCTCGTGTTCGGCACGATCCTGGCGATGCTGCGGGTGAGCCCGGTTCCGGTGTTCCGCGCGATCGGCACGGTCTACGTCACCATCGTGCGCAACACACCGCTCACGCTGGTGTTCGCGTTCTTCGTGTTCGCCTACCCGCTGCTGGACATCGTCAGGATCGACTACTTCACCGCCGCGGTGGTGTCGCTGACGGTGTACACGTCCGCGTTCATCTGCGAGGTCGTGCGCTCGGGCATCAACACCGTGCCGGTCGGCCAAGCGGAGGCGGGCCGTGCACTCGGCCTCACCTTCGGCCAGATCCTCGGCCAGCTGGTGCTGCCGCAGGCACTGCGGTCGGTGGTCCCCCCGCTGATCAGCACCCTCATCGCGCTGCTCAAGAACAGCACGATCGCCGGCGGGTTCTCCGTCGCCGAGGCGGGTGCGATCCGTCAGTACATCTCCGAGCGCGGCGACGACCAGCTGATCGCCCTCCTGTGGGTGGCGCTCGGGTTCATCATCCTGGTCGCAGTGCTGTCGTTCGTTCAGCGCAGCCTGGAGAAGCGCTGGAGTGTGGCCCGATGAGCAGTGTCCTGTTCGACCTCCCCGGCCCGAAGTCGCGGGTGCGGCACCGGATCTACGCCGGGATCGGCATTCTCCTGGTGATCGCCCTGATCGCTTTCGTGGTCTACAGCTTCGCCGAAAGCGGTCAGTTCGCGCCGCAGAAGTGGGCGTGGCTGGAGTACTCGCAGGTGCAGTCGGACCTCGCCGACGCCGTGGTCGCGACGCTCGAGGCGTTCGCGCTCGGCGCGGTGTTCGCGCTGATCTTCGGTGCGGTGTTCGCGGCGGGGCGGCTGTCCGAGCACAAATGGGTTCGCGGGATCTCCACGTTCATCGTGGAGTTCTTCCGCGCGATCCCGCTGCTGATCCTGATGTTCCTCTTCTACTACGGCCTGCCGACGCTCGGCGTCGACACCTCGCCGCTGTTCGCCGTGGTCCTGGGCTTGACGCTGTACAACGGTTCCGTGCTCGCGGAGATCTTCCGCGCCGGCATCAACGCGCTGCCGAAGGGACAGTCGGAAGCGGCGTACGCGCTGGGCATGCGCAAGACGCAGGTCATGTTCACGGTGCTGCTCCCGCAGGCGATCCGGGCGATGCTGCCGACGATCATCAGCCAGCTCGTGGTGCTGCTCAAGGACACCGCGCTCGGCTTCCTGGTCACGTACCCCGAGCTGCTGTACTACGCGCGCTACATCGGCTCGCAGGGTGCGTTCGGGCGCCCGATCGTGCCGTCGACCATCGTGGCGGCCGGCATCTACATCGTGCTGTGCCTGCTGCTGACCCTGCTCGCGACGTGGGTCGAGAAGCGCAACCGGCGGAGCAAGAAGCACATCGAAACGACGAACAACAAGGCGGATCAGGTCATGCTCGGCCACGCCTCCGCCGGTGGTGTCGCCGGCGGCGGCATCTGACGAACGAGGTACCCGGAAAGGCCCCCGCACCTGCGGGGGCTTTTTTCGTGCGCTGCTCCGGACGCACCTGTCGGGACGCCGGGCCGCGGGTTAGCGTCGAAGGGCAGCCGCCGCCAGGCAGGAGCCCGCCCGTGCCCGAATCTCCCGAACCGGCCCACTGGACCCCCGCCGACCGCGCCGAGACCGACGCCGTGCTGACGGCCGCCGGTCCCCCGGCCGGCCGCTGGGTTCTGGTGGTGGGCAGCGGCACCGGTGTTCACGCCCGGCTGTTCCGCTCGGCCGGCGCTTCCCGCGTGGTCGGGGTCGACGCGGACCGCTCGCTGATCGCGCAGGCCCAGCGGCAGGAGGAACGCGACCCGCTGGGGATCTCCTACGAGGTGCACGAGCCGCTGAAACTGCCGGTGATCGGTGACTTCGACGTGGTGGTCGCCTTCGGCGTCACTGGTCCGCTCGACGCGTTGCTCGCGCGTCTGGCCGCGAACCTGCGGAGTGGCGCGTTGCTCGTCCTGTCGTACTTCGGTGCCGCCGATCCGGCGGTGGAGGCCGTCGCCGACGCGGGGTTGCACTCGGTCGGGCAACAGCCGGTTCCCGGTGATCCGCCGTTCGTGGTGCTGACCGCCCGGCGTCCCTAGCCGTTGTCGAAGGGGCCGAGGTCCCGCATCCACTCAGGACGGCCGAGGACGTCGGTGCTGTCCGCCCACTGGTCGATCGCCCCGACGGCGCCCGGGTGGAGGGCGTCGGCGAAGCGGGCGGCGTCCAGGACTCGGTAGGGGCGCTCGTGGAAGCCGCGGACCTGGGGGTCGAGGGGTTCGGTGAGGCCGAGCTGATTGTGGTGCGCGGCAACGGTTTCATACGCCTCGACCAGGTGGGTCTCGCGCCGGCGCCAGTCGAGGGCGGCCAGGGCGCCCGTGAGGTGCGGAGTCAGGACCGGCGCGAGGGGCAACCGAGCGAACGCGCTGCCGAGCCATTTCGAGTACGGCGGGTACCGGCGCACCATCAGCAGGCACAGGCGCATGAGGTCCCGCACCAGCCGGGCGGTGACGACGGCCGAGCCGAGCTCGTCGCCGACCTCGCCGCAGCGGCCGACGAAGGGCTCTTCCTGGGCGATGCGGCGCCACTGTCCGGCGAGGACCTCGCGCCACACGTCGTCGGGGTACCAGGCCAGAACGGCCCTGAGCGCGTCGAGGCGACCGAGGCCGTCGTGGAACACGGCGCCGCCGGTGAGCTCGGCGAGGGTCTGCGTGGGGGTGGTGAGCCACTCACGCCGGGACAAGGTTTTCCCGGGGACGAAGCCGAGGAAAGCGCTGAACCACGTGTCGATGTCGGCGATCTCCACGGCGTGGCGGACCGGGCCGTCGGCGGGGGCCATGCGGGTCGTCGGGTCGCCTTCGTTGTCCGCGAAGTGCGTGGAGTAGCCGAGGAACTCCCGCGGCAGCTCGTGGGCGAGCAGTTCGGTGAGCCCGGCCGGTTCGTCGACGAACAGTTGCAGGCGCGGACCCCAGTCGTGGTCGGTGGAGCGCGCGGTGTCGAAGCCGAGGACGTCGGAGCCGCGGCCGAGGAGGGCCGCTGAGTAGGTGACACCGCGCCGTTCGAGGATCGGGCGCACGGCGTCGGCATGGAAGCGGCGGGCAAGCTCGAGACCGGGCAGGAAGTCCACGCTGGCGAGTGTGTCGCGCCCGGCTGCCGCGCGGCGAGGGGTTTTCAGAGCACTCGTCGTCCGGCTTGCCAGACAGCACGGATGCGACCGGCGAGGTCGGTGACGTCCACGGCGGGGCCGTCGAGCAGCACGAGATCCGCGCGCAGGCCCGGGGCGACGCGGCCGCGGTCGTCGAGGCGCAGGAGGCGGGCGGCGTCGCTCGTGGCGGCGCGCAGGGCGCCCGCGGCGCCGAGGCCGGCGGCGGCGAGGAGGCGCAGCTCGGTCAGCAAGTCGACATGAGGACGCGGCGCGAGGTCCGAGCCGGCGGCGATCGGGAGGCCCGCTTCGACCGCCAGGGCGAGGGAGCGGCGGTGGGCTTTGCCGTGTTCGGCCGGGATCGGAGCAAGGGTGGGCACGTACCAGCAGCCGTGTTCACTCATCACGGCGACGGCTTGTTCTTCGAGGAACACCCCGTGTTCGATGCTGCGCACGCCGGCACGGGCGGCGGCTGTTGCTGCGGCGGCCGTGTGCGCGTGGGCCATCACGTCGCGACCGGCGCGGCGGGCTTCGTCGGCGACGGCGTGGAGCTCTTCGTCGGTGGGGCGAACGTCGCGCCCTTCGGCGAGCGCGGCCATGGAACCGCCGGCGCCGAGCTTCACCCAGTCGGCGCCCGCGCGCACCATCCGCCGCACGGCCGCGCGCGCCTGGTCCGGGCCGTCGAACACCGCGTCGGGCAGGGCGGGATCGTCGATGCGATCGAGGCGGCCCGTGTCCGCGTCCCACCAGTCCCCGAGCCCACCCGTCGGCGACAGCTGGCGGAGGCTGACGAGCAGGTCGGGGCCTTCGATCCAGCCTTCTTCCAACGCGTGCTTGAAACCGATGTCGGCACCCCAGGCGTCGCGGACGGTCGTGATGCCTCTCGTCCGTAGTCGGCGCAGTGTGGCGACCGCTTCGAGGATCCGCGTGCTGCGGGGAAGTCCTGCGTTGCCGGGGAAAGCGACGTGGCCGTGGCAGTCGATCAGGCCGGGGATGAGGAGTCCGCCGTCGCCGTCGTAGGGATTCGGGCCGTCCACGTCGAACCCTACTGCGGTGATTCGCTCGTCTGTGAGCACGTTCGCCGCTTCGGTGGAGCCCGAGTCGGGGTCGAACACCCGGACGTTCTTGATGAGCACGCCACCGACCTCAAGCACCGAGTTCCGCCGCGGCCAACGCGATCGTCTCCTCAGCCAACGGCGCGAGGTCCGGTTCGCAGGCGGCGGCAGCGCGGGAGAGCCGCGTAACGTCCTCGACCCACCGTCCCGTGGCCGTGTCCGGTTCGCCGATTCGCGCGAAACCCCGCTCCAGCAGGCCGGTCGCGTCGGCCGACCGGCCGCGGGCGACGGCTTTGATCGCGCCGAGGGCGTTGGCCAGGGCGCTCGCCGGGCGGGACCACTCGCCTTCGTGGGCGTGCACGGCGGGGTCGCCCGGCCCGGGATCGGCGACCGCCGACGTTTCCCGCAGCGCCAGGTCGAGGCGCCAGAACAGCGGCACCCCCGTGAACCGCACGAACAGCAGCCGCCGTTGCGACGAGTGGAAGAAGTCCGGCGAAGTGCGCACGGCGGCGACCGGGCGCACGCGTTCCAGAACCGCCCGGACGTCGGCCGCGCAGGCGGGCACGCGCCCGTCGGGCACGACCCACTCCACGTCGATGTCGCTGAACGCGTCGGAGGTGCCCGCGGCGAGCGAACCCCGCAACCGGGCCCGCGAGCCCGGGCACGCAGCGGCCAGCGCGGTGACGACGGCGCCGGCCAACTGCGCGCGGGTCACCTGCGGAAGAGCTTGTTGCCCAG
Organism: Amycolatopsis sp. NPDC005232; assembly: GCF_040607795.1. Lineage (NCBI taxonomy): Bacteria > Bacillati > Actinomycetota > Actinomycetes > Pseudonocardiales > Pseudonocardiaceae > Amycolatopsis > Amycolatopsis sp. NPDC005232. Next base: position 65,958 of record NZ_JBEXHL010000025.1, on the reverse strand, counting down.
CCACACGATCGGGTCGTACTTCCGGTCGGCGACTCGTTCCTTCATCGGGATCAGCGCGTTGTCCGTGATGTGGATGCCTTCCGGGCAGACCTCGCTGCAGCACTTCGTGATGTTGCAGTACCCGAGGCCGTGCTCCTCCTGCGCCGCGTCACGACGGTCCGCGACGTCGAGCGGGTGCATTTCCAGCTCGGCGATGCGCATCAGGTACCGAGGCCCCGCGAACGACTCCTTGTTCTCCTCGTGGTCGCGCACCACGTGGCAGGTGTTCTGGCACAGGAAGCACTCGATGCACTTGCGGAACTCCTGCGAGCGCTCGACGTCCACCTGCTGCATCCGGTACTCCCCCGGCTTCAAATCCGGGGGCGGCGTGAACGAGGGGATCTCGCGCGCCTTGGTGTAGTTGAAGGACACGTCCGTCACGAGGTCGCGGATCACGGGGAACGTGCGCATCGGCGTGACCGTGATGACCTCCTCCTCGGTGAACGTCGACATGCGCGTCATGCACATCAGGCGCGGTTTGCCGTTCACCTCGGCCGAGCAGGAGCCGCACTTGCCCGCCTTGCAGTTCCAGCGCACGGCGAGATCCGAGGCCTGCGTGGCCTGCAAGCGGTGGATGATGTCGAGGACGACCTCGCCCTCGTTCACCTCCACCTTGAAGTCCTGCAGCTCGCCGCCGGTCGCGTCGCCGCGCCACACCCGGAAACTGGCCTTGTAGCTCACGCGTTCCTCCCGGAGTGGTTCTCCAGCTCGGCGTCGGTGAAGTACTTGCCGAGCTCGTCGAGCTCGAACAGCTCGAGCAGGTCCTCCCGGAGCGGGACCTGCTCCTTCTCCACCACGTCGACGTCCGGTACCACGGGATTGTCCCCCGCCCGCGCCGCGCACACCAGCAGCTTGTGCCGCCAATCGGCGTCCATGCTGGGGTAATCGTCGCGCGTGTGGCCGCCGCGGCTCTCGGTGCGCAGCAGCGCCGCGCGGGCGACGCACTCGCTCACCAGCAGCATGTTCCGCAGGTCCACGGCGAGGTGCCAGCCGGGGTTGAACTGCCGGTGGCCCTCCACGGTCACCTGCGCCATGCGCTGCCGGATCTCGCCGAGCTTCTCCAGCGCCTGGCGGATCTCGCCGGCCTTGCGGATGATGCCGACGAGGTCGTTCATCGACTGCTGAAGCTCGGTGTGCAGCGTGTACGGGTTCTCGGCCACGCCCTTGGCCGGCGGGTCGAACGGCTCCAGCGCCATCTTCGCGGCGGCGTCCACATCGGACTCGGCGACCTGAGGCCGCCCGTCGCCGAGACCATCCACATAAGACGCGGCGCCGAGACCCGCGCGGCGGCCGAACACCAGCAGGTCCGACAGCGAGTTGCCGCCGAGGCGGTTGGAGCCGTGCATCCCGCCGGAGCACTCCCCCGCCGCGAACAGGCCGGGCACGCTCGCCGCGCCCGTGTCCGGCTCGACCTCGATGCCGCCCATCACGTAGTGACAGGTGGGCCCGACCTCCATGGCCTCCTTGGTGATGTCGACGTCGGCCAGTTCCTTGAACTGGTGGTACATCGACGGCAGCCGGCGCCGGATCTCCTCCGCGGGCAAGCGGCTCGCGATGTCGAGGTAGACGCCGCCGTGCGGGGAGCCGCGGCCCTCCTTGACCTCGGAGTTGATCGCGCGCGCCACCTCGTCGCGCGGCAGCAGGTCGGGCGTGCGGCGGTTGTTGTCGGCGTCGGCGTACCAGCGGTCGGCCTCGTCCTCGCTGTCCGCGTACTGGCCCTTGAACACGTCGGGCACGTACTCGAACATGAACCGCTTGTCCTCGGAGTTCTTGAGCACGCCGCCGTCGCCGCGCACGCCTTCGGTGACGAGGATGCCCTTCACGCTCGGCGGCCAGACCATCCCCGTGGGGTGGAACTGCACGAACTCCATGTTGATCAGCTTCGCGCCCGCGCGCAGGGCCAGCGCGTGGCCGTCGCCGGTGTACTCCCACGAGTTCGACGTGACCTTGAACGACTTGCCGATGCCCCCCGTCGCGAGCACCACAGCGGGTGCGTCGAACAGGATGAACCGCCCGCTCTCGCGCCAGTAGCCGAACGCGCCGGCGATCTTGCCGTCGGTCAGGAGCAGCTCCGTGACGGTGCACTCGGCGAAGACCTTGATCCGCGCCTCGTAGTCACCGTACTTCGCGAAATCCTCCTGCTGCAGCGAAACGATCTTCTGCTGCATCGTGCGGATCAGCTCGAGCCCCGTGCGGTCACCGACGTGCGCGAGGCGCGGGTAGGTGTGGCCGCCGAAGTTGCGCTGGCTGATGCGCCCGTCGGCCGTGCGGTCGAACAGCGCGCCGTAGCTCTCCAGCTCCCAGACGCGGTCCGGGGCCTCCTTGGCGTGCAGCTCGGCCATGCGCCAGTTGTTGAGGAACTTGCCGCCGCGCATGGTGTCGCGGAAGTGCACCTGCCAGTTGTCGTTCGGGTTCGCGTTGCCCATCGACGCCGCGCAGCCGCCTTCGGCCATCACGGTGTGGGCCTTGCCGAACAGGGACTTGCACACCACAGCGACGCTGAAACCGCGTTCGCGCGCCTCGATCACCGCGCGCAGACCGGCGCCGCCGGCACCGATCACCACCACGTCGTAGCTGTGCCGTTCGACTTCGGTCATGAATAGAGCCACCTCGGAGCTGGGACGCCGTTGTCTTGAAGTACTGCCGGAGATGAGGGTGCCGACGCTAGCCGACGAAACGCAGATCCGCGATGGCACCGCTTGCCACGAGCATCACGTAGAGGTCGGTCAGCACCAGCGTGCCGAGCGTGGTCCACGCGAGGTTCATGTGCCGGGTGTTGAGCTTCGAGACCTGCGTCCAGACCCAGTACCGGACGGGGTGTTTCGAGAAGTGCTTCAGCCTGCCGCCGGTGACGTGCCGGCACGAGTGGCAGGAGAGCGTGTACGCCCAGAGCAGCACCACGTTGGCGACGATGATGATGTTGCCCAGCCCGAAGCCGAACCCGCTGGGGCTCTGGAACGCGACCACGGCGTCGTAGGTGTTGACCAGCGACACGATCACCGCGACGTAGAAGAAGTAGCGGTGCACGTTCTGGATGATCAGCGGCAGCTTCGTCTCGCCGGTGTACTTCCCGTGCGGCTCGGCCACGGCGCACGCGGGCGGCGAGAACCAGACCGAGCGGTAGTACGCCTTGCGGTAGTAGTAGCAGGTCAGGCGGAAGCCGAGCAGGAACGGCAGGACCAGCGCCCCGAGCGGGATCCAGCTCGGGAAGTCGCCGAACCAGTGCCCGAAGTGGCTCGAGCCTTCGACGCAGGAGGTGGACACGCACGGCGAGTAGAACGGCGTCAGGTAGTGGTAGTCGGGCACCCAGTACGCGGTGCGCACGAAGGCGCGAACGGTCGCGTAGATGATGAAGGTCGCCAACCCCAGCACGGTGAGCAGGGGTTGCAGCCACCACCGGTCGGTGCGCAACGTCCGGTCGGCCAAAAGCGCCCGCCCCGGGGAGCGGACGCCGGTGCCGGCCCGGCTGACGTCGTTGTCAGCGGGAGCGCTCACCGCTGGTCGCGCTTGTAGCCGCCGACACCCTCGTCATCGGCGCCTTGCCACAACGCCGGATCGTAAGGAGTGTCCGGGACGGGCACGCGGTCCACGGGTTTCGCCTGCGCCGGCACGGCGTGCGGATGGCCGTCCAGCTCCGCGGTGTCGATGTCGAGGCGCTCGACATCGTTGGCCAGCCGGCGCACCGCCGACGCGTCGCCGTACCGAGAGCGCAGGGCGCCCACGCACTGCCGCAACTGGCCGATGGTGCGCCGCAGTTCGGCGAGCTCTGTGGTGGACATCGGGTGCCTCCCTGTTCGGTGGGGCTGGCAGGAACCGGGTGACGATCACTTTCGCCACGTACGACTCTGCCTCGCGTTGTGCTGTGTGACAAGTAGCACATTCCTTAGCGTATTGCCTCTTGACCTTGGGAGTCGACCCCTCTCGGGGCATGTCTTGGAGTGCAGGCCGTGAGTGGGCCGTGGGGACGCTGGTCAGGCGGCGGACGGCGAGGCGAGTTGCAGTCCGGACACGTCGGCGAGCACGGCTCCGACTGCGGTGTCAGAGCGGTGTCAGGGCCGTGTCAGCTGAGGCCGCCAGAGTGGTGCCCACGACCACCACGAGAGGAAGTCCCATGAGCCAGACGGTGTCCGTCCCGCAGGGGTTGCCGATGGAGCGCGACGCGGGGCCGTTCGATCCGCCGCGGGAGATCACGCGGTTGCGGGAGGCGCGGCCGGTCAGTCCGATGCTGTTCCCGGACGGGCACGAGGGCTGGCTGGTCACCGGGTACGACGAGGTGCGGCAGCTGCTGGCCGACACGCGGTTCAGCTCGCGGCAGGACCTGGGGGTCATGCACGTGCCCTACGAGACGCCCGGGATGCCGGCCGCCACGGAGCCGTCGCCGCAGGTGCCCGGGTTGTTCATCGCCATGGATCCGCCGGATCACACGCGGCTGCGGCGCAAGCTGACGGGCGCGTTCACCGTCAAGCGGATGAAGCAGCTGGAGGACCACATCGCCGAGGTCGTGGAGCGGCAGCTGGACGCGATGGCGCAGCTGACGCCGACGGTGGATCTCGTCAAGGAATTCGCGTTGCCGGTGCCGTCGCTGGTGATCTGCGAGCTGCTGGGCGTGCCGTACGAGGATCGGGCCGATTTCCAGGCCAACTCCGCGAAGTTCCTGGTCAAGGAGCAGGAGCTCGAGGAGAAGATGGCGGCGTACGGTGCGCTGACCACGTACCTCGGCAATCTGGTGGCGGGTAAACGCGCCGAGCCCGGTGAGGACATCCTTTCGGATCTGGCCCGGCAGGACGACCTCAGCATCGAGGAGCTGACCGGCATCGCGTTCCTGCTGCTGCTCGCCGGCCACGAGACCACCGCGAACATGCTGGCGCTCGGCACGTTCGCGCTGCTGGAGCACCCCGAGCAGCTGGCCGAGCTGCGCGCCGACCCGGAGCTGCTGCCCGGGGCCGTCGAGGAGCTCATGCGGTACCTGTCGGTGGTCGACATCAACTTCCGCTACGCCACCGAAGACCTCGAACTCGGCGGCGAGACGATCCCGGCCGGCTCGACCGTCGTCGTCTCGACGCTGGCCGCCAACCACGACCCGCGGCGCTTCGAGAACCCCGACACGCTGGACATCCGCCGCAACTCGCGCGGCCAGCTGGCCTTCGGCCACGGCGTGCACCAGTGCCTCGGCCAGCAGCTGGCCCGCATCGAGATGCGCGCCGGGTTCGCGGCGCTGCTGCGGCGCTTCCCGACGCTGCAGCTCGCCATCCCCGCTGACCAGGTGAAACTCCGGACGGACATGAACATCTACGGCGTTCACGAGCTGCCTGTCACCTGGACGACCACGGCCCTGTGAACCGGAAACAAGCGAGCCGCACCCGACGCGCGGGTGCGGCTCGCTGTTTCCCAGTGGTTTACTGAATCGATTTTGATAACCCGGCCCACACCGGCTACCGTGGTGGCCGTCACGTTCCTGAGACGCCAGTGCTGCCGTCCCGCGGACCCCACCACCCAGTGAGCCGGGAGCCGGACATGAGCAGCACACCCGACACGACGGTGCATCCCGTCGTCGCCGAGGTCACCGCCCGCATCGTCGAACGCAGCGCGGAAACGCGCGCCGCCCACCTCGCGCGCAGCGCCGCCGCCCACGAAGAAGGCCCGGTGCGCCGCGGTCTCGCGTGCAGCAACCTCGCCCACGGGTTCGCCGCGATGGAGGGCGTGGACAAGGCGGCGCTGCGCGAGCTGCGCGCGCCGGGCGTCGCGATCGTGTCGTCCTACAACGATCTGCTGTCGGCGCACCAGCCGATGCAGGAGTACCCCGCGTGGCTGAAGAAATCGGTGCGTGCGGCGGGCGGAGTCGCGCAGTTCGCGGGCGGCGTGCCCGCGATGTGCGACGGGGTCACGCAGGGGCGGCCGGGCATGGAGCTGTCGCTGTTCAGCCGCGAGGTGATCGCGATGGCGACGGCGATCGCGCTGTCCCACGACCTGTTCGACGCTTCGCTGCTGCTGGGCGTGTGCGACAAGATCGTGCCCGGGCTGCTGATCGGCGCGCTGTCGTTCGGCCACCTGCCGGCGATCCTCGTGCCGGCCGGGCCGATGAACTCCGGCTTGCCCAACAAGGAAAAAGCCCGCGTGCGCCAGCTCTACGCCGAAGGTCTCGCGACACGTGAGGACCTGCTCGACGCGGAGGCGGCGTCGTACCACTCGGCCGGCACGTGCACCTTCTACGGCACCGCGAACTCGAACCAGATGGTCGTCGAGGTGATGGGCCTGCACCTGCCGGGCGCGAGCTTCGTGCCGCCCAACACGCCGCTGCGCCAAGCCCTCACCGCAGAGGCCGGCCGGCGCGTGGTCGAGCTGTCGCGCGGAGAGTCGTACACGCCGGTTTCCCTGGTGCTGGACGAAAAAGCGTTCGTCAACGGCATCGTGGCGCTGCTCGCCACGGGTGGTTCGACCAACCACACGATGCACCTCGTCGCGATCGCCGCGGCGGCGGGCATCCTGCTGACGTGGGACGACTTCTCGGACCTCTCGGCCGTCGTGCCGCTGCTGGCGCGCGTGTACCCGAACGGCAGCGCGGACATCAACCACTTCCACGCCGCCGGCGGCATCCAGTTCCTGGTCGGCACACTGCTCGACGCCGGGTTCCTGCACGAGGACGTGCACACCGTCGCCGGGTTCGGGCTGCGCCGCTACACGCAGGAGCCGATCCTGTCCGACGGCGAACTGGTGTGGCGCGACGTGCCCACCCGCAGCCTCGACGAGGACGTGCTGCGCCCGGTGTGGCGGCCATTCGCGCCGGACGGCGGGCTGCGCATGGTCGCCGGCAACCTCGGCCGGGCCGTGACGAAGGTGTCGGCGGTGGCGCCGGAGCACCGCGTGGTGCAGGCGCCGGCGCGGGTGTTCACCTCGCAGGAGGCATTCGCGGTCGCGTTCGAGGCCGGCGAGCTGGATCGCGACGTCGTGGTGGTGCTGCGGCAGCAGGGGCCGCAGGCCAACGGCATGCCGGAGCTGCACGGCCTCACCCCGGCGCTGGGTGTGCTGATGGACCGCGGTTTCCAGGTCGCGCTGCTCACCGACGGGCGCATGTCGGGCGCGTCGGGCAAGATCCCGGCGGCCATCCAGGTCACGCCGGAGGCCGCGGTGGGCGGGCCGATCGCCCGGATCGCCGACGGTGACGTCGTCCGCTTCGACGCGCGCTCCGGCACGCTCGACGTGCTGGTCGACGCCGACGAGTTCGCACGCCGTGATCTTCTGGACGCACCGCCGGCTTTCGTGGAAGGCACCGGACGGGAGCTGTTCGCCGCGCTGCGCCGCGCGGTGGGTCCCGCCGACCAGGGCGCGAGCGTGTTCGGCCCGCTGACGGCGGAGCTGGACCTGCTCCGCGACGCCCCCGCCGGGCGGGGCACACTCGGACTGCCGTTGCACACCTTGGAAACCCAGGAGGTCGGTCAGTGACCACCGGTTCGGACCTGCTCGCCCTTTCGCCCGTGATGCCCGTGGTCGTGATCGACGATGTCGACGACGCCGTGCCCACCGCGCGCGCGTTGCTCGCCGGCGGGATCGGGGTGATCGAGCTGACCCTGCGCACGCCGGTCGCGCTCGCCGCGATCGAGCGCGTGGCCGCGGAGGTGCCGGACATCGTCGTGGGCGCGGGGACCGTGACGTCGCCGGCGCAGGCCGCGCAGGCGGCCGACGCCGGCGCGAAGTTCCTGGTGACGCCGGGCTGCACCGACGCCGTCCTCGACGCCTGTTTCGCCACGGGCCTGCCGTTCCTGCCGGGCGCCGCGACGGTGTCCGAGGCGATGCGCTTGGCCGAGCGTGGGCTGAACGCGTTGAAGTTCTTCCCGGCGGAGGCCAGCGGCGGGGTGGCTTTCCTGAAGTCGCTGACGGGTCCGTTGCCGGACTTGCGCTTCTGCCCGACCGGCGGGATCACCGTGGACTCGGCGCCGTCGTACCTGGCGCTGCCGAACGTCGGCTGCCTCGGCGGCTCGTGGCTGACGCCGGCGAAGCTGTTGGCCGCCAAGGACTTCGGGACGGTCGAGAAGCTGGCCGCGGAGGCCGCCGCGCTGCGCGGCTGAGGTTCGCTCTGCCGTTCTCTGCGCAGGGCGGGGAACGGCAGGGCCGCGCTTCGGAACAAGCAGCTCCGGGGCGGTTCAGTCGATGGTGGCGTCGTCCAGCAGGCTGGATTCGGCGCCGAACTCGCGGAGCTCGTCGCGAATGACGGTGTAGGCGAGGCCCTGCGGGTAGCCCTTGCGGCCGAGGAAGCCGAGGAGGCGGCGGATGGCCGTCTGCTCGTCGACGTTGCCAAGGGAGCCCAGGCGTTTGCGGACGAGTTCGCGGGCCCGCTGCTCCTCCGCCTCGCGGTCGACCTCGCCGGCGGCCTGCGTGGCGATCTCGTCGTCGACGCCCTTGCGGCGCAGCTCGGCGACGAGCGCCGTGCGGGAGAGGCCCTGGCCGGCGTGGCGGGCCTTGACCCACATCTCGGCGAACTCGGCGTCGTTGACGAGGCCGGCGCGGTCGAGTTTGCCGAGCAGGGTTTCAATGGTGTCGTCGTCGAAACCCTTGCGCCGCAACGTCTGCCGCAGTTCATCGACAGTTCGCGGGCGCGCCGCCAGGAGATCGAAGCAGATCTCCTTGGCTTTCTTGGCCCGTTCCTCCGGCGGCAGCTCCGCCGGCTCCACCTTCGGTGCCCTCGCCACTACGCCCTTCCTCCCTCACACACCCTCACACGCTCCGCCCCGCCGCGCCCTCTCCGCCCGACGCCGCGCCACCACTCCCCCACCCACGGGCCGACCCACCCACTGCAAGCCGCCCCACCGTCACGCCTGCGTACGCGGCCCACAAACACACCGCGCACTTCCGTCGCCCGGCCATCTCACCCGGGCGACTTCACCTCACCAACGCAACCCCGCCGGGGGTTCAGGGGGCTTGCCCCCTGGCGGGGGTGTGGGGGTTCGACCCCCACAAGACACACTTCTGATTCCGTCCGGCGAGCGCTCTTCGCGAGCACACTCCACCCGGAATCAGAAGTCGACCGGCGCCGGAACCGCAGCTTCGGCGACCTCGGCGTCGACCTGCGCGCCGATGCCCAGCTTCTCCTTGATGCGCTTCTCGATCTCGTTGGCGATGTCCGGGTTGTCGCGCAGGAACTTCCGCGCGTTTTCCTTGCCTTGGCCGAGCTGGTCGCCCTCGTAGGTGTACCAGGCGCCGGACTTGCGCAGGATGCCCTGGTCGACGCCCATGTCGATGAGCGAGCCTTCGCGGGAGACGCCGTGGCCGTAGAGGATGTCGAACTCGGCCTGCTTGAAGGGCGGGGCCATCTTGTTCTTCACGACCTTGACGCGGGTGCGGTTGCCGACCGGCTCGCCGCCGTCCTTGAGCGTCTCGATGCGGCGCACGTCGAGGCGGATCGAGGCGTAGAACTTCAGCGCCTTACCACCGGTCGTGGTCTCCGGGGAGCCGAACATGACGCCGATCTTCTCGCGCAGCTGGTTGATGAAGATCGCGGTGGTGCCGGAGTTGTTCATCGCACCGGTCATCTTGCGCAGCGCCTGGCTCATCAGGCGGGCCTGGAGGCCGACGTGCGAGTCGCCCATCTCGCCCTCGATCTCGGCGCGCGGCACGAGCGCGGCCACGGAGTCGATGACCAGGATGTCGAGCGCGCCGGAGCGGATCAGCATGTCCGCGATCTCCAGCGCCTGCTCACCGGTGTCCGGCTGGGAAACGAGCAGCGCGTCGGTGTCCACGCCGAGCTTCTTGGCGTACTCCGGGTCCAGCGCGTGCTCCGCGTCGATGAACGCCGCGATGCCGCCGTTCTTCTGCGCGTTCGCCACCGCGTGCAGGGCGACCGTCGTCTTACCGGAGGACTCCGGGCCGTAGATCTCGACGACGCGGCCGCGGGGCAGCCCCCCGATGCCGAGCGCGACGTCGAGGGCGATCGCACCGGTGGGGATCACGGCGATGGGCGCGCGACCCTCTTCGCCGAGGCGCATCACCGAGCCCTTGCCGTACTGCTTGTCGATCTGCGCAAGGGCAAGCTCGAGCGCCTTGTCCTTGTCGGGTGCTGCTGGCATTGGGGTCCACCTCGCTGGTTGGCCTGTGTGGCTTGTTCGGTTGTCCAGATCAAGCTCTGTCCGGTCCGACGCTACGGGGAGGGACCGACAATTCCCGGCACGGCGACCGATCTGTGGATCGCCGGCCCCCGGTGTGCACAACACTGTAGACGAACAGGTGTTCGAGGGTTGTGGCGACACGCCCGTCCGCTAGGGTTTTTCGCCCTGCCGAGCTCCCCTTCCCCGGGGCGAACCAGGAAACCGCAGGTCAGCGCCGCTCCGACGGGATGTCGAAGGCTTCGCACACCTCGCGCCAGATCTGCTTCGCCGAGATCCCCGCAGCCAGAGCCTGGTCGACGGTCTTCCCGCCGAGCCCGCTGAGCACGTGGTCCTGGGCCAGGACCTCGGCTCGCCCGGGGCCGAACTCGTCCGCCATGAGCCGCCGGAACACCGTGATACGCATCGACCGAATGCTAGCTCGCGGCCTCGCCGGCGGCGCGAACGGGCCGTTCGCGCCGCGGCAGCGAACGAAACCCTCTCACTCGCCGGGCTGCACGCTCTGCTCGAAGTAGTCCGCCAGCGTCCCCGGGGTCGGCGCGGCGCCCTGACCTGCGGAATTGACCTGGTAGATGAACCCGACGAGCGGCCGGTCGGACACTGTGAACACCAGCACCGCCGCGTTCTGCCCGGCCGCCGACGAGTAGTGGCCCTCCAGCCCGTTGCCCTTCCACGCGGCCTCGACGCGGTCGCCGCCGGCGGAGGCGAGCAGCCCGTCGGTGTACTGCTTCAGCACCGCGGCCGACGTGCCTTGCACGTACGTCACCTGCGAGCCGGCGCGGCCCGGCGCCGCGCACGTCGAGGTGGCGCCGAGGCTCTGCGCGGGCGCGGCGGGGCCGTTGCCCATGCCCGGGCGGCAGCCCCCGGTGTCGGCGATCTTCCCCGCGAGCTGGCGCAGGCACCCGGTGAGGCCTTGGGCGTCGGCCTGCCCGGGCGTGCGGCACTGGTCCGCGGTGTAGGTCTGCGCCGAAGAAGACGACGTCAGGAACACCGTCAGCCCCGCCGCGAGAACCACGACCACCGCCGCCGCGACGCCGATCCACAGCTTCGCGCGGCTCTTCTTCTTCGCCGGGGCAGTGGCGGCGGTGGCGGGCGAGTACGTCGGGAAGTTCGACGGCGCGGGCCCCGCCGGGAACGACGGCTGCGCGTACCCAGCCGGAGGCTGCCGCGGAGGCGGCGGCGGATACCCACCCGGCGCATACGCGGGCGCACCCGCCGCGACCTGGCCTTCCACGTTCTGCGTCCGCATCGACAGCCCGTCGCGCGCCACGTGCTGCGCGCCCAGTGCCACGGCCGTCTCCGGCTGGTCGAGGCTCGCGGGTACGACGCCGAGCTTCTCCGCGATCATCGAGCCGACCAGCGGCAGCCGGCTCGACCCGCCGACCAGGTAAATGCCCGCGAGACGATCCGGCGTCAGCCCGGCCGTCCGCAGCGTGCGCGCGAGCAGCTCCACGCTGCGCAGCATCGCCGGGCGCACCAGGCCTTCGAGTTCTCCGCGCGTGACCAGCACGTCCTTGAACGGCTCCGGCATCGGCACCTCGGTCTGCGGGTGCCGTGACAGCGCCTCCTTGGCCGCCTTCACGTCCTCCTGCAACGCGCGCCGCGTGCGCCGGTCCGCCGTGGACTCCGGCCGCAGAAGGCGTTGCCAGCGCTGGGGATCCGAGTGCGAGACCTCGCGCCCGACGTGCACCATCAGCGCCTGGTCGACGTCGAGGCCGCCGAGGTCGGGCAGGCCGTCCTCGGCGAGCACGACGTAGCCGTTCTGCGTCGCGCCGACCACGGCGACGTCGAACGTGCCGGCGCCCAGGTCGTACACCGCGAGCGCCTGCCCGGGCGCGAGCCCCTTGCCCGGGAACGACGCGAAGTGCGCGGCCGCGGCGACGGGTTCGGGCACCAGGACCACGCTCGCGCCGATGCCCGCGAGCCGCGCCGAGGACAGCAGGACGTTGCGGCGCACCGGCCCCCACTGCGCGGGGTGCGTGAGGCGGACCTCGTCGGGCTGCTCGCCGCCGAGCTGGCGCGTGGTCTCGTCGAGCACGCGGCGCAGGATCGCGGCGAGCGCTTCGTTGACGGGCACGACGTCGGTGCCCAGCAGCAGCGTCTGCTCGTCGATGCGGCGTTTCGGGTTGGGCTCGAAGCGGGTGGGGTCCAGGCGCGCGCGGCGTTCGGCGTCGCGGCCCACCATGATCGTGCCGTCCTCGCCGGCGAAGATCGCCGAGGGCATGTTGGCCGAGCCGTCCACCTCGACAACCCGCGGCGGCCGACCGTGTGCCGAAAGGACGGCGACGGTGTTGGACGTCCCCAGGTCCACCGACAGGATCCGCACTTCCACTCCCCTATGACGTAGCTGCTGCTCGGCCGTGATGCTCCCACGTGGAAGGCCTCGGTGTCTTTGGCCCCGGCTTCGCCGGGGCGTGCGAGATCGCCTTGGAGCCGGCTTCCGGATGGGGCGGTCGGATCGGCCGGGGGCCGATCGCACCGCCCCAATCCGGAAACCGGCGCGATCTCGCGTGTGGGTCGGCTTTGGCGGGTGCGCTTGCCGTGGCTCTCTGACCTTCCGGGAAAGGGACCCATTCCTGGGCTGCGTGGCCGAGGCGAGGAGGCCGCTTGGTTCAGAGGCGGTGGTGGCGGTGTTCACGTGCCGCAGAAATCCACCATATGGGCTGAAAGGGACTTAACGTCGCTAGGTGCTTTGGTCCTTATATCCGATTTCATCGGTTTTTGGTTGAAGTCCTGGTGAATTCCCGGCGGGAGGTGGTCTCGACCCCCTGTTTCTTCACGTTCCGCACGCATAATTCCCTCCCGGTAGTCCGATCGAGTGGCAGGAGTGTGCGCGTGCCGGGGTCTGTACGTGCCCGTTGGGTAGTGGGGGCCGCGGGTGTCGTGGTCGCCGCCGCTGCCGTGGGAATCGCCTTCGCGGTCTGGCCCGACGGGGCCTCCGCGCAGGATCCGGAGATCCAGATCTCCCGCTCCGCCTGTGGTCAGGGCTGGACGGACCCCAAGCCGGGCCCGCAAATCTTCAACCTCCACAACACCGGCGCCGTCACGTCGGAGGTCGATCTGATCGACCCGAAGACCGGCGTGATCTACGGCGAGGTCGAGGGTCTCGGCACGGGGACGATCAGGCCGATGTCAGTGACGCTCGGTAATGGACCGTACGCCTTCCGGTGCCTTCCGGAGGACTCCTCCGCGATCGTGGGCCCGACGACGACCGTCAGTGGCGGCGCCGAGCGCGGCCCGGGTGTCGCGGCGGTGACGCAGAACGACCTCCTGCAGCCGCTCAAGGTCTACGAGGCCAAGGTGACGCAGGGGCTCGACACGCTGGTCACCGACGTCGGCGCGCTCAAGGACGCCGTGCACCGCGGCGACCGCGGCGCCGCTGAGTCCACCTGGCTCACCGCGCACCTGACCTACGAGCGCCTCGGCGCCGCGTACGACGCGTTCGGCGACTCCGACGGTGCCATCAACGGCACGACCGCCGGCCTGCCCGGCGGCACCTCCGACCCGGACTTCACCGGCTTCCACCGCCTCGAGTACGGCCTCTGGCACAACGAGGACATGGGCTCGCTCGGCGGCGTCGTCGACCAGTTGGCCTCCGACGTGCAGAACCTGCGCACGGCCTTCCCCCAGAGCCAGGTCGACTCGAACGACCTCGGCCTGCGCGCCCACGAGATCGTGGAGAACGCCCTGCAGTTCGAGCTCACCGCCAAGACCGACTACGGCAGCGGCACCAACCTCGCCACCACGCGGGCGAACCTCGACGGCGTGCAGACCGTGCTCGACGTCCTGCGCCCGGTGCTCGCCCCGCGCTACCCCGAACTGTCCGGTGTGGACAGTTGGATGAAGCGGACCGAAGCGACCCTCGACGGCGCCCGCAAGCCCGACGGTTCGTGGACGCCCGTGTCCGCGCTCACCGCGCCGCAACGCCAGAAGATCAACGCCGACGTCAGCGAGCTCACCGAGCGGCTCGCCCCGATCGCGGCCATCGCCGAACCCAGGAGGGTTTCGTGACCGCCAAGCCCGCCCAGCCGGGGGAGTCCTCCCGCCGGACGTTCCTGCGCCGCACCGTCGTCGGTGCCGGCCTGACCGCCGCCGCGGGCGTGGGGGTCGGCTCGGTCGCCGCGAGCGCCGCCGACTCCGGCTCCGGTTCCGTCGCGTTCCACGGCGACCGCCAGGCCGCGATCGTGCGCCGGCCGCCCGCGCAGAGCGTGGTGGCGTCGTTCGACGTCGTCGCCGACAACAAGGCCGAGCTCACGGATCTGTTCAAGGAGATCACCGACCGGGCCCGCTTCCTCACCACCGGCGGCGCCCCCGCGGCGCTCGGCATCACCGCGCCGCCCGCCGACTCCGGCGTGCTGGGCCCGGTCGTGCCGGCGGGCAACCTCGGCGTGGTGCTCGGCGTGGGCTCGTCGTTGTTCGACGACCGCTACGGTCTCGCGGCGCTCAAGCCGAAGAAGCTCAAGCCGATGACGATGTTCCCCAACGACGCGCTCGACGCCGCGCAGTGCCACGGGGACCTGTCGCTCGTGCTTTCGGCGGACAACACCGACACCGTGCTGCACGCGCTGCGCGACATCGCCCGCGCCACCCGCGGCGGGATGCAGCTGCGCTGGAAGATCAACGGCTTCGCCTCGCAGCCACGGCCTTCCGGCACTCCGCGCAACCTCATGGGCTTCAAGGACGGCATCTCGAACCCGACCGACGCCGAGTACGACAAGCTGGTCTGGCTCGGCGAGGGCGGCGGCGAGCCCGCGTGGACCAAGGGCGGCAGCTACCAGGTCGTGCGGCTGATCCGGATGCTCGTCGAGTTCTGGGACCGCGTGTCGCTGACCGAGCAGGAGAACATGTTCGGCCGCCGCCGCGACACCGGCGCGCCCCTCGACGGCGCGAACGAGCAGGACGTGCCGAAGTACGCCGACGACCCCGTCGGCACCGTCATCCCCCTCACGAGCCACATCCGCATGGCGAACCCTCGCAAGCCGGAGACGGATTCCAGCCGGATCCTGCGCCGCGCGGTCAACTACGACCGCGGCGTGGACACCAACGGCAACCTGGACATGGGCCTGATCTTCGCCTGCTACCAGCAGGACCTCGAGCGTCAGTTCGAGGCGGTCCAGAAGCGGCTCATCGACGAGCCGCTGGTCGATTACATCTCCCCGTTCGGTGGTGGCTACTTCCTGGCGCTGCCGGGGGTGACCGGTCCCGACGACCACTACGGCCGGGCTTTGCTGGCCTGACCGTGTTCCCGCAGTTGCAGTTCCCACCACGAAGTCATCGAAATCAGGAGGATTCCCCAGTGGACAAAGGAATCGGCAGACGGCGTCGCCGTTCACGCGGGCTGATCGGCGCGGGTGCGCTGGCTTCGGCCGCCGTGTTGGCGATCGTCACCGGCTCCGCGGCGTCGACCGCAGACGCCCAGGCGCTGCACACGCTGCCGGCGTCGTGGCTGCCGACGCTCACCCCGATCAAGCACGTCGTGGTGATCTTCGGCGAGAACATCTCGTTCGACCACTACTTCGGCACCTACCCCAACGCGACCAACCAGGACGGCACGCCGTTCAAGGCCGCGAAGAACACCCCGAAGGTCAACGGCCTCGACAAGAAGCTGCTGAACAACAACCCCAACGCCTACGACCCTCAGCGCCTGTCCCCGAGCCAGGCGCTGACCTGCGACCAGAACCACTCCTACGGTGCTGAGCAGGCCGCGTTCAACGGCGGCAAGATGGACAAGTTCGTCGAGAAGACCGAGACCGACAAGTGCACGGGGCAGCCGATCCTCTACGGCGCGCCGGGCCTGGTCATGGACTACTACGACGGCAACACCGTCACGGGCATGTGGAACTACGCTCAGAACTACGCGATGAGCGACAACTCCTACAACACGAACTTCGGCCCGTCGACCCCCGGTGCGCTCAACCTGATCTCCGGCCAGACGGGCGGGGCGCAGGCGCTCACCTCGGTGACGCACCAGCCGACCACCGACTCGTACGCCGTCGTTTCCCCCGACAAGAAGGGGATCGGCACGGTCATCAACGACCCGGACCCGGCGTACGACGACTGTTCGGACAAGAACCACACTGCCACCGAGAACCTCGCCTCGATGCAGGGCAAGAACATCGGTGACATGCTGAACCAGCGCCACGTGACCTGGGGCTGGTTCCAGGGTGGCTTCAAGCCGACCGGCACCCAGAACGGGTTCGCGGTCTGCGGTGCGTCGCACAACAACGTCGGCGGCATCCCGGTGACGGACTACAGCCCGCACCACAACGCGTTCTCGTACTACAAGTCGACGTCGAACCCGCACCACCTGCCGCCGTCCTCGGTGCAGGCCATCGGTCAGACCGACCAGGCCAACCACCAGTACGACATCAGCGACTTCGACGCTTCTCTGAAGGCCGGCTCGATGCCCGCCGTGAGCTACCTCAAGGCCCCGGCCTACGAGGACGCCCACGCGGCCAACTCCGACCCGCTCGACGAGCAGCAGTTCGTGGTCAGCGAGATCAACAAGATCCAGCAGTCGCCGGAGTGGAAGTCCACCGCGATCGTCCTCGCCTACGACGACTCGGACGGCTGGTACGACCACCAGAAGTCCACGATCATCAACGGGTCGAACGACGCCGCGCAGGACCAGTCGGTCTGCACCGGCACCAACACCAAGCTGGGCACGACCGCGGACCGCTGCGGTTACGGCCCGCGTCTGCCGCTGCAGGTCATCTCGCCCTACAGCAAGGTGAACTTCGTCGACCACACCCGCACCGACCAAACCTCGGTGCTGCAGTTCGTGGAGGACAACTGGTTCACCGGTCGCGTCGGGGGGTCGTCGTTCGACTCCCGCGCCGGCGGGCTGTGGAACATGTTCAACTTCTGGTACCCGCAGGCGAGCAAGCTGCCGCTGGACCCGAAGACTGGTGCGGTAGTCAAGAACGGGCACCACTGAACACCGCGTAGTACCCAGTAACACCAGCAGTACCCAGCACCACTCCGAAGGCCACCGGGTTCGTCGAACCCGGTGGCCTTCGGCCGTTTCCGGGCTCGCTCGCTGTGGCCGACGAGACAGCGGGCGGCGGTAGCGAATCAGGTAACCAACTGGTTGGATAGTACATGGAGGTACAAATCATGTCCGGTCCGTTCGTTTTCATCGCCACCAACAGCGTGGTCCCCGGCAGGTTCGACGCCGAGAAGGGTCGCGCGCCCGGCTGGGCCCGGTTCGTCGAGGACCACGAGCCGCGGCTGATCGCGTTCCACGAGTACGCGAGCGCCGACGGCACCGAGGTCGAATTCGTGCAGATCCACCCGGACACCGACTCGTTCGAGCACCACATGCGCGTGCTCACCGAGCACGCCGACCCGGCATTCCGCGAGAACCTCACGGCCACCACGAACATCCGCGTCCACGGCGCACCCACCGAGGCGATCTTGACGATGCTGCGCGACCTGGCCGGCGCGGGCGTCCCGATCACTGTCTTCCCGCACCACCTGGGCGGCTTCACGCGCGGCTGAGCACATTTTCGCGGCGATTTTCCGGCAGGGAGCAACAGTTCGGAAATGCCCCTTGCGCTCGGACGGCCGCACTGGTCCAATCCCCGCCATGGCCACGTGGACCGAAACGCCGCGACTGCGGCTGCGCCGGTTCACGCCCGCCGATGCCGGCGTGCTCGCGGATCTCCACGGTGAGCCCGAGGTGATGCGCTTCGTCGACGACGGCCGTCCGGTGTCGCGTGAAGTCGTCGAGGACACGACACTTCCGGGTTTCCTCGCGGAATACCGGGAGCTGCCCGCGGGACTCGGGTGTTTCGCCGCCGTGAATTCGGGGGCGGACCAATTCGCCGGGTGGTTCTCGGTGCGGCCGGCGGCGAGCCGCGGACTCGGGGGAGGCGGTACCGAAGTCGGCTACCGCCTGCTGCCGGCGGTGTGGGGGCGCGGGTTCGCGACGGAAGGGCTGCAAGCGGTGCTCCGCAAGGCATTCGCGGAACTCGGTGCCGAGCGGGTCGTCGCGACGACGATGACGGTCAACACCCGTTCCCGTCGCGTGCTCGAGAAGGCGGGGCTCAAGCTCGTGCGCACCTTCTTCCTCGAGTGGCCGGAATACCTGGAAGGCGCGGAACACGGCGATGTCGAGTACGCGCTGTCCAGAGAGGAATGGGTGTCCAGCACCGCGCGACATTAGTCGACACGATAGGGTTCCCCCAGGCACGTCCTGTAGAAGGTGAAGGAACGACGAACCATGGCGCAGAAGGTTCACGTCGAGATGGTGGACGACATCGACGGCAGCATTGCCGATCAGACCGTCCCCTTCAGCCTCGACGGTGTGAGTTACGAGATCGATCTGTCCGAAGACAACGCCGCCGCGCTTCGTGATGAGCTCGCGCGCTACGTCACCGCTTCCCGCCGTGTCGGGGGCCGCAAGGTGCGCATGGCCGCCGGGCAGGCGCCGCGGGCGACGTCGTCCGCCGCCGATCGGGAGCGCAACCGCCTCATGCGGGAGTGGGCCGAGGCCAACGGCTTCAAGGTGTCCGATCGGGGCCGGCTCCCCGCGGAGATCGTGAAGGCGTTCGAAGAGCGTGAAGAAGAGATCGACGAGGTCGAAGAGGCTCCCGCCAAGCCGGCCCGCAAGCGTGCGCCGCGCAAGAAGGCCAACGCCTGAGCTGAGCTTTCCGTCAAAGGGGTCCGTCACCGCGGTGACGGACCCCTTTCGGCTTTTGCGGGGTGCTTCGCCCGCTATGGCGGAATCACCAGGCGGTGTAGCGGTGATGACACGGGACGACCGTGGTGATGGCCACACGACGGCGGCGCCACGCGCGGGGTAGGGTAGCCAAGCCTAAATGTCCTGTGAGTGAAGGTAACCGACTGTGGCCGAGAGAGCCCGCCCGAGAACACTCTCGCTGACGGCGGGGCTCGTGGTGCTCCTGGTGGCGCTCGTGCTCGCCGCCGCGCTGAGCATCGCCGTCGGATCGCGCGGGCTGTCGTTCGCCACCGTCCTCGACTCCTTGTTCCACTACGACGCCTCGAATCCCGATCACCTCGTGGTGCACGAGCTGCGCCTGCCGCGCACGCTCGTGGGCGTGCTCGCGGGTGTCGCACTGGGACTGTCCGGCGCCGTGATCCAAGGCGCCACGCGCAATCCGCTCGCCGACCCGGGTCTGCTGGGCGTGAACGCGGGCGCCGCGCTGTTCGTGGTGCTGGGCATCAGCACGCTCGGTATCACCACCGTCACCGGATACGTCTGGTTCGGCTTCGCCGGCGCGGCCGCCGCGGCCGTGGTCGTCTACGGGATCAGCGCGCTCGGGCGAGTCGGTGCCACGCCGGTGAAACTTGCGCTCGCGGGTGCCGCGGTGACGGCGGCGCTGCAATCGGTGACGAGCGGACTGCTGCTCACCGACACCACCACGTTCGACCAGTTCCGCTTCTGGCAGGTGGGCTCGTTGACCGGGCGCGACGCGTCGACGATCACGCAGGCCGTGCCGTTCATCGTGGTCGGCGTGGTGCTCGCGCTGGTGGCCGCGCGGATGCTCAACGCGCTGGCGCTGGGTGAGGACGTCGCCCGCGCGCTCGGGCAGAACGTCGCCGTGGCGCGGGCGGTCTGCGCGCTCGCCGTGGTCGTCCTCTGTGGATCGGCGACGGCCATCGCCGGGCCGATCGCCTTCGTGGGGCTGACCGTGCCGCACGTCGCGCGGCTGATCACCGGGCCCGACCACCGGTGGCTCCTGCCGTACTCCGCTTTGCTGGCGCCGTTGCTGCTGCTCGTGGCCGACGTGATCGGCCGCGTGATCGCGCGCCCGGCAGAGGTGCAGGTGGGCATCGTGACCGCCGTGATCGGCGCGCCCGTGTTCATCGTGCTGGTGCGGCGGCGGAAACTGGTGAAGGTGTGAAGCCGCCGCAGGCGCTCCCCGACGCGCTGAAGGCGGTCTCGGCCGCCCGCCGCCAGGGCTCGGCGCGGGTGTGGCTCGTGTCGATCGTGCTCTTCGTGCTGTTGGTCGGAGTTTTCGCGCTGTCCCTGGCTGTCGGCGACTTCGACGTCCCCTTGGGACAGCTGCCCGGCATCCTCTTCGGCGACGGCACGGGCGGCGGCGCCTACGTCGTCACGCAGCTGCGGCTCCCGCGCGCCGTGGCAGCCGTGCTCGTGGGTGTCGCGTTCGGACTCGGGGGCGCGCTTTTCCAGCGCCTGCTGCGCAATCCGCTCGCCAGCCCCGACGTGATCGGCGTGACGCAGGGTGCCAGCGCCGCCGCGGTGATCTGCCTGGTCCTGTTCGGAGTGTCCGGTCCGGTGCTCTCGGCCGCCGCGTTCGGCGGCGCGCTGCTCACCGGCGTGATCATCTACGTGCTCTCCCGCCGCGGCGGCGTGAACGGCTACCGGCTCGTGCTCATCGGCGTCGGGGTCGGCGCGGTGCTCGCCAGCATCGTGTCGTACCTGATGACCTGGGCCGACGTGACGCTGGCGCAGCAGGCGCTGGTGTGGCTCACCGGCAACCTCAACGGCGCGAGCTGGGACAAGGTGGTGCCGCTCGCGCTCGCCCTCGTGGTGCTCGGGCCGGCGGCGCTGCTCCTCAGCCGCGCGCTCACAGGGCTGCAGCTGGGTGACGACACCGCGGCCGGGCTCGGCCTGCGCGTGGAACGCATGCGCCTGCTGCTGCTCCTCGTCGCCACCGCGCTCGCCGCGTTCGCCACGGCGGCGGCCGGGCCCGTGAGTTTCGTGGCGTTCGTGGCGAATCCCGTGGCGACGCGGCTCGTGGGCGGCGCCCGCGTCGGCCTCGTCGCGCCCGCCCTCACCGGCGCACTCGTGACGTTGCTCGGCGACTTCGTCGCGCAGCACCTGCTCGGCACGCAGCTGCCGGTCGGCGTCGTGACCGGGGCCGTCGGCGCGCCATACCTGCTGTACCTCCTCGCCACGGCGAACCGGGCCGGCCGAGTCTGAGAGAGAAGGCGCGTGAAACCGACGACACCCACCCTGCACACCGAAGGTCTCGAGCTCGGCTACGGGCCCGTGACCGTGGTGAAGGACCTCTCGGTGCGCATCCCCGAGGGCAAGGTCACCATGATCGTGGGGACCAACGCGTGCGGTAAGTCGACACTGCTGCGCGGACTGGCGCGCCTGCTCGCGCCCTCGGCCGGTGCGGTGTTCCTCGACGGCGAACGCATTTCCTCCTTGCGCAGCAAGGACGTCGCCCGGGTGCTCGGCCTGCTGCCGCAGTCGCCGACCGCGCCGGAGGGCATCACGGTCGCCGACCTCGTCGGCCGCGGCCGCTACCCGCACCAGGGCGTGTTCCGCCGCTGGAACGACGAGGACGACGACGCCGTGGCGCGCGCGATGCTGGCCACCGACACCGTGGAGCTGGCCGACCGGCCCGTCGACGAGTTGTCGGGCGGGCAGCGCCAGCGCGTGTGGATCGCGATGGCGCTCGCGCAGCGCACGCCGTTGCTGCTGCTCGACGAGCCCACCACGTTCCTCGACATCAGCCACCAGGTCGAGGTGCTCGACCTGCTCGCGGACCTCAACCACAACGACGGCACCACCGTCGTGATCGTGCTGCACGACCTCAACCTCGCGGCCCGCTACGGCGACCACCTCATCGCCATGAAGAACGGGTCGATCGCCGCCGAGGGAGCTCCCGGCGACATCCTCACCGCCGAGCTCGTCGAGGACGTGTTCGGCATGCCCTGCCGGATCATCGCCGATCCCGTGTCCGGCACCCCCATGGTCGTCCCGATCGGCCGCCACCGCGCCGGTATTCCCACCACACAGCCCTAGGAAGGAACACCCCACGATGGCCAGATGGACCAAGGTGGTCGGCCTCCTCGCCGCAGCCACGCTCCTGGGCGCGTGCAGCCAGCCCGCCAACACCACCACCTCGGGAGTCGGCGACTCCGACGTCGCCACCGGCGGCCGCTTGTTCTCCACCGCCGACACCGAGACCGCCAAGCTCAAGGCCGACGTCGGCCCCGGCGTCTTCCCGCGCACGGTCACCCACGCGCTGGGCCAGACGAAGATTGAGAAGGCGCCCACCCGCGTGGTCGTGCTCGACAGCGGTGAGCTCGACGACGTGCTGGCGCTGGGCGTCACGCCCGTCGGCATGGCCACCACGGCCGGCCAGACCGGTGTGCCCAGCTACCTCGCCGACCGCGTCAAGGGCATCCCGACCGTCGGCGACGTCAGCAACCTGAACCTCGAGAAGATCGCTTCGCTGCAGCCGGACCTGATCCTGGGCAGCAAGCTGCGCGCCAACGACCTGTACCCGCAGCTGTCGAAGATCGGGCCGACGGTGTTCAGCATCCGCCCGGGCTTCCCGTGGAAGGAGAACCTGCTGCTGGTGGGGGCGGCGCTGGGCCAGGAGAACAAGGCCGTGGCGGCGCTGAACGCGTACCAGAAGAAGGCCGACGAGGTGAAGGCCGGGATCAAGGGCAACCCCAAGATCTCGTTGCTGCGCTTCCACTCCACGGGCATCCGGATCTACGGCGACCTGTCGTTCATCGGCGTGATCTTCAAGGATGTCGGCCTGCAGCGGCCGGACAACCAGCACATCAACGAGCTGGCCAAGCAGATCTCGCGCGAGCGCATCGACGAGGCGAACGGCGACTGGATCTTCTACTCCAGCTACGGCGCGGGCCCGAACGCGGACGAGAAGGCCGTGACGAGCAGCGGTCTGTGGGCCGGCCTGAGCGCCGTGAAGTCGCAGCACGCCATCCGCGTCTCCGACGAGGTGTGGTTCCTCGGGCTCGGCCCGATCGGCGCCGACCACGTGCTCGACGACCTGAAGAAGTACCTCGGCTGACCGCTTCTCCGTTGTAGCAGCGGGCAGGCCTCCCCGGGTGATCCCGGGGAGGCCTGCCCGGTTGTGGCGTCAGGCGCCGCGGTAGATCGTCTTGAACTGCTGGTAGTTGCCCAGCGCCTCCGGGCCCAGCTCGCGGCCGATGCCGCTGGCCTTCACGCCGCCGAACGGCGCGACCGGGTCGGGCAGGTAGGTGTTGACGCCGATCGTGCCCGTCTCGACGCGCCGGGCCACGGCCATGCCGCGGTCGGGGTCGGTGGTCCAGACGGTGCCGCCGAGCCCGAAGTCGGAGTCGTTGGCGATGGCGATCGCATCGGCCTCGTCGGCGTAGGGGATCACCGACAGCACGGGCCCGAAGATCTCCTCGCGCGAGATCGTGGCGGAGTTGTCCACGTCCGCGAAGATCGTCGGCTCCACGAACCAGCCGACGTCCCGGCCGTTCGGGCGGCCGCCGCCGGTGGTCACCCGGCCGCCTTCGGCCTTGCCCTTCGCGATGTAGCCCTCCACGCGGGCACGGTGCGCGGAGCTGGCCATCGGGCCGATCGTGGTGCTTTCGTCGAGCGAGTCGCCGATCACGGCGCCCGACGCCATGTCCGTGAGCACGTCCACGACCTCGCCGTAGCGGCTGCGCGGCGCGAGCACGCGGGTGCCGAGGAAGCAGGTCTGGCCGTTGTTCATCATCGTGGCCACGAACAGGCCCTCGACGCTGCCGGCGACGTCCGCGTCGTCGAGGATGATCGCCGCCGACTTGCCGCCCAGCTCCAGCGTGACCGGGCGCAGCAGCTCGGCGCAGGCTGACGCGATCGCGCGGCCGGCCACCGTCGAGCCGGTGAACGTGACCTTGTCCACGCCGGGGTGCTTCACGAGGTACGCGCCGAGCTCGCGGCCACCCGGCACGATGCTCACGACGCCCGGCGGCAGGCCCAGGTCTTTGAGGACCTCGGCGAGCAGGAACGTGTCGAGCACCGTCTCCGGCGAGGGCTTGATGACGATCGAGCAGCCGGCCGCGAGCGCCGGGGCGAGCTTGAAGAACAGCAGCGTCTGCGGGAAGTTCCACGGAACGATCGCCGCGACGACCCCGACCGGTTCGCGGCGGACCACGGCGTTGCCGCCGAAGGCGCCCTGGCGGATCTCCTCCGCGGGCTGCTCGCGGACGATCCCGCCGTACATCTGCAGGAGCCCGGCCGGGTAGCCGGTCTCCGCCTGCATCGCGGCGCTGCCGATCGGCATGCCGTTCTGGGCGCTCACCAGCTGCGCGAACTCCGAGCTGCGCTCCGCCATCACGGCGGCGAAGCGGTCGAGGACCTCGGCTCGGTTCGCCGGCTCCCAGTGGGCCCAGCCCTGCGGATCGCGCAGTGCCGCGCGTGCCGCGGCCACGGCCTTGTCGACGTCCGCGGGTCCCGCTTCCGGAACCTGCCCGATGGCTTCTTCCGTGCTCGCCGACAGCACGGTGATGGTGGCGTCGGTGGACGGTGCGGTCCATTCGCCGCCGATGAACAGCGCGTCGTGTACGTGCTTCACCTGCAAAACTCCTCGGCCACTTCGGCGCCGCCCCGTTGCGGCGCGAACCACAGGGTGGACCGAAGCTCTACACAACAGTTGTCGCAGCGCGCCAGACTTGTTGTTCCTCGGCGTATGCTCGCTCGACCGCACCCAGAACGACCTGGGAGATGCTGATGGGGCGAAGTCAGCCGGCCGACGCTTGGAGCCACGAGCTCGCGCGGGCCTTCGCCGGGCTGCACGCCGAACGGCACGACGGCCTGCTTCCGCTCGGCACCCTCGACGCGGTGCAGCTGGACGACGTCGGAATCTACGATGTTCGCGGCACCACGCAGATCGTGCGCCGCACCTCCCGCACGGCGCGGACGGACACCGCCGAGCAGCTGAAGATCTGCCTGATCGAACGCGGGGGCGCGCTCGTCGAGCAGGGCCGGCGGCGCGTGGCGCTGGAGGTCGGCGACCTCGCGCTCTACGACTTGCGGCGGCCGTACCAGCTGACGTTGCAGGGCACGTTCCGCTGCGCTGTGATGACGTTCCCGCGCGAGGCGCTCGGCCTGCCCGACTCCGCGCTCGAGGCGATGATGGAGCGCCGGTTCGTGACCGGCACCGGCGTGGGCCAGGTCTTCGCCTCCTGCCTGCGCAGCGCGCTCGACCAGCGCGAGACGTTGTCCGACGGCTCACCGGTGCGTCTGCGCGAAGCCGCCGTGGCGCTGCTCGCGGCCACACTCGGCAGTGCCTTCTCCTGGGGCGCCGGCCTCCCGGCAGGGCACGCGAACCTGGCGCTGCGCGAGCGCGTGCTCGACCACGTCCGCGGGCACCTGGCCGACCCGCACCTGTCGCCGGCGACGGTGGCCGCGGCGCTGCACATGTCGCCGCGCTCGCTGCACCGGCTGTTCGAGGACTCCGGCGAGACGTTCGGCGGCACCGTCCGCAAACTGCGGCTCGAGGCCGTGCGCCGGGATCTCACCGATCCGCTGCTGGCAGGGCGAAGCATCGCGGCCGTCGCGGCGCGCTGGGGGATCACGGACCAGCCTTGGCTTTCGCGGGCGTTCCGGGCTGAGTACGGGGTGACGCCTTCGGGGCTGCGGCGGCGGATGACCCGGCCTTAGAGGCCCAGTCGCGCGTCGAGGTCGATCTTGCCGCCCACCGCGTCGAGGATCGCGCGCAGCGCCGTCTTCTCCTGCAGCGGCCTGCCGTGCTGGTCGGCGTGCGCGCGCATGAGGTTGCCGATGTGGCGCTCGGGGTTGCTCCAGTTCGGCCAGCGGCGGCGCGCGATCGTGGCCAGCTCGGCGAAGTCGGGGGTTTCCGGGGTGGTCGCGTCGAGCAGCCAGTTGAGGTACGTGCGCAGCACGGCGACCGGGAAGCTGCCGGGGTGGCTGAGAGCGCCGTGGCCGGGCACGAACGTGCGGACGGTCGGGAAAGTCTTGTCCAGCCAGTAAAGCGCGTCGAGCCAGCCGGGGATCGAGCCGTGCAGCGCCATCGGCGTGGAGCCGACGGAGAGCAGGTCGCCCGTGAACAGGGTGCCGGTCTTGGGCTCGAACACGACCAGGTCGCCGTCGGTGTGCGCCACGCCGGGGAACGGCACGACCTCCACGACCACCCCGCCGAGATCGACCTCGCGCGGCGTGGTCACGGCGTGCACGGCCTCGGGTTTCGGCGCTTCGAGCGTGCCCCAGTTCTTGCAGTCGAACGTGTCCTCGTACCGCTGCGGCCCCGCCCGCACCGCGGACACGGCCGACTCGGCGGCGAGGATGCGCCCGCCGTTGCGCAACGCCACGCCGGCGCCGTTGTGGTGCGCGCCGTGGGCGTGGGTGAGCACGAGCGTGAGCGGCATTTCGACGGTCGAGTACTTGCGGACGTCCTTGACCAGATCGAGCGTGTCCCGCTCAGTGCCGCACGTGTCGACCAGCATCACGCCGGACCGGCCGCGGATCCAGCCGCAGTTGGACACGAGCCAGTCGGTCGGGCTGCGGACGTAGGCAACCACGCTCGGGTCGGAGTACCTGAGCGGCACGATGTTTCGCCTGATGGCGGGCATGGGGTCCCCCTCGTGGGCTGCGCCGCCGTGATCCCGGACCACTGCATGGTAGTGGATCACTGACCTTTGAATGGTATAGACCAAGTGGGCGTATGTCAGCAGGCTGCGAGCCCACCGTGTGCTACGTCGCACAGCCCAGGCTGATTCCTCCCTACGCCGACGGGCAGACCATACCTCCGGTTCGGACTTCCCTCAGGTCGGCGACTTGTGGTAACGGTGTGGTCACTTCTCGTGACGTCGACCCGGACCAGCTCGTCGGCGCGGTCCAGAACTTTGGCACTGCTTCCGGCGCTTGACCCGCCTTTGTCCGCTTCGTGCGTTGACTCCCCGGTGACCAGCCGCCTACAGTCCGTTCATTCTGTTGAACCCCGTTCATATCTGTGAATGACGAGGTGTGTCGTGCGGCGCTGGTTGCCCGTGGTGTTGGCCGTGGCTCTGAGTGTGGCGTTCACGCCGGCGGTTTCGAGTGCCGCGAAAGACGCGGGGCGGGTGCAGACGGACCTCGACGCGGGGTGGCGGTTCGTGCGGGCCGACGTGCCCGGGGCGGAGAAGCCCGGGTTCGCCGACGGGTCGTGGGAGCGCACGAGCGTGCCGCACACGTGGAACGCGCTCGACGGACAGGATGGCGGCGGCAACTACTATCGGGGCGCCGGCTGGTACCGCAAGCACGTCACGCCGCCGCGAACCGCGCAGGGCAAGCGGCTGTGGCTGCAGTTCGACGGCGTGAACACCGTCGCCGACGTGTGGGTCAACGGGGTGCACCTCGGGCAGCACCGCGGGGGCTACGCGACGTTCCGCTTCGACGCCACCGACGCCCTGAAACCCGGGCGCGACAACGTGATCGCGGTGCGCGTGGACAACTCGGCGCAGGCCGACGTCGCCCCGCTCAGCGCGGACTACACGTTCTTCGGCGGCATCTACCGCGACGTCTCGCTGGTGGCCGTCGACCCGCTCGCCGTGCGGATGGACGATTTCGGCGGCCCGGGTTTTTACCTCACGCCGAGCGCAGTGACGGCGGAGGCCGCGAGCGTCGACGTGGTCACCAAGGTGCGCAACAGTTCCGGCGCCGGCCGCGAGGCATCCGTGCGCACGACCGTCGCCGACGCCCGGGGTCGCGTCGTCGCGCAGGCCACGTCGGAGCCGCGGCAGCTCATCGGCGACGCCGACATCAAGCAGCCGCTGAGTATCACCAAGCCCCACCTCTGGCAGGGCAAAGCCGACCCGTACCTCTACCACGCGACCGTCGACGTCCTGGACGCGCGCACCGGTCGCGTCACCGACACCGTGAGCCAACCGCTGGGACTCCGGGAATCCACAGTGGATCCCGACGAAGGCTTCTTCCTCAACGGACAGCACATCGCCCTCCACGGCGTCAACGCGCACCAGGACCGCCTCGACGAGGGCTGGGCCGTGGCCGACCGGCAGCGCGACCAGGACTTCGACCTCATGGACGAGATGGGCGTCAACGCGCTGCGGACCGCGCACTACCAGCAGTCGCAGCACGTCTACGACCTCGCTGACCAGCGCGGGTACGTGGTGTGGGCGGAGATCCCGCTGGTCAACGGCATCACCGACAGCGCCGCGTTCCGCGCCAACGCGACGCAGCAGATGTCCGAGCTCATCCGCCAGAACTACAACCACCCGTCCATCGCGTTCTGGGGCATCGGCAACGAGCAGGCCAAGAACGACGACGTCACCAACGGCATCCTCCAAAGCCTCGCCGACCAGGTGAAGGCCGAGGACCCGGCGCGGCTTTCCGTGTACGCCAACCACAAGGGCGGCCAGGACGCCGTCTCCGGCCACGCGGACCTCGCGGCCTACAACAAGTACTACGGCTGGTACGACCTGTCCGCGCCCGGCCCCGGCCCGTGGACCGACCAGCTGCACGCGGCCGATCCCGCGCGCAAGATCGCGATCAGCGAGTACGGCGCCGGCGGCAGCATCTACGACCACGTCGAGAACTCCACGGTGAAGCCGCCGGTGATCCCGTCGCGCGTGCATCCGGAGGAGTACGAGACCTTCGTGCACGAGAACTCGTGGAAGCAGATCGAAACGCGGCCCTACCTGTGGGGCACGTTCGTGTGGAACATGTTCGACTTCGCCTCCGACGGCCGCACCGAAGGCGACACCCTGGGCCGCAACGACAAGGGCCTGGTCACCTACGACCGCCAGGTCCGCAAGGACGCGTTCTACTGGTACAAGGCCAACTGGACCACCACGCCGTTCGTCTACCTGACCAGCCGTCGCTGGACCGACCGCACGACCGCGGCCACCACGGTGAAGGCGTACGGCAACGGAGTGGACACGGTTTCGCTCACCCTGAACGGAAAGCCGGTCGGCACGCCCGCCGCGTCACCCGATCACATCTACACCTGGCCGGTCACCCTCGAGCCCGGCAAGAACGTCGTGAAGGTGACCGGAGTCCGCAATGGACACTCCTATACGGACACCGTCACTTGGACGCTGACGTCGTGACGCCGGAACCGGTCCCGGCCGGCTGCCCCAGGGGCGGGTCATGGCCAGGCGAAGGAACAAACTCAGAGCTGCACTCGCGACTGCGCACCGGCCGCCTGGGTGAGCCGGGGAAGACTTACGTCGTCAGGTTTCCGGCGGAAGCGAGGGTGGACCGGTCCGACGTCGTGGTCGAGGGCCGGAAATCCGTGCGGTAGCGGCTGGGCGCGACGCCGACGTGGCGGGTGAAGTGCTGCCGGAACGACACCGGTGAGCCGAACCCGCAACAGCCCGCGATCTCGGCGACGGGCAGGTCGGAACTTTCCAGCAGCTGCTGCGCCCGGGCGATGCGCTGGTCCAGCAGCCAGCGCACGGGCGTGGTGCCCGTCTCGGCCACGAACCGGCGCGCGAACGTGCGCTCGGACATCGACGCCCAGCCCGCCAGCTCCGCGACCGTCAACGGCCGCCGCAGTTCCCGCAACGCGCGTTCCCGCACGGCGGCCAGCGGTTCCTCGTCGCTAGGCGGCGTGGGAACCGTGATGAACTGCGCCTGCCCGCCCGAGCGGAACGGCGCCGTGACCATGGCCCGCGCGATCCCCGCCGCGACGTCCGCGCCCTGCGTGATCCGCACGAGGTGCAGGCAGAGGTCGATGCCGGCCGCGACGCCCGCCGACGTCCACACGCCGTCGCCGCCCGCGTACAGCACGCCGGGGTCGACCCGCGCGGACGGATGCCGCCGCGCGAGCTCGGTCGTGAAGCGCCAGTGCGTGGCGGCCGGTCGCCCGTCCAGCAACCCGGCCGCACCCAGCACGAACGCGCCCAGGCACAGCCCCGCCACCTGCGCGCCGGCCCGATGCGCGGCGCGCAACGCGGCCAGCAGTTCCGGCGCGGGCTCGGCATCGACGTTCGCCAGGCCCGGCACCACGACGACGTCCGCCGTGCGCAACCAGGCGAACGTCCGTTCGGGCTTCAGCACGGCCCCGCCCGCCAGCTCCACCGGCTCCTTCGTGGCCGCGCACCGGCGCAGCTCCGCACCGGGCCCGCTGCGCGCGCCCCACACCTCGTCGACCACCGCTGTGTCAAACAGCCGGGCCCCGTCGAACAGCACCAGCGCGATCTTCTGCACGGCTCCACAGTAGCTGGCAGGATCTCATCGGTGAACGACTTCACTGCCACTCACCGCTCGCCGGCGCATCGGGGCAGGATGGCGGCATGACCACTTTCTCGCTGCGCCACCTGGGCGGACCGACGTCGTTGATCACCTACGGCGGGGTGCGGTTCCTGACCGACCCGACGTTCGACCAGCCGGGGGAGTACCCGATCGGCAACCGCGTGCTCGTGAAGACGACCGCTCCGGTCGCGAGCCCCGCCGAGGTCGGCGCCGTGAACGCCGTGCTGCTGTCGCACGACCAGCACGCGGACAACCTCGACCGCGGCGGGCGCGAGTACCTCGCGACGGCGCCGCTCACCCTCACGACGACGTCGGGCGCCGAGCGGCTGGGCGGCACGGCGCGGGCGCTGCCGAACTGGACGCACGCGGATGTCGGGGGAGTGCGCGTGACCGGACTGCCCGCTCTGCACGGGCCGGAAGGCGCCGAGGCCAAGGTCGGTGAGGTCACGGGGTTCCTGCTGTCGAAAGACGGCCTGCCGACCGTCTACGTCAGTGGCGACAACGCCTCGCTCGACCGTGTCCGCGAAATCGCCGGCCGTTTCGGGCCTGTGCCCATCGCTGTCCTCTTCGCCGGTGCCGCGCGCACGCCGCTCATCGACGCCTACCTGACCCTGGAGTCCACGGCCGCCGCCGAAGCCGCGGAGATCCTGGGCGCCGAAGACGTGGTGCCGCTGCACTTCGAGGGCTGGGGCCACTTCACGCAGGGACCGGACACGCTGGCGGAAGCCTTTGCCGCCGACGGCAAGATCCGGCTGCACCTGCTCAAGCCAGGCGCCGAAGTCACCCTCGGCTGAACGTCGATCGCGCGAGGGCGACCGCACCCAGCGCGACCGCCTTGGCGCCACCCGGTATCGCGACGGCCGTGGTCGGTGGCTCCGTGACGAACTCGTGGGCACTGCTGGAGAAGCCGATGCAGGAGGCGCTGACCGAGCACCCCCTGCTGTCGGGCTCTCCGGTGGACGTGCGGCCGGCCCGAGCGAGGAAGCCGGACTCCAGGTGGTACGGCTTGCGCCGCGGCGTACAGAGTGGTGAGTGCGGAGTCCGCAATGGCCGGCGTGCGCAGGAGGACGTCGAGGCTCCAGGCGGTGTCTCCGGCGCCACCGGCGGTCGGGTTGTCGCCGGAGTCGCTGACGAAGAACGGCCGCGCGGCCGAGGCGACGGCTTGCTCCAGGCATTCGGTCAGGGTTCGTGCCGGTGATCACGGAGAACGACGTGAACGCGTTCCTGCTGGGCGAACTGTCCACAACGGACCGGCAGGTGATCAGCGTCGTGCTGGGCACGGGTGTCGGCGGCGCCTCGGCCTGCGCCCGCGTGAAGCCGACGTGGTGATCGTGAAAATCGGTTACCTCGAACCGGAGCTGTACGACATGGCCGCCGACTGGCTGCTCGCCCTCACACCCGGGGGCGTCGACCAAGACCTGCTGCGCCTCGGGCACGCCGGGATCGAGCGGCCGATGTTCCCCTTCGACGCGGAGATGGCGGACCCGGCGCTGAAGCCCGAGCTGCTCTGAGCGCCACAGCCGTCAGCGCGCCGAAAGCCAGGTGGTCGAGCCACTGAGCCCCGCGCGGCAACGCCCGGATCGCCGCGTTGTGCCGCCCGACGATCTCGAGGTCCAGCACCGCGATGGCCGCTCCCGCGGCCACCCCGTCGGCGACCGAGAGCGGCCGGCGGCGGTCCACGTAGGCGAGCGCGGCCGTCCAGCCGGCGGACACGAGCCCGTGGACCAGGGCGCCGCGGACCAGCCCGGCCTTGCCGCCGGGTGCCAGCGTGCCCGCCGCGCGCGTCGCCGCCAGCGGATCACCACGCGTGATCACCGCGTGCAGGGTCGACGGCAGCCCGCTTCCGGTCGCTGCCACAGTCCAGGCCTTGACCACGCTCTTCACCAGGCCAGTATGCCTGAGGGCTTGACATGCAGTCATTTGACTGCCTTACTGTGGGTGTGCAATCGGAGCTGGACAAGGGTTTTTTGAACGCGGTGTTCAAGGCGCTGGCCGATCCGACCAGGCGCCACCTGCTCGACCAGCTGCACGAGGACAACGGACAGACGCTCAACGAGCTGTGCGCCCGCCTGGACATGACGCGCCAGACGGTCACGCAGCACCTGTCCGTCCTCGAAGCGGCGAACCTGGTCAGCACGGTGCGCCACGGGCGGGAGAAGCTGCACTACCTCAATCCGGTCCCGTTGCACGAGATGCAGGAACGCTGGGTGGACAAGTTCGAGCGCCCCCGGCTGCGCGCGCTGAGCGCCGTCAAACGCCGAGCAGAGGAAGCCATGACCGACAAGCCGAGTTACGTCTACATCACTTACATCGAGAGCACGCCGGAGAAGGTGTGGGAGGCGCTCACCGACGCCGAGCTCACCGGGCAGTACTGGGGGCACCGCAACGAGTCCGACTGGCAGCCCGGCTCGAGCTGGAAGCATGTGCGCACGGACGGTTCCGGCGTCACCGACGTCTACGGCGACGTCGTGGAGGCCGTGCCGCCGAAGCGGCTCGTGACGCGCTGGTTCGACCCGAACAAGGAGGACACCCAGCAGCCTTCGCGCGTGACGTTCGACATCGAGCAGTACGAGGCGATCGTCCGGCTCACCGTGACCCACGAGGACCTCGCGGACGAGCAGGCGCACCGGGACATCAGCCGCGGCTGGCCGTCGGTGCTCGCGAACCTCAAGTCGCTGCTGGAGACCGGCCACGTGCTGCCGAACGCGCCGTGGGCGATGCCGTAATCGATCGGGCCTTGGCTACTTGTCGACACCCTCGTACGTGCCTCGTGTGAAGCGCTTCGAGAAGACGAAGTACACGATCGCCACCGGCACCGTCATCAGCAGCGCGGCGGCGAGCTTGAGCGGGAACTGGTTGCCCTGCCCGAGTTCGCCGGACACGAGCGAGGCGACGCCGGTGGTGAGCGTGTTCAGCGCCGGGTCCTGCCGTGACACGATGTAGTGCGGCAGCTCGTTCCAGGACCCCTGGAACGCCAGGATCGTCATGGTGATGAGCGCCGGCTTCGACATCGGCAGCACCACGGACCAGAACGTGCGCAGCGGTCCGGCGCCGTCGATGCGAGCCGCCTCTTCCACACTCAGCGGCACGCTCTCGAAGAACTGCTTCATGATGAACACGCCCGACGCGTCGGCCAGCAGCGGGATGATCATCGCCGCGTACGTGTCGTACATGCCGAACTGGTTGAGCACCAGGAACTTCGGGATGAGCAGGACCACACTCGGCACGGCGAGCACGGCCACGATCGCGCCGAACACCGCGCTCCGGCCGCGGAACCGCAGCCGCGCCAGCGCGTAACCGGCCATCGAGTTGAACACCACCCGGCCGACGGTGATCGTGACCGAGATGAAGATCGAGTTCAGCGCCCAGCGCGGGAAGTCCTGCTGGGCGAGCGTGCTGAAGACGGCCACGGACCACTCGTGCGGCCAGGGGGTGAGCGGGTGGGCCGTGGCGTCGGCGTCGGTCTTGAACGCAGTGGCCAGCTGGATCAGGAACGGGTAGATGTAGGCGACGGCGACCAGCAGCAGCACGCCGAGTCCGACCCAGCGCAGATATCCGCGTCGCTTCACCGCCGGCTCCTCCGTTTTCCGTCTTTCTCCTTCAGCAGCCAGCGCTGCACGAGCGTGAGCACCACGATCACCAAGAACAACAGGAACGCGATCGCCGAGCCCTGGC
This sequence comes from Amycolatopsis sp. NPDC005232, assembly GCF_040607795.1. Lineage (NCBI taxonomy): Bacteria > Bacillati > Actinomycetota > Actinomycetes > Pseudonocardiales > Pseudonocardiaceae > Amycolatopsis > Amycolatopsis sp. NPDC005232. The sequence continues at coordinate 32,226 of NZ_JBEXHL010000025.1, read as the reverse complement.
CCCATTCCTTGCCGATGAACGACGTCGAGTACGACAGGTACGCGGGGGTGAGCGTCGTGTTGGCGGGGGCGCCGCGGCTGAGCACGTAGATCTGGTCGAAGACCTGCCACGTGCCGATCAGGCCGAGGGTGAGCACGAGGAACAACGTCGGGCGCAGTTGCGGCAGGGTCACGCGCCAGAAGCGCTGCCACCCGTTGGCACCGTCGATCAACGCGGCCTCGTCGATGCCCGGTGGCAGGTTCTGCAGCGCCGCGTAGAACATCAGCATGAAGCCGCCGGTGGTCGTCCACACCACGAGCACGATGATCGAGCACATCGCCACGCTCGGGCCCGAGAGCCAGTCCCACCAGGTCAGTCCGAGGAAACCGTGCGACGTCAGCGCGGCCGGGTTCTTCGGCACCCCGAGTCCGTTGAGGACGATCTGGAAGACGCCGCGCGGGTCGGCGAACCAGCTGGGACCGTCCACTCCGAACAGTTTCAGCGCGGCGTTCACCGTGCCGGTACTGGAGAAGAGGAACAGGAACACCACCGAGATCGCGACGGAGCTGGTCACGGTGGGGAAGTAGAACGCCGTGCGGAAGAACTGCTTGCCCTTGAGCCGGCGCTGGTTGAGCACCATCGCGAGGAACAGTGCGAGCGCCGTCTGCAGCGGCACCACGAACAGCACGAAGTAGCCGTTGTTGCGGATGCTCGTGGCGAAGTTGCGTTGCGTGAGGCCGGGTTCGGTGAGCAGCGCGGCGTAGTTGTCGCCGCCGACGAAGTGCACGCGCGACGAGAACGGACTGCCGTTGCCGGTCCAGTCGCTCACGCTCACCCACAGCGCCATCCCGATGGGCAGCACGAAGAACAGCGCGAGCACCACCAGTGTCGGCGCGAGGAACAGCCAGCCCACGCGGCCTTCACGCCGGCTCGGGCCCTTCCCCCGCCGCGCCGGGGATGGTGGCGCGGCGGGGGTCCTCGTGGTGGTGAGCAGGGTCGTCATGCCCAGCTCACTGACCGAGCGCGGCGGTGGTGTTGGTCTGCAGCTGCTTCAGGATCTGCTTGGGGTCCGCGCCGGGCAGCTGCTGGATCTGGGCGTCGAAGTCGGTGAGCACCGGGTCCATCTTCGTGAGCGTCACCGGGCCGTGCGCCGAGTCGGCCCCGGCGAGGAACGCCGCCTGCTGCGGGAACTCCTGCTGGTACTGCGGGCGCGCCGACTGCCGCGAGGGCATCACGCCGAACGTCTTCGCGAACGCCAGCTCCTGCTGCGGCTGCATCAGCGCGTCCACGAGCTGCTTGGCCTGGTCCTGGAACTTGCTCTTCGCGGCGATGCCCCAGCACTGCGTGAACGAGAGCGTGCCCGCGCCCGCCGGGCCGGCCGGCAGCGGCACGACGCGGTACTTCACGTTGGGGTAGTCCTTGGTCATCCCGCCGACCATCCAGTTGCCGTCGACGCTCATCGCGGCCTTACCCTGGCCGAACGCCTCACCCGAGTCGCCCGCGCCGATCTGCTTCGGGTACTTGGCGACACCGGAGGCCAGCAGGTCGCGCACGAAGGTGAGCCCCTGCAGGTTCTGCGGGGTGTCGGCCGTGGCCTTCTTCTGGTCCGCGTCGAGCGGCCAGCCGCCGGCCTGGACCAGGAACGCGCCGACGCGGTCGCGGGTGTCGTTGAACACGAGCCCGGTGTGCCCGCCGGTGGTCAGCTTCTGCGCGGCGGCTTTGAGCTGGTCCCAGTTCTTCGGGATGTCGTTGTCCGTCAGTCCAGCCGCCGCCCACTGGTCGGTGTTGATCGCCAGCGCCAGCGTGGAGAAGTCCTTGGGGACGCAGTAGAGCTTGCCGTCCTTGGTGAACGTGGTGCGCAGCGTCGGGTAGAGATCGTCCTTGTAGGACACCGAATCGCCGTAGGGCAGCATCTCGTCGGCGTAGCTCTGGAACTTGGTGGCGTCCACCGCGAACACGTCGGGCGGGCTGCCCGCGGCGAAGCCCTGGCTCAGCTGCTGCGGCAGGTCGTTGGCGGCGATCACCTGCACCTTCGAGCCGCCGGAGCCCGCCGCCCACTTCGCGGTGGCGTCCTGAACTGCCGTGAGCTCGGCGCCGCCGCTGGAGGCGATCATCAGCTTGAGCGACGCCGGGCCGGACTGCTGGGTGGCGGGCGCCGTCGAATCGTCGAAGCCGCCGCCACACGCGGTGAGCGTGAGCAACAGGCCGGCAGCGGCGACAGCCGTGCGCGGGAGGGAACGGGGGTGACGCATCGATCCTCCTTGATCGTGCAGGTGGGGAGAGGTCAGGTCGTGCGGTCAGGTTGTGCGCAGCACGAGCCGGGGGGCGAACAGGGTCGAGGCGGGTTCGGGACCGGCGGCGCCGCGAAGGGTCGCGCGCAGCTGGCGCACGCATTCGGCGGCGACTTCGACGATGGGCTGCGCCACGGAGCTCAAGCCGAGCACGGCGGCGGTCGGGGTGTCGTCGAAACCGATCACGGACGCGTCGGCGCCGGGGCGCAGGCCGCGGTCGCGCAGCTCGCCGACCACACCGAGCGCGAGGGAGTCGCTGGCGCACACGAACGCGGTGGGCGCGGCGGGCTCGTCGAGCAGCCGGGCGGCGGCCGAGCGCCCGCCCTCCACACCGTCGAACACGGGAATCTGCGGCCGGTCCGCCAGTCCGGCGGCGGTGAGCCCGGCCTCCCAGCCGGCGCGCCGGTCGTCACCGGTCTCGGACCCCGCGGGCCAGCCGACGAACGCGATGCGCCGGTGGCCCTGGCGCACGAGGTGCTCGGTGGCCAGGCGGGTGCCGCGGGCGCCGTCGACGTCGACCCAGCCGTGCGCCCGCTCGTCGCCCCACGGCCGCCCGAAGGTGACGAACGGGAGCTCGCGCTCCTTGAGCCAGTGCGTGCGCAGGTCGTCGTGGTGGGTGTGGGTGAGCACGAATCCGTCGACGCCGACCGACGCGATGAGATCGGCGTACGCGCGCGTCTCGGCTTCGTCGTCGGCGGCGGTGAAGAGCATGATCCGGTGGTCGTACTCCTCGGCCGTGGCCGTGAGCGAGTGCAGGAACTGGTCGAGGACCACGCCGCTCACGCCGTTGCCCACCGGGGCGATGCGCATGCCGATGATCTGCGAGCGCGCGGTGCGCAGCTGGCGGGCCGCGGTGGACGGGCGGTAGCCGAGGCGGTCGATGGCCTCGAGCACACGTTCGCGGGTCTCCGGGCTCACGAGCTCGGGCGAGTTGATCACGTTCGACACGGTCTGGCGGGAGACGGAGGCGGCTTCCGCGACCGAGTTCAGCGTGGCCCGCTGCGCCATCCCGCCTCCTGGTGACCTGGTCCCGCACCTCGATCGAGGTGCAGATTTGAACGTTCAATCTGGCGGCTACTCTGAACGTTGGCCGCTGACCTGTCAAGACTTCAAACCAACTTGACACGAAGCCGGTTTGATCGATCCAATCGGGGGACACCCGACCCCACCGGAGGACGTTTCCATGCAGCCGCTGCTCCACGACCTCGCGATCGCCCTGCGCGCGCCGACCGTCGTCCTCTCCGGTCGCGACGGGCAGATCCGCGGCAACGGCACGCAGGGTCTGCTGCACGGTGACCTGCGGTTGGTGAGCGAAGCGGTGGTGACGGTCGACGGGCACGAGCCCGAACCGATCGGCTTCGAGGAGCCAGCGGCGGACCGTGGCACCTTCACCGGACTGGTGCGCCACCTCGGCAACCCCGGTCCGGACCCGACGGTGTGGCTGCGCCGCCACCGCCGCGTCACGGCGAGCGGGGTGACGGAGAAGCTGGAGCTGGTGTCCTCGGCGTCCGAGGCCGTGGAGTGCGTGGTCGAGCTCGTGCTGGCGGCTGACTTCGCGTCGATCGAGGTGATCAAGTCCGGCGGCTCGGCGGTCCCGCTGGAGCCGGTGCGCGTCGACGGTGGCGTGCGGTGGGAGCAGGGCCTGGTCAAGGCCGTGGTCGCCACCGACGGCGGGACCACTGTGGACGGTGCTCGCGTGCTGGTGAAGTGGCGTGTGCGCGTCGAGGACCGCGTGGAGCTGCACTGGACGCTGACCGCCACGGACCCGGAAGCGCCCTTCGTGCCGGGCTCGGCCGCGCGGCTGCCGAGGCCCGTGGTGGAGGCCGACGACCGGCGGTTCACCGCGTTGCTCAACCGTTCGCTCGACGACCTCGACGCGTTGCTGCTGGCCGAACGCGAGCACCCGGGTGACGTGTTCGCCGGTGCGGGTGCGCCGTGGTTCTTCACGCTCTTCGGCCGCGACAGCCTGTGGGCCGCGCGCCTGGCGTTGCCGCTGTCGCTTTCGCTGGCGGGCGGCACGCTGCGCACGCTCGCCCGGGCCCAGGGCGAGCGCCACGACCCGGCGACCGGCGAGGCGCCCGGCAAGATCCTGCACGAACGCCGTCGGGCCGGCTTCGAGGTCCACGGCATGTCGCTGCCCGCGCGCTACTACGGCACCGTCGACGCGACCGCCCTGTGGGTCGGCCTGCTGTACGACGCCTGGCGCTGGGGCCTGCCCGAGGCCGAGGTCCGCGCGCTGCTGCCGAACCTGCGCGCCGCGTTGTTCTGGATCACCGGCCTGTCCGACACCGACGGCGACGGCTTCGCTGAGTACCTCGACGAAAGCGGCCGCGGCCTGGCCAACCAGGGCTGGAAGGACTCGGGCGACGCCGTGCGCTTCGCCGACGGCACGATCGCCAAACCGCCCGTCGCGCTGTCCGAGGTGCAGGGCTACCAGTACGAGGCTGCCGTCCACGCCGCCGAGCTGCTCGCCGCGCTCGGCGAACCGGCCGACGGGCTGCTTTTGTGGGCCGAGGCCTTGCGCTCGCGCTTCCGCTCGCACTTCTGGGTGTCCACTTCGGACGGCCACTTTCCGGCCCTGGCCCTGGACGGCGCGAAGCAACCGGTGGATTCGCTAACGAGCAACATCGGCCACCTCCTGGGCACGGGCATCCTGGACCCGGCCGAGAGCGCTTCGGTCGGCGAGTTGCTGCTCCACCCGTCGATGGCCGCCGGCTTCGGCCTGCGCACCATGTCCTCGACCGCGGGCGGCTTCTCGCCGCTGAGCTACCACTGCGGCTCCGTCTGGCCCCACGACACGGCCGTCGTCGTCCGCGGCCTGCACGCGGCGGGCCAGTCATCGCGCGCCGCTTCGCTCGGGCTGCAGCTCGTGCACGCGGCCGGCGGCTTCGACAACCGCCTGCCGGAGCTGTTCTCGGGCTACGGCTCGGACGACGTGTCGTCCCCGCTGCCGTACCCCGCGTCGTGCCGCCCCCAGGCCTGGGCGGCGGCGTCCGCGGTGACGTTGCTGGTCACGTTCCTGGGCCTGCGCGTCGACGTCCCCGCCGGCGTGGTCACCCTCGACCCGCCGCGGCCGAGCCCGGTGGGCGCCCTGCGCGTGACGGACCTACCACTGGCCGGGGGCACGCTGGACGTCACCGTGGCCGCCGACGGAACGGTGACGGACCTGCGACTGCCGCCGGGCCTGCGGCTGGGCTGATCCCTACCTCGTCATCAACTGCGCCCACAACTCGTCTTCCGCGTTGCTCGACACTTCGGAAATACGCTGTTGCACGCGCGATTCCCGCTCCGCGACGCACGCTTCGAGTGCTGCAACTGAGTCTTCGTGCGAAAGTGCTCGCGCATCGAGGTTCTCGGCGGCGCTTCGATAGAGGCCGCGCTTGTCGACGAGGAAGACCGAGGTGTCATAGGCGTCGCACCGCACGATGGGATCGCCTTCCGGCATCGTGAACAAGGTGAACGCGCCCGCCAGCCCGGGGTGGAAACCAACGTCGCTCGGCACGAGCCGAATGGTCACGGCGGCGTTGATGGCCGCGGTGTCACCGAGGAACCGGAGCTGGCGCACCATCGTGTCGTCGTTGTCGACGGTCTCTTGCAACGCGGCCGCCCCGACGAACACGTCGACAGGCACGCGGGTTCCTGCCGGAGAAGACGCCCGTCGTTCGAGGAATTCGGTGAGGTAGGACTCACGGGCGGCGACGGTCGGCAGCGCGGCCTTCACCGTTGCGCGGAGGTAATCGGGGATCTGCAACAGAGACGGGATGAGCAGGGGGCTCCAGATCGTCATCGCGGTTGCGACGGCCTCGTGCGCGGTCTCGGCCAGGTGGTGGCCCAGGGCGGCCTTCGACCCGAAGGTGATCGAGTTCGGGTCGGAGAGTCCGCGTGCGAGGTTGAGGATGTGCCGTGCCTGGTCGCGTCGCACGCCGAGGGCGCCGAGCACCCGTGACACCTCTTCCGAATCGGGAGTTCGGGTGCCGTGCTCCCAGTGCGCGAGGATCGAAGGATTCACGTCCAGGCGGCGCGCGAGTTCACGCAGGCCGAATCGGGCAGCCTGGCGAGCTTCGCGCAGGCTGGCGCCGAGGATCCTGACCCGTGGGCTGAGAGTTTGCGTGTCCCGCACGACGAACCTTCTTTCTACACACGGCGCGGCCGCACATTCCAGCCGGTCAACCTGTGGGCGGCGTAGTCTTTCGCCGCGAAACTGAGCTCGGTGGAGCCGGTGAAGGGACTTGTGACACCGCGGTAGGTCCACAAACCAGCGACGTAGCACGCGAACGCCGTCAAGGCTTCTTTCGTCGCGGTCTTCCAGCTCGGCACGGCGGTCGCCCATTGTTCTGCGTCAGCTGGTCGGTGGCCTGCGGCGATGAGACGGATGACCAGGAAGGCGACATCCACCCAGGCCGCTCCGGAAGCGGGCCGACCCCAGTCGATCACTCGGACCCGGCCGGTCTTGTCGTCGATCATGAACTGGTGCTCGTGGAGATCCGTGTGCAGCAACGCGCTTCCGCTGACGAACCGGGCCGCTCGCCGGCTCCACTCCGTCACCTCGTCGAGATCCCAGCCGACGACGTCCTGCCGAGCGACCTCAGCCAGTTTGGTCCACCAGTCCGCCGCCGCCCAGCGCGCGCTGAGCGGTTGAGCGGCGCCGCCGTCGAACTCGCTGATCCTGGTCACACTCTTCGCGATCAGCGGCAGATCGGCAGAGCCGGGAGCCAGAACGGCCGGGCGGCCGGAAAGGTACTCGAAGCCCACGACGAGCCAGTCCGGATCGACGTCCTCACAGAACCGGGTCGCCGGGGCGAGCCCGGTGGCCAGCTCGCCGGCCGTGGCCTCGTTGCGTAGCCACCGCATCCTGGGACTGACACCCCGCACGCCCTTGAGGAAAGCGGTCCCGCGGTCGTCCTTGACGACGAGCGCCAGATTGCAGTTCTGCCCCTGCTCGACTTCGCGAAGAACCGTTGGCTGCCCGAGGTGCTGCCGGATCGCACCTCGAACAGCATCCGGCAGGTCGTCCCAGCCGTACCGTTCGATCATGCGGTGATTGTGTCCGTTCGCACCGGGTGGTGGTGACATCCGGTGTTGCCCCCGGAGTGAGTGCAACCCTGCTGGCACTGGGAGCACTTCGCCGAGACATCCCACAGCGCCAGGTCGACCGCGAATCCGGCGTCACGCATTGCCCTGATCGAGCGGTCGACGTTCTTCTGCGGAGACGAATCGTTCGATGTCACGCCGAGCGGGGGCGGGTCGTGGTGCAGGAAGTGCCCGGCGATCCCGTCGCAGAAATCCGCGTATTCCTTCGTGTAGAGGATGAACGCGTGCCATCCGATGTCGACGGTGCTGCTCGGCGAGAGCGGCTCCTCCGACCGGGCGCAGGCCGCGAGGAACGCCAAGGCCTGGTCGACGATGCGAGCCGCGAACTCGGCGGACATCCCCTGTTCCTTGACGATCCGTCGCGTGAGCTGTTCGAACAGCTCCCCGGACACCAAGCCCTGGCCCGTGTAGTCGTCCACGGAGATGGTCATGCGTTGTCCCTTCCCACGCTGCTCGTCGAGTGGTCGGGCAGGCGAGGCCCAGCTGATGAACAGAGCTGGACCCCGCCTGCCGTCGGCTGGCCGGTGACGATGAAGAGCTGCCCTTCACTGCCGGGATCGGAGACACCTCTTCACGGGCGGTGACCGGACCAACACGTGCACATTAAACACGTGCATGTTCACACGTGCAAGCTTTGTGCGTGACCGGTCGCCACCGGGCGATATGCTGCGCGGATGGCTCAAACTCGCACCCGCGCGAGGCGCCTTCTTGGCGCCTACCTGGCGTTTCTGCGCAAGGACGTGGGCAAGCGCACGGTTGTGGAGGTCGCTGAGTATCTCGGCATGTCAGCACCGTCTGTGACCAGGTACGAGAACGGCGATGTCCTCATGAAGGTCTCCGTCGTACGCGACCTGTGCCGGTACTACGGGGCTGGCGACGACCAGAGCGCCGAAGCAGAGCGGCTGTTCAGGATCGCCGACGAAGAGCCGCCGCCGGCTCGGCTGCCTGCGGACGCGCCGAACGAGTTCCGCCGCTACCTGGCCGCCGAACGCGATGGCGTCGAGTTGTGGGCGTGTGAGCGAAGCCTCTGGCCAGGCCTGCTTCAGACTCGAGAATACAGCGCTGCGATGTTCGATGCCGCCCCGCATTTCAATGACACAAAGGCGAGAGTCGAGAACGTGATCAAGGGTCGTTTGGAGCGGCAGGAACGCTTGTCTCCCGACGACCCGAGGCCGCTCAAAGCTGAATTCCTGATTGATGAGGCCGTCGTCAACGGTTACATCGGTGGGCCTCAGGTGATGGCGGCACAGCTTCGTCATGTGCTCGCGGTGATGAAGTATCCGAATGTCACGGTCAGGGTCATCGAGCACCAGCAGGGCGCATACGGGCTGCTCACCGGCGGCTACAACATCATCTATTACGCGGAACATGACGCTCCTCCCGGCCTGTATCTCGAATTCCCGGGTGGTGGACGATGGTACGAGAACCCCAAGGACACCGGGCGCTTCACTGCCAGTCACGAGGACGCCCGGAAACTCGCGTTGTCGACCGATGGCACGAGGGACCTTCTCCATCGACGAATAAGGGCGTTAGAGGGCAATGGACGAGCGAAAGTGGAAAAAGAGTAGGTATTCCGGCGGGGAGACAAACAACTGTGTCGAGGTCGCCGAAGAAGCCGGTCGGCGGCTCATCCGGGACAGCAAGGATCCCGACAGCGGTTTCTTCGAAGTCCCGTCCCGCAGCTTCGCTGCGTTTCTCGTCCGGCTGAAGGCCGACCCCTCGGCCGGCTAGAGCCAGGTGGGATGGGCCGCTGGCGTCAAGACGGCGCCAGCGGCTCGGCCCTACCGGTTGAGCACCATCCGCTCGACCACCGTCCACGTCGTGGTCGTCAGCAGGTACAGCGAAGCGGCCAAGGGAACAAAAGCGGTGACCGCGACTGTTCCATAAGGCAGGAGGCGCAGGAACCGAGCGCCGGGAGTGGTGAGGTCGCGCTGGCGGTCCTGCCACCGGATCGAGAACCACGCCACCACGGCGAGCAGGCCGGCCACCACGAACACGACCGGTGCCGCCGCCAGCCCATGGGCTCCGAGGGTGATGCCGAACAACGTGCTGCCGAGCAGGGCGTTGGGTGCGCCGGAGATCACGGCCGTGCTGAAGAGGTGGTACATCACCCAGAAGAACGGCAGCTGCGCCAGCATCGGCAGGCACCCGACGAACATCGACGTGCCCGACTCCTGCTGGAGTTTCGCCATCTCCGCCGCGAGCTTTTCGCGGTTCTTGCCGTGCTTCTCCTGCAGTTTGCGGATTTCCGGGGCCAACGCGGTGCGGGCCTGCTGACCGCGCGCCGCGGCCCGGGCGAACGGTACGAGCAGCAGCCGCACGGCGACGGTGAACAGCACGATCGCGGCGGCGGCCGCGAACGAGCCGGTGAGTGGTTCGGTCGCCGAGGCGAGCGAGTGGACGAGGTGGTACGCGCCGGCGACGGGCACGTCGAAGATTTCGGGCATGACAGCACTCCAGGGGAAAGTCGTTTCAGGGCACGCGGAACCGGCTGCGGACCGTCCTGATCGGACTGACCTGGAAAGGGGTTACGCAGCCGGGGAGTACCACCCGGGTGCGCGGGGCCGGCTTCGGCCGGGGGTGCCGGGATCGCGCAGCCGCAGGAAAGCCGCGCGACGTGCGCGCTGGTTCAGCGCGGTGCGGCGGGCGCGGACCGGGATGGTCCACGCGGCCAGCTCGCCGCGGTTGGCGTTGCTGACGACCAGGACCACGAGCAGGCTCGCGGCCACCACGGAGGCGAACGCGAGGATCGCGGCCGGGCCGGCTTGGTCGAAGACGTGCACGGCGGGGAACGCCAGCAGCAGTGGTGAAGCAAGATGCAGCAGCGTGTGCATGGTGACGTCCCCCTTTCTCCGTCGCCGCGATTATAGCGTGTTGTGGTCCTCGGCGCCCTTGCGCTATGCTCACCTCGATCCCCATGGATGCCGGCACGGCCGCCCGGGGGAGTTCTCAACTTTCACGAAAGCTGCGTCGCCTCGATGCGGCGTTCGTTCGTTTCGCGATCTCACCGAGAGACGCTTTCCATCCTTCAAGGAGTCAAAACCATGTCATACCAAGGAATTCTCGACATCCACGGCAAGACCGCCACCCTCGGCTACACGCCGGGCGGCCCTTCCGTCCCCTTTGGACTGATCCGCAAGCACGACCTGCGGCGCGGCGACGAGATCGTCGTCGACGGCGAGCAGGTCGTCTCGGTCAACGGTGCTCCTCCGGCGCAGAACCGCCCGGAGTTCGAACGGCTCACGCCGGTGCACCCCGACCAGCGGCTCGTCCTCGAAACCACCCGCCACCAGCTCACCACCCGCGTGCTCGACCTCGTCGCGCCCGTCGGCAAGGGGCAGCGCGCGCTGATCGTGGCGCCGCCCCGGACCGGGAAAACGTCGGTGCTGCAGGCGATCGCGCAAGCGGTGGCCGTGAACCACCCCGACGTGCACCTCATGGTGCTGCTCGCCGACGAGCGGCCCGAGGAGGTCACCGACATGCAGCGGTCGGTGCGCGGTGAAGTCGTCGCGTCGACGTTCGACCGCAAGCCGTCCGAGCACGTGGCCGTGGCCGAGCTGGCCGTCGAGCGCGCCAAGCGGCTCGTGGAAAGCGGCCGCGACGTCGTGCTGCTGCTCGATTCGCTTACCCGCCTCGGCCGCGCCTACAACCTCGCCGCTCGCACGTCGGGCCGGGTCCTCTCGGGTGGTGTCGACGCCAGTGCGCTGCACCCGATGAAGAAGATCCTCGGCGCCGCGCGCAACATCGAGGACGGCGGTTCGCTCACGATCATCGCCACGGCGCTCGTCGGCACCGGCTCGCTCGCCGACACCGTGTTCTTCGAGGAGCTCAAGAGCACCGGCAACTCCGAGTTGCGCCTCGACCGCCTGCTGGCCGACAACCGCGTGTTCCCCGCCGTCGAGCTCTTCGGCTCCGGCACCCGCCGCGACGAGCTGCTCGTGCCGGCCGCGGAGCTCCAGGTCATGAACGAGGTCCGCCGCGCCCTGTCCGGCCAGGACCCCAAGCGCGCGACCGAGCAGTTCCTCGACCAGGTCCGCACCACGAAGTCCAACGCCGAGTTCGTCGCCCGGGTCGCCGCGTCACTCGGCACGCCGGGCGCGCTCGCCGCGTGAGCGCGGGAGGTGCTCTACAGGTTTCGAGCGAGGCGCGCGAACGAGAGCACGAAGATGGACGAGAGTAGCCACCCGAGAATCGTTGCGACGTTCAGGAACGTCTCGAGCATGGAACCTGTCGGAGTGTGACTGTCCGGGTACCAGACGCTTCGTTGGTTGAACGCGATCAACGGTACGACCGTGTCCACTGCGTAGAAGAACGAGTCGAAGCAACGAACTTGGCCATCACCGCAAGCGTCGCTGCCGGCTGAGGTCGGTGCGACCGTTGCGAAGTCTCCTCTTCTGTCATCGGTCGCAGCCGGTGCGCCAGAGCCGGGTGCCAGAGGAGCGTCGGCGACTGTGAGGAGTCGGCCATCGGGTGTGGAGCGTTGCCTCGGGTCAGTGGCGCGAACTCGGCCCGACCTGCTTGCACACTGATCACGACCGCGATGAGGAGCTCGACGATCGCCTAGATCGTGCGTGCGGGGCGGAAGCCGCGATCAAGAATGACTCAGCCTCTGCTTATGGTGGTCATCCGGTTTCGTGCGCTGTCGCGTTGGCGAACCTGGACCTCATCGAGCGAGAGGGCATTTATGGCCAGGTCCTCGCTCGGGAATCGGCTTTCCGCTCCACTCTCAACCGCGTGCTGAATGTCGTCGCGTATCTCCCAAAGGATGCCTGGGCGGCGGAACCAGTGCAGCAGTTCGACTGTGTCTTTCCCCGATCGGCGCCGTACTGGATACCGAAGCCGTACATCAACTCGTTACAGGCTGCTGTCGAAATTCAGATAGTTCGGACGCTGTTCACTCTGGTGCGAAGCTGCTGGCGACGGTGGGTGATGTTGAATGAAGGCATGCAAACGATCATCGTCCAGACGGCGCAGGGCGCTGTGCGAGGCAGGATGGATGAGGGTGTCGGCGCCTTCCTGGGCATCCCCTACGCCGCGCCCCTCAACGGCATCCGGCGCTTCCAGGCGCCCCAGCAGCCGCAGCCGTGGGACGGCACCCGCGACGCCATCGCGTTCAGCGCTGCGCCACCGCAGGCCGCAATGCCCCCGATCCCGCCGCTGTGGCATCCGGCCGACGACGCCGATTGCCTCACCGTCAATGTCTGGACGCCCGATCCCGGAGCGAGCGGACTCCCGGTGATGGTCTGGTTCTACGGCGGGGCGTTCATTTTCGGCGCCGCGAGCCAGCCCGAATTCGACGGCGCGAATCTGGCCCGCGCGGGCGTCGTGATGGTGAGCCTGAACTACCGCACCGGCTTCGAGGGCTTGGGCTGGCTGCCCGACGCGCCGCAGAATCGGGCACTGCTCGACCAGCTCGCGGCCCTGCGCTGGGTGCAGGAGAATATTGCGCGCTTCGGCGGCGACCCGGGCAACGTGACGATCTTCGGTCAGTCGGCAGGTGCCAGCGCCGTGGCTGCGCTGACTGCCGCTGAGGCCGGCCGTGGGCTGTTTCGCCGGGCCATCGGGCAGAGCGTCACGGCAGCGTTCCTGCCCGAGGAACGAGCGCGCGGCACGGCGGAGCGGATCGCCGGGGCACTCGGCGTGCCGCTCACCTCCGAGGCCTTCGCGGACCTGGCGCCCGAGGCGATCCACGCCGTGCAGTCGACGCCTGGCGAGGTCACCCCGTATGGGCCGGTGATCGACGGGAATCTGGTGCGTGACCAGCCCTGGCGCGGCCTGCGCGCAGAGGTCGACCTCATGACCGGGTTCGCCCGTGACGAGTACCGGTTCTTCGCCATGGCGATGAACGAGGATCTGTCCGCCGTGGACGTCGCCGGTGTCGCGGCGGCGCACGCTGTGCCGCTCGATGCCTACCGGGCTGCGTACCCGGGCGCCTCCGACGCCGATCTGTACCTCCTCATTCAGTCCGACGCGTTTTTCCGCATTCCGTCGATGTGGTGCGCTCAGGAGCACCGCGGGCGCAGTTGGTGCTACGAGCTGACCTGGCCGACCCCGGTGTTCGGCGGAGCGCTCGGCGCCTGCCACCTCCTCGACGTGCCGCTGATGTTCGGCAACTTCCGCGGCCCGATGGCGGCCATGCTCTTCGGCGACTCAGTCCCGCGCGAGGCTCTCGAGCTGGCGCAGGAGTTCAGCAAGTCGTTGACGGACTTCGCTTCCACCGGCAACCCCGGCTGGCCGGAGTACCGGAAAGGTGAGGCGCTCACGCGGATCTGGGACGTCCCTGGCTCGGTCGCAGCCGACCCCGTGTCGGCATCTCGGGAGATCTGGGAACAAAAGGTGTGATCACACCTTTCCGTCGCCGGAGGAGTCGGGTTGTGGAGGGCGAATGCGCCCTCCACCGCCCAGCGGTAGACCCCGATCCCGGAGCCGTGTTCGGTACTGCGGCGGGCGATGACCGGCGTGATGCCAAACCGACGGACCTGTTCGCGGTACACGTCGTGGTCGAAGCCGCGGTCGGCTGGGCCCTTCGTAGACGGCGAATCGGGCGGCCACGCTTGCCGCGGATAGGGGGAACAGCCCGGTCTTGTCCCCGCCCTTCATCGCGCACAGCCGCGAGCCGTCGATCGCGGCGCATAAAAATCGAGCGAACCGGCCCACCGCAATTCGGCCATCATCGACCTCCCGCGGCTTGCGCCCACCACGAGTCTCGGCCGCAGCCAGCCCCTCCGTTCGTGTCAAAGAAAGGCTGACGAGCCGTCAGTCCCGAGCGGGAACCCTCATTCTGAACCCCGCCCTAAGCCGTCTTGGGTTCGTACGTCAGGACCACCGCACCGGAGCCGAACTCGTAGCGGTTCACCAGACGCAGGTCGAGCGGGACGGGCAGGCCTTCGAGCAGCTTCGGGCCGTGGCCGGCGATCCTGGGGTGCACGACGAACTCGTACTCGTCGATCAGTCCCAGCTCGGCCAAGGCCAGTGGCAAGGTCACGCCGCCGACGTAGAGGCTCTCGCCTGGCTCGGCTTTCAGGCGGCGCACGGATTCGGCGAGGTCGCCAGTGATCAGTTCGGCGTTCCAGTCCACCGCGGGCAGAGTGCTTGACACGACGTACTTCTTCGCCGGGTCGATCACCTCGCGGAAGGGCCGCGTCCACGCCGGCATCGCCTCCGCGTCCGCGTGCGGGCCCCACGCCGCTTCCATCATTTCGTAGGTGACGCGGCCGAAGATCAGGGCGTCGGCGCGGCGCAATGTGGCCGTCGCGTGCTGGTGGGTGTCGGTGTCGGGCTCGATGGCGCGGTGGTCGACGCATCCGTCGAGGGTGACGTTGATCGTGTACCGCAGGGATCGCATGGCGTCAGAATAACGGCGGACGGTCTTGTCGAACTACGCAAAATGGATATTTTGCGCAAGGTGAGCCGCGTGTGCCCGCGTTCACTACGCTTCCCCTGTTCACTCACGAAACGGAGGAAGCCGCGTGGCGGGATGGGCCGATCTGGTCGCGTTCATGAGGCAGGAGTACCGGGTGATCCGGGAGGAGCCCGACGAGGTGCGGATTCGCATGGCGTTCGGGGAGGATGCGGAGACGACCGGGCGCGCGCAGGTGGTGGTGGTCGCGCACGAGGTCTTCGACAAGAAGGAAGACTGGGTGCAGATCGCGACGCCGTTCGCGCGGGTGGACGAGGTGGACCTGCTCGACGTGCTGACCGAGGTGGGGCACACGCTCGTGGTCGGGGGGATCGTGGTGATGGGCGAGCACGTTGTCCTGCGGCATTCGTTGCCGTTGGTGAACCTCGACATCAACGAGTTCACGGACCCGCTGGAGCTGGTGGCCGGGTCGGCGGAGTTGCTGGAGCAGCAGTTCACCGGACGTGACGATTACTGACCTGTAAACGAAGAAGGGCCTCCCTGGGAAACCTGGGAGGCCCTTCTTCGTTCAGTAGGTGGGTCCGTCCATTCTGGACTTCGACGCACCAGGAGTCACGGCGGCACAGTGGGTTCCGCGGGCGGGAAGCACACCGTCGATGAGGAACTTGTCCGTGGTGGACACCATGCAGTCGCTGTTCTTGAAGTACGCGCTGTGGCCCCAGCCGTCGTAGGTCAGGAGGGGTGCGCCGGTTTGGCGGGCGACGTGCTGGGCCCAGGAGTAGGGCGTGGCGGGGTCGTAGCGGCTGTTCAGGAGCAGCACGGGCAGGTTGCCCAGGAAGCCGGGTGTGCGCTGCGGGTCGCGGACGGTGCCGGGCCAGCCGAGGCAGCCGGTGGCGGAGGTCCAGGCCAGGGGTGAGAACCGGATGTCCGGGGCGATCGCGCCCAGCGAGCGGCGGAAGGTTTCGAGCTCGCCGTAGCCGCTGACGGGCAGGCGCCAGTCGGAGCAGAAGATGCTGCTGAACGAGGTGGGCACGGTGATGTCGCCGAACGCGGACTCGGCGGGTTTGCCGTCGCGCAGGTTGACCATGCTCGTGGCGAGGCCGGACCAGTCGGGGCCGTAGAAGGCGTGGGTGATCATGCCCATCAGCGAGACCGGGTCGAGCGTGTCGTCGGGAGTGCCGAGGGTGCCGTGTTCGGCGCGGGAGTAGAGCTGGGCCATGACCGAGCGGACGTCCTGGCCGTGCAAGGCGCACGTCGTGGTGGTGGCGCACCAGTGGACGAACTGGCCGAACATCTCCTGCGTCGCGCGAGTCTGCGAGCTCAGGAACTCCCACGTGCTGCGCACGGAGTGGTCCATCGTCCCGTCGAGCACCAGCGCCCGGACGTGGTCCGGGTAGGCCTCGGCGTACTCCTGGCCCATGAGCGTGCCGTAGGAAGTGCCGTAGTACGTCAGCTTGCTTTCGCCGAGCGCGGCGCGGATGGCGTCGATGTCGTGGGCCACGCTGGTGGTATCGACGTGCGAGGCGAGCGGTCCGGTGGTTTTCGCGCAGCTCGTGCCAAGGGCCTGGTTGCGCGCGGCCAGCTGGCGGAACTCGGCGACGCTCTTCGGCAGCTGCGGGTTCGGGGCCGTCACTTCGGTGAGGCCGCAGCGCACGGGGCTGCTCTGCCCGACGCCGCGCGGGTCGAAGCCCACGGTGTCGAAGCGGGCGGTGATGGCGGGCGACAGGGTCCAGCCGTCCTGCACCTCACCCGCGCCCTCGCCGCCCGGGCCGCCGGGGTCCATGAGGATGGAGCCGATGCGGTGGGCGGGGTCGGTGGCCTTGCGCCGCGCGAGGGCGAGCTGGATCGTGCCGTCGCCGGGATTCGCCCAGTCGATCGGGACGGTGACCGTGCCGCAGTCGACGCCGGCGGCGGTGGGGCACGGTTTCCAGACGACGGTCTCGCGCGCGGCGCCGGCCGGGGCGGCGAGCAGGGCCGCGAGTGTGGTGGCCGCCGCGGTGACGACGGTCAGTTTCCGGCCCAGGGCCATGCGCCACGCCTTCCGGTGGTGAAGATCAACCGTTCGGGCGTGGATCTTGCCAGAAGAACGTCGTCCCGGCCTGGTGAGGGCGCGGCGGCGTCTGATGTGGACTTCTGGGAAACCGAACGGGGTTCGGTCCTGGCTGTCGTACGTCCGGGCTAATCCGGGCAGCCCCACCGGTAGAAACCGAATGAGATTCTTGACATGGCCGACTAAGCGGGCGTTCACTGGCTGGCGCCGGAAAGAGGCTGTCACCCTCGTGAAGGGACGTACATGTCCGGAAACCGCACTCAACGAAGACTGCGAACCACCATCCTCCTGGCACCGCTCACCCTCTTGCTCGCCGCGACACCGGCGCTCGCCGCTCCCGCCGCTCCCGCCGCGAAGGCCCCGCCGTCGAAGCTCCCGACCTCCGCCCCGGGCAACGGCCCGGCGAAGATCACCGGTCCCATCCCCGCGCAGGGCAAACCCGGGGATCCCGCGCACGACTACGTCTTCTACTCGACGCCGTACGACCTGAAGAAGGCCGGCTACGAGGAGGAAGAGTTCTTCATCTCCGGCACCGCCACGCGATACAACCCGAACCCGACCGTCGACGAGCAGAAGCAGGTCGCCACCACGCTGGGCACCACGCCGTACACGACCCGGATCGTGGTACGGCGCCCGGTGAAGCCCGCGAAATCGGCCGGCGTCGCGGTGGTCGACTGGCAGAACGTGACCGCCGGGCACGACATCGACACCGAGTGGGGCACGAGCGCCGACTACTACGTCCGCAACGGCTGGACGTGGGTGGGTGCTTCGGTGCAGCGCGTCGGCGTCAACGGCGCAACCGCAGGCGGGACGGCCGGCCTCGGCCTCACACAGTGGAGCCCGCAGCGCTACGGCTCGCTCGACGTCACCAACGGCGGCGCCGTGCTCGACGACTCGCAGTCGTTCGACATCTACACGCAGATCGCGCAGCTGCTCAAGGGCCGCGGCAAGAAGAACCCGCTGGCGGACCTCGGCATCGACCGCGTGTACGCCGGCGGCGCGTCGCAGTCCGGCCGCTATCTCGGCGTGTACTACAACACGGTGCAGCCCCTGCGCCACGTCTACGACGGCTTCCTGTTCGCCCTCTCCGACAGTTCCCTGCCCCCGCGCGACGGCGTCGGCACCAAGGCCATCCGCGTCTACACCGAAAACGACGTCTACCGCGGCGCCGGCGTGCCGAGCAAGACCGCGCCCGACAGCGATTCCCTGCGCACATGGGAAATCGCCGGCGCCTCGCACGTGCCCGCCTACTCGACCGGCACCGACCCGAACGACTTCCGCACCACGCTCGGCGCCATCCAGTCCCGCGAGTTCGGCGAGCAGGCCCCCTTCTCCTGCACCAACCCCGGCCCGAGCCAGGTCGAATCCTGGACGGTCTTCCACGCCGCCTACGACGCGCTCGACAAGTGGGTCAGCCGCGGCATCGCGCCGCGCCGCGCTGCGCCGCTGGCTTTGATCGACCCTGGCCCACCCGCTGACATCGCCCGCGACGCCAACGGCATCGCCCAGGGCGGCATCCGCCTGCCCGACGTGGAGGCCCCGACGGGCCTCAACGACGGCATCAATTCCCCCGCCAACCTCGACAACCCGTTGTCCTCGTTCTGCGTCCTCTACGGCACCCACCGCGACTTCGACGCCGCTCAGCTGAAGTCGTTGTACTACAACAATAATGACTACCGGCAGCAGGTGGCCGATGTCGTGCAACGGCTGGAGACCCAGCACTTCCTCCTCCCGGAGGACGGTCGCACGCTGATCAACCAGGCTGCGAAGCGCAAGCTGTTCTGACGGACGTTTCCCGGTGGTAGCCTGGCCCCGCGCGACTGGCGAGGGTGGGTCACCACCGGGGAGCGCGAGCAGTGGGAGCGTCGTCCGCCTGGGGGCTCCTCGGTGTCCGCCACTGAGGAGCGCTTCGCGTGATCGACCTTCGTTACGGCATGAACCCCCACCAACCCGCCCGGGTGCTGGACGACGGACCACTGCGGGTCCGCGCAGGCACACCGTCCTTCATCAACCTGCTCGACGCGCTCAACGCGTGGCAGCTCGTTCACACGGCCTCGGCCGCCACCGGGGCCGTGGTCGCGGCGTCGTTCAAACACGTGTCTCCAGCGGGCGTGGCCACGGCCGGCCCGCTGGATGACGTGATGCGGGAAACCTGGCGCGTCACCGAACCCGGCCCGCTCACCGGCGCGTACGTGCGCGCCCGCGACGCCGATCCGAAGTCCAGCTTCGGTGACGTCGTCGCTGTTTCCGCACCTGTCGACGCGGAGCTGGCCGACCTGCTGTCGCAGGTGATCTCCGACGCCGTGATCGCGCCTGGCTTCGAACCCGGGACGCTGGAAGTGCTCGCGCGTAAGAAATCTGGCACTTTCCTGGTCCTGGAGACAGATCCGGCATACGAGCCACCTGAGTGTGAGCGCCGCGACGTCTACGGTGTCGTCGTCGAGCAGCGCCGCGACCGTGCCCCGTTCCCGCCTGGGCTCCCGAGCGACGCCCTGCTCGGCCTGGCCACCCTTCGCCACACGCAGTCCAACTCCGTGGCGGTCGTCGGCGACGGGATGACTCTCGGCGTCGCCGCCGGGCAGCAGAATCGCGTCGACTGCGCCCGCCTCGCGGTCGGCAAGGCCCGCACGTGGTGGCTGCGCCGGCACTCCGTGGTACGCACGCTGCCCCGGGTTGCCGGAATGTCCCGCCAGGATCGCCTCAACTGGCAGATCCGCCTCGCCGAGGGCAGTCTCACCCCGGCCCAGGAAGTGGAGTTCACCGAGCTTTTCCCGGATGTCCCACCGGTTCTGCCCGACCCTCGGCCGTGGGCCAGCCGTGCGACGCTCGTGTCCGACGGGTTCCTGCCGTTCCGCGACAACATCGAGCACGCCGCCACGATCGGCATCAGTCACGTCGTCGAGCCTGGCGGCTCCGCGCGCTCCCCGGATGTCGTCAACGCGTGCGCACAGCACGGCATGAGCGTGACCCACACCGGTTTGCGCCTCTTCCACCACTGACGAAAACAGCTCCTCGCCACGGCGTGAACCTTGGCGAGGAGCCGTCTTCGAGCAGTACCTACGCGCGGCTGCCGTAGTTCCGCCACACGCCGGCGGGCTCGCGCTCGCCGACGCCGTCGCGGTGGTAATCACAAACCCCCGTCGGGAAGGTCTTCTTCAGTGAAGCCTTCTCGGCCGCCGTGAACTTGACCGGGTAGGAGCCGAAGTCCAGCGGGCGTGTCTGGCACTTCAGTACATCCATGGCCAGACCTTCACCGGCCGCCATCCGGGTGTTCTCCGCCACCGGGTACAGCGCGCCGCACTGGCCCGACGACGGGTCGGTCAGCTTTTCCTGCACGCGCTGGGTTGCGGAGAGGTAGCAACCGTCCGAAAGGTCGTGCGGCCGGTTGGCAATGACGCGAGAAGCAGCACTCCGACCCGAGTGATCCTGGTCGATCGCCGTCAGCCAGCGGTCCATCGCGTCCAGCTCATACGCGCTCGCCGCGGCCTGCTCCGCACCAGTGGGGTGGTTGGCGATGATCACCTGGTTGGCCGCGGTCCCATTCGCGGCGAGCAACCGCTGCCGCAGCACGAACGACCACTCCGACGTGTGGATGTCGTTCCCGGCGCCCGCCAGGTCGAGGTCCGTGCGCTGGTCGATGATCGGCGTGGAAGCCAAGCCCTGCGACGCCGTGTTGAAGATGTCGTCGCGGTACAAAGCATCCAGGGCCTTCGGGTCGGCCGACGACCGGGCGGCCACCGGCTTACCCGTGTAGTCCAACCCGCCGATCGACGCGTTCAACGACACGAACTGCGCCGCCGAGATCTCCCCGGCCTTCAAAGCGTCCAGCCCGTACTGCACACCGACGTTGTCCAGCGTGTTCCGCACGAAACCCGTGCGCGGGTCACGGCCCAGCTGGTTCGCGAACTGCTCGTTCGAATTGCAGATCACGCCGTGCGGGTTCGTCACCGGGTCCCAGCGCACGTCGACGGGGATGGCCGAGTTGCAGCTGTCCGTGGCGGTCGTGCGGCTGGCGAAGGTGGCGTCCCACGAGAGGCAGCTCGAGTACGAGTTCCAGCCCGCCACGGCGAGCTTCTGCGCATCGGTAAACGCGGCAGACGCGAAGTACCGGTTCAGCAGCCGGCAGTCCGCCACCGGGCCGGCCGTCGTGATCGGGTCCGGGAAGGACACACCGGGGATGATGCCGTCGACGATGCCGGGGTAGTTCTCGGCGATGTCGTACTGCTGGATCGCCCCGCCGGAACCGCCCCAGCCGATGGTGTGCTGCACGGGCCCGTACGTCTCGATGAAGTGTTCCTTCACCATCATCGCGGCCTCGGCCGAGATGATCGGGCTGCAGTTGTTGTCGAGCACGTTCAGGCTCGACGACGCGACCGCGTAGCCCTGCGAGAGGAACAGGTCGTTGACGACACCACCGGTGCCATTGCCCTGGTGGTAGCCGGAGTTGCAGCCGCCGCCGAAGGTGTAGACGAGTTTGTCGTTCCAGCCCGGAGTGGCAACAAACGGTGACGGCGCGGCCGGCCCCGAGGTCAGTGCTGCGATCTCGTACACCGCGCGGTCGATCGTGCCGCGTTCGATCCGCACGATGTAGGGCGCGCCGCCGGCCGCGGTGGCGAGGTCGGCCGGGCGGCTCGCCGGGTCGGCCAGCGCCACGAACTTGCCCGCGGTGTTCTTGTACTGGTAGGTAACCTGCGTTGGCGCGCTGCACAGCGGCATGGTCGCCGGCGGCAGGCCGAACGCCGTGGTCTCGCAGTAGAACGGCTTCTGCTGCGCCCCGGAGAACACCGGGCCGGTGATCGAGTGGTTCACCACGCGCACGCTCGCGCGATCATGCCCTGCCGTCGCGACCAGGTCGGTCGAGCCGTCGCGCAGTCCGGTGACGAGCCCGAGCAGGCTCCCGTCGGGCTCGGCGTGGAACGACCGCGTGACGTCGTGGCCACCGGCGGACACGCGAACAGCCGCGCGAGCGTCCGGCGGCGTGACTCTGACCAGGACCTGGCCTCCGCTGACCAGATCGGGCCGCGGGTTCGAGACGGTCGTGATTCCCAACCGGGAGTGGTGATCCGGTTGCGCGGCGGCCGAGGTCGCCGCTGTCGTGAGGAGGATCGGTACGGCCAGAGCGGCCACTACCGCGGTCGAGCGCCAAGTACGGTTTCTCAACTTCGCACCTCGTTGCTCACGGCACCGCTCGGGTGCGGTGCCACGCAAGTGCCGGGTATAGCACGCGTTCCTTAGCCAGAACAACATTCGGCCACCCGAGTTGATCAAGCGAGCCGGATCAAGCTTCGGTAACCGCGAACTCGGCCCGATAACAGGTCTGGGCAAGCAAGGGAGATGACTGTACTGTTCGTCGCGTCCGAATCGGATTCTGCTTTGCCGGTGTCACTGCAACGAGGCGGTGGGGTGAGCGTGGTCGAGGATCCCGTACTCCTGCGCGCTGAGGGACTCTGTGTCTCCTTCGGCGGGCTCGAGGTGCTCAGGCAGGTTTCGCTGGAGGTTGACGCCGGGTGCGTGCTCGGCATCATCGGCCCGAACGGCGCGGGCAAGACCACGCTGTTCAACGCGATCTGCGGG
Source organism: Amycolatopsis sp. NPDC005232 (assembly GCF_040607795.1). Classification (NCBI taxonomy): domain Bacteria; kingdom Bacillati; phylum Actinomycetota; class Actinomycetes; order Pseudonocardiales; family Pseudonocardiaceae; genus Amycolatopsis; species Amycolatopsis sp. NPDC005232. The sequence continues at coordinate 9,881 of NZ_JBEXHL010000025.1, read as the reverse complement.
TTCGTGCGGCCCGATTCCGGCACGATCACCTTCGCCGGCCACGCCCTCGAACGGCCCAGGCCGGAGCGGCTCACGAGTCACGGCATCGCCCGCACGTTGCAAGGACTCGGTCTGTTCGCGGGATTGACGGTGCTGGACAACGTGGTCGCGGGCGCCACGCACCGCTCGCGCACGAGCCTTGGCGGCGCGCTGCTCGCGTCGCCCTGGGCCGACCGCGACGAACGAGCTCTCGCCGGCCGCGCGAGGGAGGTACTGCGCGAGCTCGGGATCGACGGTGACGCGGGCCGGATCTGCGCCGGGTTGCCCTACGGGGTGCGCAAACGCGTCGCCCTCGCGCGCGCCCTGGTGAGCGAGCCCCGGTTGCTGCTGCTCGACGAACCGGCGGCCGGCCTGTCGGCGACGGAGGTCGGGGAGCTGGCCGACATCGTCCGAGGCCTGGCGCCGACCACCACGGTGATGCTCGTCGAGCACCACATGGACTTCGTGATGAACCTGTGCGACCGGCTGGTGGTGCTCGACTTCGGCGAGGTCATCGCTCGAGGTACGCCGGCGCAGGTGCGGGCCGACCCGCAGGTGCAGCGGGCCTATCTGGGCGACCCCGTGACGGCCGTCGCGGGAGAGGGCGGTGCGCATGCTTGACGTCAGCGGGCTCGTAGTGGACTACGGGCCGGTGCGGGCGATCGACCACGTCGACCTGGTGGTGGAGCAGGGATCCATCACCGCCGTGCTGGGCTCCAACGGCGCCGGCAAGACCACGCTGCTGCGGGCGCTCAGTGGTCTGCACCGCCCGCGTGACGGCGCCGTGCAGCTCGACGGCCGCGACATCACCCGCCTGGCACCCGAAGATCTCGTGCGCCTCGGGGTCGCGCACGTGCCCGAGGGCCGCGGCGTGATCGCCGAGCTGACGGTGGAGGAGAACCTGCGCCTCGGCGGGCTCTGGCGACGTGAGCGCCAGTGGCTCAAGGCGGGCACCGGCGAGATGTACGACCTGTTCCCCCCGTTGGCCGAACGCCGCCACCAGCGTGCGGAAGCGCTTTCCGGCGGTGAGCGACAGATGCTCGCCATCGGCCGCGCGCTGATGAGCCGGCCCGAGCTGCTCCTGCTCGACGAACCCTCACTCGGCCTCGCGCCACGGGTTTCGGCCCGGATCGTGGCCGTGCTGCGGACGCTGCGCGAGGAGAACGGTCTCACGCTGCTGCTCGTGGAGCAGAACGCGGCGACCGCCCTGTCGGTCGCCGACCGGGCCGTCGTCCTGCACCTCGGCCGCAAGGTCGCCGACGACACCGCAGACACCCTCGCGGCCGACGACCGCGTGCGCCGCGCCTACCTGGAGGTGTGATGGGCCGCTTCCTCGACCTGACTCTCGCCGGGCTCACCAGCGGGGCCGTGTACTCGGCCGTCGCGCTGGCGCTCGTGCTGATCTGGCGCTCCACGCGGATCGTGAACTTCGCGCAGGGCGGCATGCTGATGATCACCACGTTCATCGCCTACACGATCGTCTCCCACGGCGGCTCGTACTGGCTGGCGCTGATCGTGGCCGTCCTCAGTGGACTGATTCTCGGCGCCGTGGTGGAACGGGTGCTCGTGCGGCCGGTGGAGAAGAGATCGCCGCTCGACGCGGTGGTGGTCACCTTCGGCCTGCTCGTGCTGCTGCAGGGTGTGGCCGGGATGCTCTTCGGTGGCACCCCGCGGTCGTACCCGCCGGCGTTCGGCATCGCCGGGTTCAAGGCGGGCGATCGGCAGCTGCTGTTCGCGCCCAACGACCTGTGGATCGTGCTCGTCGTCCTGGTCATGATGGCCGTGCTGGCGCTGGTGTTCCGCAAGACGAACCTCGGCCTGCGGATGCGGGCCTCGGCCTTCGCGCCGGAAGTCGCGCGCCTGCTGGGCGTGCGCGTCGGGCGGATGCTCACGGTCGGCTGGGCCCTGGCCGCGGCGGTCGGCGCGATCGCCGGTGTGCTCGTGGCGCCCAGCACGTTCGTGAGCCCCACGGCGTTCGACGCCGTGCTGGTGTTCGGCTTCACCGCGGCGGTGATCGGCGGCCTCGACAGCCCGCCGGGCGCCGTCGTCGGCGGGCTCGCGCTCGGCATCGTGCTCAGCTACGTGGCCGGCTACCTCGGGTCCGACATCGTCACGCTGGCCTCGCTCGTCGTCCTCATCGGGGTGCTGATGCTGCGTCCGCAAGGGCTGTTCGGTTCGACGAAGGGAAGGCGGGTATGACGGCGCTCGCCGCGGCGGCACCGGTCCGCTTCTGGCAGCGGTCCACCCTGGTCCGCCACCTCACGCTCTCGGTGCTGGGCCTGATCGTGCTGTACTTCGTGACGACCTCGCTCGACTCGTTCGCGAACCTGCAGTTCGCCCAGATCTGCTACACCGCCATCGCGACGGCGGGCCTGACCGTCCTTTCCGGACTGTCCGGCCAGATCTCCCTGGGGCACGGCGCGTTCGTGGCCGTCGGGGCCTACACCACGGCGCTGCTGCTGGAGCACCTCGACTGGCCGCTCGTGCTCGTGCTGCTCGGTTCGGTGGTCGTCGGCGGCGCGCTGGGTTCGCTCGTCGGCGTGGCGGCGGCGCGGTTGCGCGGCCCGTACCTGGCGGGTGCGACGCTCGCGCTCGCCGTCGGCCTGCCGTCGCTGGCCGACTACCACGGCCTGCGCGATCTGCTCGGCGGCGCCAACGGCCTCATCGTGACCTCCGACCCGCCGCCGCTTTCCCTTGGCGAGACCTTCCCGCTCGAACGCTGGCAGGCCTGGATCTGCGGCCTCTGCCTGGTGGTCACGTTGTTCCTGCTCGCCAACCTCACGCGCAGCCGCATCGGCCGGGACATGCGCCTGGTGCGCGAAGACGAACAGGCCGCCGCACTGTCGGGCGTGCACGTGGCCCGCACGCAGATCGTCACGTTCGGCATCAGCGCGGCGTTCGCGGGCTTGGCGGGCGGGCTGTTCGCGATCGTCAACAGCCTCGCCGCGCCCGGTGCGTTCACGCTGTCGCTTTCCCTGTCCCTGCTCACCGCGGCCGTGCTCGGCGGGCTCGGCAGCCTCGCCGGCGCGGTGTACGGCGCGGTGATCGTGACCCTGCTGCCCAACTGGACCGCCGACCTCGCGCAGCAGGCCGACCTACCCCGCGCGATCTACGCGAACATCCCGCTCGTGCTCTACGGGCTGGTGCTGATCGTGGTGATCATCGCGTTCCCCGGTGGCATCCAGTCGGGGGTCCGCAAACTCGGCGCCTTGCTCAAGGCTCGTTTCGTCCGTCCACTCCAGACCCGTCAGGAGACGAGAAGATGACCGTACGCCGACCAGTATCCGTCGCGGTCGCCTTGGCCGCGGTGGTCGCCCTCACGGCCACCGCCTGTGCCTCGGGTGACGACGCCGCGGAGTCCACGCCCGGGATCACCGCCGACACCGTCACCATCGGGTCCACCATTCCGCTCACGGGCACGGCCGCGCCGGGTTACAGCGAGCAGGGTCCGGCCGCGAAGGCGTTCTTCGACTACATCAACGCCAACGGCGGTATCAACGGCCGCAAGATCACCCTCAAGTACCTCGACGACGCCTACAACCCGGCCCAGACCGTCACGCTGACCAAGCAGCTCGTGTTGCAGGACAAGGTGTTCGCGATCGTCGGCTCGCTCGGCACGCCGACGCACACGAAGGTCGTGGACTTCCTCAACTCCTCGCGCGTGCCCGACCTGTTCGTCGCGTCCGGCTGCACGTGCTGGGACCAGCCGCAGAAGAACCCCTACACGTTCGGCTGGCAGCCGGACTACACGGTGGAGGGCAAGATCCTCGGCGACTACGTGAAGAAGAACCTGGCCGGCAAGAAGGTCGCGTATTTCTACCAGGACGACGACTTCGGCCGCGACGGCATGAAGGGCCTCGACAAGTACATCGACCAGAGCCTCGTCGTCTCGCGTCAGCCGTACCAGCCGGGCAACACCGACGTGGCCGCGCAGGTGTCGGCGATCGCGGCGTCGAAGGCCGACGTCGTGGTGCTCGAGGCGATCCCGGCCTACACCGCGTTGTTCAAGTTGACGTCGCTGAAGCTCGGTTACTCGCCGACGCTCGTCGCGTCCAGCGTGGGCGCCGACCCGATCACGGTGTCGGGGCTGCTGGAGAACTTCGCCAAGCAGGCGGGTTCGTCGGTGAAAGGTCAGGACCTCATCGAAGGGCTGGTGACGTCGGCCTACCTGCCGCCGCTCGACGACACGAGCAACTCGTGGACCGCGCTGTTCAAGAAGATCCACGACCAGTACATCCCGAATGTGCCCTTCGACGGCAACGTCTACTACGCCATGGCCTACGCCTACACCTTCACGCAGGCGCTCGCCCGCGCCGGGCAGAACCCGACGCGCCAGGGCGTGGTCGACGCGCTGAAGAAGGGCGGCCTCACCGGGCCGGGCCTGGTGCCGTTCCGCTACGGCGCGGATTCGCACGCCGGCTACACCGGCGGGCAGATCGCGACCATCAAGGACGGCAAGCAGGTGTCGTCCGGTACGCCGCTCACGACGGACGACGGTGACGGTCCCGTGACCCCCTACACACAACCGCAACCTCCGGCTCCGGCCAACGGCATCCCCGCGGCGTGAGTCCGTCCGGCACAATCACGCCATGACGGAGGCGACAGGGAGCAAGCGGGCGCAAGCGACCCGCGCGGCACTGCTCGAGGCGGCCGGTGAGGTCTTCACCGCGTCGGGGTACGAGCAGGCGAGCATGGCCGCCATCGCCGAACGGGCCGGCGCCAGCATCGGCAGTCTGTATCACCACTTCGTCGCGAAGTCCGATCTGTACATCACGCTCTACAACGAATACAACCGCCGCCAGCAGCACCGGTCCGCCAAGGCGTTCCGCACGGCGCTGGCGCAGGGCGAGGAGGACGCGCTCCGGCTCTACATCTCCGGAGCGCGCGCCTACCTCGAAGGGTGCTGGCAGGAGCGCAAGCTCGCCCGGCTGTTCCTGTCGGGCAACGGCCCGGCGGGCTTCGGCCTGCTCACGCGCGAGCGGTTCCGGGAGTGGCTCACGGCCAACGCCACGCTGGTCAACGGCCACACCCGGCCGCTTTCGGACATGCTCGTGCTCTCGCTCACCGCGATGTCGACGGAGGCGGGCCGCGAGGTCGCGGCCGCCGGGTCGAAGGCGAAGGCGGGGCAGATGATCGAGGAGGTCCTCGAGCTGATGGGCCGCCTCTACCCCACTTCGTGACGCAGGTCACCCCTCTCGGTTCCGCGCTCGCTCCAGCGGCGCAAACGTCGGCGCCTCGGCCGGATCGGCACGCGCAAGTCCGGTTCGTCCGGGTGGCGCCCGCACCCGTAAACCAGTTTCATTCCCTATGAATGTTTCTCTCTGAAGATGCTCCGGGGGCTGGACATGTGCGGGATCACGGGATGGGTGGACTACGGCCGCGACCTGGCGGCCGAGCGGGAGACGGTGGCGGCCATGACGGCCACCATGGCGTGCCGCGGGCCGGACGCGAGCGGGATGTGGTTCGACCGTCACGTGGCGTTCGGCCACCGGCGCCTGGCCATCATCGACCTCGAGCTGGGCACGCAGCCGATGACGGCCGAGGCCGGCGGCACGGTCGCGCTGACCTACAGCGGTGAGGTCTACAACTTCGCCGAGCTGCGCGCGGAGCTGCAGGCGCGCGGGCACCGCTTCACCACGAACAGCGACACCGAGGTGGTCCTGCGCGGCTACCTGGAATGGGGCACCGGCCTGGCCGAACGCCTCAACGGCATGTACGCGTTCGGGATCTGGGACCCGCGTGAGGAGCGCCTGGTCCTGATCCGTGACCGGATGGGCATCAAGCCGCTGTACTACTCGCCGCACGGCGACGGGCTGCTGTTCGGCTCCGAGCCCAAGGCGATCCTCGCGCATCCCGAAATCCGTCCCGTCGTGGAGACGGACGGCCTGCGTGAGCTCTTGTCGTTCACCAAGAACCCGGGCCAGGCCGTGTGGGCGGGCATGCGCGAGGTCGAGCCCGGCACCGTCGTGACGCTGGACCGCACCGGCCTGAAGGTGCGCCGCTACTGGCAGCTGCGGCCGGCCGAGCACACCGACGACATCGGCGTGACCGTGCAGCACGTGCGCGAGCTGCTCGACGACATCGTGCGCCGTCAGCTCGTGGCCGACGTGCCGCGCTGCGTGCTGCTCTCGGGCGGGCTCGACTCCAGCGTCATCACCGCGCTGGCCGCGCGGCAGCTGGCCGATCAGGACGAGCGGGTGCGCAGCTTCGCGGTGGATTTCGTGGGGCAGGAAGACAACTTCGTGCCGGACGCGTTGCGGTCCACTCCGGACGCGCCGTATGTGCGTGACGTCCACCAGCATGTCGGTTCGATGCACCAGGACATCGTGCTCGACTCGGCGGAGCTCGCCGACCCGGCCGTGCGCCGCGCCGTGGTGCGCGCTCGCGACCTGCCGACGGGGCTGGGCGACATGGACGGCTCGCTGTACCTGCTGTTCCGCGCGATCCGCGAGCGCTCCACCGTCGCGTTGTCCGGCGAGTCGGCCGACGAGGTCTTCGGTGGTTACGCGTGGTTCCACGATCCGAAGGTGCAGCAGGCCGACACCTTCCCGTGGCTCGCGCGGCGGCTGCAGGCGGGCGAACGCGGGGTGAGCCGGATCTTCGCCGAGGGTGTGCGGTCCTCTTTGGACCTTGCGACGCACCTGCGGGACTCGTACTCGGCGGCGGTCGCGGAGGCCGGCACACGGCCCGGCGAGACCGAGCACGAGCGTCGCATGCGCGTGATCGGCTACCTGCACCTCACGCGGTTCGTGCGCATCCTGCTCGACCGCAAGGACCGCCTGAGCATGGCCACCGGCCTCGAGGTGCGCGTGCCGTTCTGCGACCACCGGCTCGTGGAGTACGTCTACAACACGCCGTGGACGACGAAGACGTTCGACGGTCGCGAGAAGAGCCTGCTTCGCGCGGCGGCCCGCGACGTGCTGCCGGTGTCGGTGGCCGAACGGGTGAAAAGCCCCTACCCGTCGACGCAGGACCCGAAGTACCTCGAAGCCCTGCGCGACCAGGTCGGCGACCTGCTGGCCGCGCCGGCGCACCCCGTGTTCGACCTGTTCGACCGCGGCCTGCTCGTGGGCCTGCTTGCCCGGGAGGACACCGTGCCCTTCCTCCGGCCACTCGTGGAACGTGTGCTGAACTTCGCGACCTGGTTCGATCTGTACTCACCGGAGCTGCGCGTCCGGTGAGGTGACCACGAGGGTGAGGAGCGGGCCATGGTGGGCGAGTCGCCGGACGTCGACGCCGACGAAGCGTTCCAGTTCGTGCTGTCGCTGCACCGGCTGCTGCGCGAGCTGCACCGGGCGGCGCCACCCGACAACCTGCCGCGCACGCAGCTGCTGGTGCTCGCCAAGCTGGCCCGCTCCGGACCCCTGCGCATCGGGACGCTCGCCGAGGAGGTCGGCTGTTCCCAGCCCACGGCCACGAAGGTCGTGCACGCCATGGAGGAGGCCGGCTTCGTCGCGCGTGCGGCCGACGCCGGCGACAAGCGCGTGAGCTACGTGCACCTCACCGAGCTGGGCCGGCGTCGGCTCGGCGCGGTGGTGCGCGACGAGTCGCGGGTGCTCGTGGAGCGGTTCGGCGACCTCGAGCAGGACGAGGTCGAGCTGCTGCTCAAGGCGGGCGCCGTGCTGCGCCGGATGACCGACGGCGCGGAAACTGACATTCGACAAATTCCTCGCGACCCGCGATAGTTATGAAGTCGACTAAAAGTAGGCGGGCACTCACCGGCGGTCGCCTTGTCTGGCGGCCGTTCCCGCCATGGCTGTGGTCGGCTTCATAACCAGCAGCACAGATGGAGACACAGCGGGTCTCGAGGAGGAGCCGGTCGAATGTTCGCTGAACCCGACGTCGAACGCGAGGACCGGCCGGACGGGAGCGTCGTCTTCCGCTCCCGTGACCCGCTGGGCGCCTACCCGCGCAGCGTGGCTGCGATGCTGCGGGACTGGGCCGGAGTCGACCCGGACTACCCGCTGGTGGCCGAGCGCGACGGCGACGGCTGGGCGATGCTGACCTACGGCGAGGTCCGCCGTCGTGCCGACGCCCTCGGACAGGCACTGCTCGACCGCGGTCTGGGGCCGGACCGGCCGGTGATGATCCTTTCGGGCAACTCCGTCGCGCACTTCGTGCTCACGCTCGGCGCGCTGACGGCGGGCGTGCCGGTGGCGCCGATCAGCGTCGCGTACTCCCTGCTCAGCAGCGACCACGCGCGGATCCGGGAGATCGCGAAGGTGCTGAAGCCGGGGCTGGTGTTCGCCGAGGCCGGTGGTCCGTTCGCGAAGGCGCTCGCCGCCGTCGAGGAGCCCGGTGTTGATCGACCCAGCGTGGTGCTCTCGCGCGAGGTCGACACTGTGCCGGGCGCGGAATCCCTCGACGACCTGCTGGCCACTTCGCCGGGCCCGGAGCTCGAAGCCGCGTACGCCGCGACGGGGCCGGACACGCTCGCGAAGGTGCTGTTCACATCGGGCTCGACCGGTTCGCCGAAGGGTGTGCTCAACACGCACCGGATGCTGTGCGCGAACCAGCAGTCGATCCGGCAGGCGTGGCCGTTCCTGGGCGAGGAGCGGCCCGTGCTCGTCGACTGGCTGCCGTGGAGCCACACCTTCGGCGGCAACCACAACGTGGACCTGGTGCTGCACAACGGCGGCACGCTCTACGTGGACGACGGCAAGCCGGCGCCGCAGCTGTTCGGCCGCAGCCTGGAGAACCTGCGTTCGGCGCAGCCCACGCTCTACTTCAACGTGCCCGCCGGCTACGCACAGCTCGTACCCGTGCTGGAGCAGGACCCCGACTTCGCGCGCGTGTTCTTCTCGCGGCTGCGGTTGCTGTTCAACGCGGCGGCCGCGTTGCCGGCGGCGTTGCGCACGCGACTGGCGGACGCGGCCAGGGCAGCCGGCGTCGACGTGCCGCTGACGAGCTCGTGGGGCGCGACCGAGACGGCGCCCGCGGTGACGAGCGCGCACTTCCCGTTCGAGGACGCGCGGTGCATCGGCGTGCCGCTGCCGGGGCTCGAGGTGAAGCTCGCGCCCGTGGGCGAGGCGCGGGAGATCCGCGTGCGCGGCGCCTCCGTGACGCCCGGCTACCTGCGCCGGCCCGACCTCACGGACGCGGCGTTCGACGAGGAAGGCTTCTACCGCACCGGCGACGCCGCCGTGCCGGCCTCGGCCGACCCGAACGCCGGCCTGCTGTTCGGTGGCCGCATCGCGGAGGACTTCAAGCTCGACACGGGCACGTTCGTCCGCGTCGGCGCGCTGCGCACGGCGCTGCTCTCGGCCGTGCCGCTACTGTCCGACGCGGTGATCGCGGGGGAGAACCGCTCGTACGTCAGCGCGCTGGCCTGGCTCAACCAGGCCGAAGCGCGGGCGTTGTTCGCGGGTGCGCTCGATGCCCCGGGCGGGTGTGTGGTCCACGCCGAGCTGCGCGCGCACGTCGGGAAGCGGCTGGCCGCGATGAACGCGGCGGCCGGGTCGGCGGGCCGAGTCGAGCGGCTCGTGGTGCTGGCCGAGCCGCCGGACCTCGACGCGGGCGAGATCACGGACAAGGGCTACCTCAACCAGCGCCGCGTGCTGGCCCGGCGCATGGCGTTCGTCGAGCGCCTTTACGCTGACAGTCCGGACGTCGCCGTCATCGTCGCGGGCTGACCGCCCGGCAACCCGCCAGATCGCGCCGGTGTCTCGATCGGGCGTCGCGGGCTGACCGCCCCTCACTGCTTGAGGCAACCCCCTGCGAGATCGCGCCGGTGTCTCGATCGGGCGTCGCGGGCTGACCGCCCCTCACCGCTTGAGGCAACCCGCGAGATCGCGCCGGCGTCTCGATCGGGCGGTGCGATCGGCCCCCGGCCGATCCGACCGCCCCTTTAAAAATAACGCTCA